>NZ_JBIEKI010000007.1:0-155265 GCF_043497085.1 Halobacillus sp. B23F22_5 | reverse complement strand
TTGAGCCATGGACCGAATGTGTTTCATTAGTTTCATAAAATCATCCTTCCTTAGAAAATTCTTGAAGGAAGGATAACGTATATAAGGGGAGATACAAAAATTTTAGAGCTTAGCTTGACGGCTATGCATCCTTCCCCTACTCCCTTTACCGAAAGAGATTATCGAAATCGCCTTTAAATATATTTCCATGATTTGCGAGGAACGCTATTACAATGCTGAAATTATTGTATTTTCTTTTCCAAAAGTACGCTATTTTCAAGTGGAGTTTCGAGCTTCCTACAAACATATGGTGGCTGGGAAAACGGTGAGACTCCTGTGGAAAGAACATGATCGGTGAGATCCCGCAAGGCGAAGCCTGAGGAAGCTCACCTCATGCCCACGGAAAGCGATCCGTTTTCCCAGCCACCACCGCAACCTAAAGTCTCGAAACTGGTCTTCCGCAAATGGGAGATTATCTGTAAAATCAGCTCGGAGATTTAACAAAGCCTAAAAAAAGAAACTGCATAATGATGCTCATTCGGCTCAGACTATGGACATGAAAACGATACAGAAAGGGTCTGCTTATGAAAAAATTAGTCTTCTTCCTTATATTAAGTCTCCTTTGTCTCGTGCCAATATCCTCGAGCCATGCAAGTATCATTTATACGGTTAAGAAAAATGACACCTTGTCGAGAATTGCGGAGGTGTACAACCGATCCACTAAAGAACTGCAAGACATTAATGGAGTGGCAGACCCCGCGAAACTTTTGCCCGGTCAGTCCTTACTTGTACCTGGGAACACGTATGTAGTAGAACCTGGCGATACACTCTGGAAAATAGCCAACCTTCATCAAATATCCGTGAAAAATCTCATGGAAATAAATGGTATCACATCACACACTGTCGTTAACGGACAGCGACTACAGATTCCACAAAGCAATAAAACAGATGCTACCATCGGAGCTTTTTTCGTTCCCTCCACTCCTGGTGAGAATAAATGGGCAATGAACTTTTACAGTAACTACCTTGATTCGATCAGCTTTTTTGAATACCGACCTGATGCTAATGGGTCCTTAAGCAGCCTGCATGGGGAGGATTCCATTGAACTGGCATGGAAAAAAGGTATGACGCCTTATGCTACCATTACCAATTTGACCGCTGAAGGATTTGACCCTGACCTTGCTCATGATTTGTTGGCAAATGCGGAAAAACAGCGGCAATTGATCGAAAACATCGCAACACTCGTGCATCAAAAAGAATATAAAGGAGCGATCATCGACTTTGAAAGCCTCCACCCGAAAGACAGGTCCAATTACAATACTTTTATTAAGAAGTTAAACGGGCGCCTGGGTAAAATCGGTGCCAAAGTCGGACTGGCAATTCCTCCAATGAAAGGTGATCGCAACCCTGCTTATCATGCAGCCTACGACTACCAGACCCTCGGTACTCATGCCGATTTCTTGTTTTTGATGACCTATGATTGGCATTGGGCTGGCGGTGATCCTGGTCCGATTGCGCCGATTAAAAAAGTAGACAAGACTCTTGAATACGCAACTTCCGTTATTCCTGGGGAAAAGATCTATTTAGGAATTGCCATGTATGCGTATGATTGGAATCTGGCAGATGAGGAATATGCGGAGGCCTACTCCCAGGAAGAAGCATTAAGAATAGCTGCCGAACATGCAAGCAGCATCCAGTATAATTACTACCATGCTAACCCTTCCTTCCGTTACACAGATAAAAACGGCGATCCGCATGAAGTGTGGTTCGAAGATGCCCGTTCCTTGCTTCCGAAGTTCCGTCTCGTCAAAAAATATGACCTGAAGGGTGTTGGAGGATGGAAAACAGGACTCCGCTTCCCTCAGTTGGGATACTTGCTAAAAGAAGAATTCACCACCCGTTGATATACAGGTAGTGTTTTTAATGTTAAAAGAATATTTCAATTCCTTTATATGGCTGTTTTTACGTTTGTCTCCTGTTTAGATGGGAATAAATGTTATAAGTCCAAAGACTGGACAATAGAGGTTTTAATTGTAATCAGGAAAATTGGCAAAAAATCACCAGAGAAGGAGTGATACCATGGAACATGTGAAGGCGCTTGCGATCAAAGGATTGATGACATTTGTTGCGTTGTTCGTCGTTTTGACTTTGGGATTTAATGTTTCGCTGCTAACCGTTCTGGCTATCACTATCGTACTTGGAGCCATTTCATATCCACTGGGTGATTTGAAGCTTTATCCAAAAACCACCAATATGATAGCGACCACTGCAGACATCGGGGTTGCATTCTTAGTGATCGCAGTGATAGGCCCAATGTTTGGAAGTAACGATGTCTCTTCCTGGATGTCAGCAGGTCTGCTTGCCGGTATCGTTGTGGCAGCAGGTGAATTTTTCTTCCACAATTATATTGGAAACAAGCCGATTGGCGATAATAAACGCTTCCGCACTTCTTATAACCATTAAAATCACAGGACTGTCTCTCAAGCGAGGCGGTCCTTTTTTATCGATATTTTAAGTAAGAAAAGATAATCGTCTCCTTACAACTTGATATTTTTACCAATTATGAAATTAATTCCTAAGCTGATAATAAGTAATAACAAAACCCTTTTAAAAAGTGGTGATCCCCATTCTTTTTAATTTTGTCATAGGCTTTATTATTCCTTGGTCAATTGCGATTCTAACCTGTCGCCGGGTTCCTTTATTGTTTTTGACTGTCGCACCTTTCATGTCGCTATTATCGTTATCTCTGAATCAAATCGGTATGGAATGGGGATTCTGGAACCTCCATCCACAAACTGATTTTATAATTTTTAACTCACTAAACATAGACTTTGGCTACAATCCATCAGCCGGCCTGATTTTTACGTATTTGATTTATTTTAAGAAATGGAAACGATGGAAAGTGTACTTAGGATTTATATTATTTTTAAATGTTGCAGAAATGATAGCTCTGTATTTCAATAAAGTGGTGTACCATCCTCCTTGGAATGTATTCTATACGTTTCTTGCCTATGGGATCGGCCTGATTATACTGGATTTATATTTTCATTTTTTGAAGAAGTCGATCCGGTCATTGGAATAGTGGAATCATTATTAGTCTCACCTATGTAAATTTTCCTAACTCTAAAAAATTTACATAATGCTTCTCAAAAAGCACCCTGATAATTAACAGTACTATGCAATTTGACAAGAAAAAAGCAGTCCAATATTATGTACAATTTGAGTGAATTGCACCTAAAACTGAACTACTTATATACTGATTTCCTTTGGGGTATCGTTTTCTTTTTTAAAAAATAAGTTCCTGCAACGGTAATACAAAAAGCCTATAGCGGTAACTCCAGCTCAGTATATCCTGATTATCAGCGTTAAATGCCTAGCGTATTGCCGCCATTGACATTGATGTTTTGCCCTGTAACAAATCCTGCTTCATCGCTACATAAAAAACCCACCATATATGCGATATCATCCGGAGTTCCCAATCGTTGTAACGGGACATCTTCCAGATAGCCCTTCGCACTTTCTGCCGTCACTTCCCCATGGCGTTCGACAGGGGTAAAGCCGGGATGCACAGCATTCACGGTAATCCCGTATTCCCCTAGTTCGTTCCCCCAGGAACGAGTCATCCCGACGACAGAAGATTTAGCGGTAACATAATTGGAAAAATGGGAATTACCCATGGTGACCACTTCGCTGCCAATATTGATGATCCTTCCCCACTGTTTTTCTTTCATACCCGCCATGACACGCTTGGTCAGAAGCAATGGAGCCTTTACCGAAAAGTCCAATTGATCTACATAATCGTCCCAGGTCACTTCCTCTAACGACAGTTCAGGTTGTGGCCCGCTGGCATTATTAACAATAATATCGACCGTTTGATGAAAATGCTCTTCCATATTATCCACCAGACTGACAACCTCTTTTTCATCCGTGATATCTGCCTGAAAAGCAACCGCTTCTCCTCCAAGCTCCTGGATTTCCTGAACGACCGCATTGGCTTTTTCAGCATTGTTGCGATAATTGATGCCGACTTTGCAGCCTTTGTCGGCAAGCTTTTGAGCGATCACTTTTCCCAGCCCCTTAGAGCTTCCTGTTACGATTGCAACTTTTCCGTTGATTGAGATATTCAAGAAACTCATCCTTTCTGGTTCATCCCTCCTTTTTGTCTTCCCCTCCCATTTCCCAATTAATCTACCAAAACAAAAAAGAAAGCCTTCTTTTAAAGCGAAAGCTCTCTTCTAGGTACGATGGTATTATAATCTGGTGCATGCCCGGTTAACGGCCCGGGCGGACCTCTATTTCCAAACTTTCAAGCTGATCCCGATACAATTCCTCAAAACGTTGGGCCAGTAAATAATTCAATTCCTGCTCACTGGCATCAGGATTTTCTTGTTCCAGTTCTTTCAGCAAATCCTTGCTGACTCTATCCCGCAGCATCGACGCTTCGAGATACGGACGAATCGCCTGCTTGAAGTTTTCTTGCCCATATGCTTCCACTAAATCAGCAGCCTGTTCGGCTTTCGCGATTTTACCTTTCAAATCATCGAGCTGGGCTTCTATTTTCTCAGCCGGGATAAAATAGCTCTTTTCTTCAGCGAGCAGAGCCATGGCATTCAACTCGATCAAATGATTCAACTGGACGTTATAGTTATCGAGATAGGCCATTTGATCGTCCCAGTACTTCTGCCTGTCAGCTAGCTCATCACCAGAAAGTTGCTGCTCATCCTGATGCCGAAGTAGTTCGATTTTCACCTGCTGCATCAACGTGTACAATGTCAGATCTTCATCCAAGAACACCTCTTCCCCGATCCGAACCACTTCATTCTCACGTAAAGTGGCATCCACTTCTTCTGCGCTGACACTGCTACTCTCTTTCTGTTCTGCTGCTTCCGGTTGACATCCAGCCGTTATAAGTACAACCATCATCCCGAGTATAAGCACCCAGATTTTCATCGCGATCCCCCTTCACCGACGTCGATTGTCAGAATTTTTTCCGCATCCCCGCTAGTCAGATCGAGTATCCATTCCCCTGACATCGGTAGTTCTACTTCTCCGGTATAGGTACCGTCGCCGTTGTCCGAAAAGTTGATGTCAATCTCGCCATGATCCATTTTTTCCATTTCCATCAATCCCTTCAAGGTAAGTCCTTGCACCGGTTCTCCACCTTGTTCAGCACGGACCGTCACCACGGAGGCTTCTCCCTGTTTATATAATGGCGTATCTTCAACCGAAAAAGCGATATCATTCCCTCCGCATGCCGCTAATCCAAAGACCATCACCAATACCAATAGTACTAGCTTTTTCATGCCCAACTCCCCCTCTTCATCTGCTCTCCTATAAATTCATGGATGTTATATTTCGTTAATTTTCCCGCTTCTAAAAATGCTACATCGGTGCAGACGCGTTCAATTTCGGAAAGATGGTGGGAGGCCATCAGTATCGTTTTGCCTTCTAGTCCATCGATGATTTGCAACAACTTTTCCCGCCCGATCGGATCCAGTCCGCTCGTCGGTTCATCCAAAATGATGATATCGGTATCGTAGTATAACGTCACCGCCAGCCCAAGTCGCTGGAGCATCCCTTTCGAGTAGCTCGTAACCGTCTTATTACGATCCTCCCATAAGGCCACAAGTTTCAGCTTCTCTTCAATGATCGTGTCTGATATTTCTTTTTCAGCAAGGCTTGCAAAAAAACGCATATTCTCATAACCAGTCAAGTGTGGGTACAGTTGGAACTTCTCAGGCAAGTAAGAAACGCGTGACTTCCACTTGCCGGTCTTATTGGAATGACCGGCGAGTGTAATCGTCCCTTTCTTCACTTTTTCCAAACCGAGCAAGAGCCGGATCAGCGTCGACTTCCCGGCACCGTTCCTTCCTACCAGCGCACAACGTTCATTGGCACCAATCGTTAAATGAATAGCATCCAGCACCTTATTCTTCTGATAGGCGTGAGAGAGACCTTTGATTTCAATCACGCAGCTCACCTCCATGACGAAACTTCGTTGATAATAGAAAGAATAATCCTGGCCAGGTAATGACATTGATCAAAAGGAAGTACCTGACATCCATGAAGATCATTTCATTCAACAGCCTGGATAAATGATCCATTGAAAATAATCCCAATGATGTTTCCAAATAAAACCGCATGGCATGAATTGGATTCAGGAAATAGAACCACGAAAATACCTGGACATTGTCATAGGAAACCGCCGGCAGGAAATATAGGAACATCAAGTCGAGTAAAAAGACGGTGACGAACCAGACGAGCACATTGGCACCCACCAGCTGCATCTTCGATTTACAAACCGTACCAAGCAAAATGCCGAGCTGGTTGAAGATCAGTAAGAAAATTACAATGATAAAAAGGAATGTTAAAAAGCTTGTGATCTGAAAAGACAGAAAAGCTTTCATAAACAAGGCAAGCACAAAGTATCCCAGCACGAATGCTGCCAGAACTACGAACTGGATCGCAAAAGATTTTTTCACCAAAAACGATAAATGAGACTCTCGCTTTGTCAGCAAAATCATCAATGTCTTCAGTTCCTTTTCCTGAAAGACGGCGAAGGAAGCGATAAACAAGGCAAATAACGGAAGCAGATAAATATTGATATCATATAAAGATAAGAGCAGTGCTTCAAATGCGAGTTCGTCCGGGTAAGTCCGGGCTTCTGCGATAAGAAAAATCGAGGTCAACATCACCAGCCCCAGCCCGATCCATAGTCCCATCCCTCGCGCTTGTTCCAGCCCCTCTTTCCATAAATAAGCCATTACATCCGCCTCCTTCTTTTCCACATGTAAATTCCTGCAGCCAAAATCCCGGCCCCGCCAAACATCCATGCCTCATTCGCTGATGGATTCTCTTTCATAAGCGGATATTTATCGAGCGCCATCGTTTGCTGTCCAGATAGCAGGTTGTTCAGCTGTTCATAAACAGTCATGGCCGGACTTTCCAAAAACAAATAGACGAGCTCGTTTTCTTCAATAAGCTGACTGATAGCTGAAGTAGAAGTCATTTCCCTGTCTCCTGTTCCGTCCTGATCGAGGTCAAGCATCGGAGTATTCCAATAGTTGCCTACCCCATTTTTGAAAAACTGATTGTTGGACTCGCCCCCAACTGCGATCACATCACTGCTGTTTTCATGGAACGAATTCTTAATAAAAAAATGGGAGGTGCTGGAAGACCAGACTTCTATGCCGATTTTATTTTTGAAAAACGTATTCCCCTCAATCATATTGCTGGTCGATTGTTCCAGGTACAATCCACGCTGGTTTAAATAGAATTTATTATCGATGACGTCGATCTCCCTGCTTCCCTGGATGATGAGACCGAAAGCGCGGGAACCGTGATTGTAAGAAAAACTATTATTCCGAAGTTCAATATTATCGGAGTGCATAATGGCAGCACCACCGGTATTCTGGATGAACTTGTTCGCTTCGAATCGATTAAAGTTGGAGTACATATAATGTAATCCATAACGTGTTTCCTTTACTGTATTATTAATGATTTCATTATTATCGGAGTATTCGACATAGATTCCATCACGCGATTGCTTAATGGAATTTCCCTCGATGTGATTGTCGCCTGAGCGGACAATGTGAATACCGCTCCCCATATCACCAAGTGACGGTGTATCGAGGCCTACGATCGTGTTATTTTTTATCACAATATGTTTGGACTGATTAATATAAATGCCATGATATGTTTCCGCAATATCCAGGTTTTTAAGTGTAATATTTTCATCCAGCACTCTGACACCTGCGAACTCTTCACTAGTATCACGACTTCTGCCGCTGTAGCGGATTTCCAAGTTTTCTAACGTGACATCAGGACTTTCTATTTCTATAACATTACCAGTTCCGTCTCCATGTACCTTCGTTCCATTCTTCCCCTTTACCGTCATCGGTTTTGTGATGAGGACGTTTCCTTTATACGTCTTTTTCTCCAGTATCAGTTCTCCTCCGGCCGGCGTTTCTTCAATCAGATTCTGTATTTCATTGCTGCCATTAGCTGCCGCCACCCCAGGCAGCAGCCATAAACACACGGCTAGCAACAAGCCTATGATCACCTGTTTCATAGTTTTCGATCCTTCCATAAAGGAATAACGAGCAACAGGAACACGACCGCAAGAAGATAAGCCCCATAACTGAACGCACTATTCGTGACAAAGTTGGCAATTGTGTTTTCCCCGATTAATGGAGGAACAAAGGGTTCCAATTCAATCGGTGCCTTCGGATCAAGATCGGTACCGAACTTTTTCAGCCAGCGATACATATCCCAGATACCAAGTGCACCAAGTGCAACATACAAACCGATCAGACCAGCCAGCGCTTTTTTGTTCCTCAGTACAGCCCCGATAAGCACCAATACTGCAAATCCTCCAATTATATAAGGCATGAAGACCAGTTCCGGAAACGATGCATTACTGAACTCTGCCATTCCAATATAATGATTCAGTCCATTGACAATATCAATATCTCCATCAAGGGTCGTCGGATAGACGATGATATCCAGTCCTTCCTGATATTGCGGCGCGTAAAATTTCATTCCCCACCAGGGAAGAAATATGCTGACAACGAGTAGAACACCACCTACTGCCATCAGGGCAGCTGATGTGTTGGATAAGTTCTTTTTCATAACCCCTCATCTCCTAAAATGGATTGGAAAAGTGAAGGGATCCCCTCACTTTTCCAATTGGAGTTGTTTATTTTGGTTCTACGAGTAAATATCCACTCATTTCCTGATGCAAGGCAGAGCAGAAGTTTGTACAATAGATCGGGAATGTTCCAGCTTTATCCGCTTTGAACGTCAGCGTATTCGTCTGACCTGGCTGGATTTCAAAGTTCAAGTCATAATCATTGATTCCAAAACCGTGCGTGATGTCCTGATCCAAGTCGATATTGGTCATATGGAAATAGACCGTGTCCCCTTGTTTGACCGTGACTGCATCAGGCCGTTCCGCTTTTGCGTCAAATACGAACTTCGAGCGCATGGCGATTCCATAGACATGGACTTCATCGCCTTTTCTTTCAATTCGGGCATCATCCTGTGACCAGACAGAATTTTCCCGTGACTCATCTTTATCGTAGATTTTCTTTGGTTTGATTTTGTCACGATGAACGATCTGAGCATAGTGTGGCTCTGGATCAGTCGGTGCCGTCATCAGATGCTCCATTTTATTACCAGAAATATCGAACAAGTCCATTGATTCCGGATGAGAAGGGCCTACTGATAAGAAATTGTCTTTGGCGATTTTGTTCAAAGCGACAATATATTTTCCATCCGGTTCAATGGTGTCCCCTTCCGCTGCAGAAGCATGGCCTGGAGAATAATAGGTCGGTTTACGATCGATGACTTCCCCGCTATCAACCCTCCATTTCACTATTTCCGAGGAAATGAACATCGTGTTGTAGGCATGCCCCTTGTCATCAAACTGGGTATGCAATGGTCCAAGTGCCCCTTCCGGATCCACTTCACGTTCCATTACTTTTTCATAAGGAAGAACCGGGATATCAAATTCCTCCCCTTTAAAATCTTTGGATTCGATCGCTTCAAAGGCTTTTTCAAAAGAAAATACCGTCATCAGTGGAGCAAGTTTTCCGGAAGCAATAAAACGCTCTCCATCCGGTGTCACATCAACGCCGTGCGGTGATTTAGCTACCGGAATGGCAAAAATGGCACCAGGTACGTCGCGTGGGTCGATCATTTTTGCTCCGTTGACCTCGTTATAATTGCCATTCGCCACTTCGTCCTCAAGACGTTTCCAGTTGATCATGACAATGTAGTCACGATCATTCTGGGAAGCGTTGATTTCCAGGTTGGTCGTTGCGAACTCCGTATTATACGTCGTCATGACGATCCAATCCTTTGACATCTTTTTACCAGCATCCGATAAGTCATAAGACCATGGCGGCAAAACGATCTGGTAAGCTAAGTCAAATTTTTTCGACTCCCGATCAAAAGTAGTCATCGAAACAACGCCTTTATAATCTTCTTCATACTTATCGAGTTCTGCATATTCCCCTGCCAGCGGACGAGCGAACCGCGTCGGCATAGCAATGTATTCGGTATTTTCTGTTACGAACACCCCGGCATGAGGGCCACCCATGTTCGGCAGGCTCATAATATCGGATGTATGGAAGGTGCTGAGATCAACAGCAGCAACCCGGTTATTCCCCACGTCATTAGCAAACAGGAACTCGCCATCATAATCCCCGCCCGTTTCTGAAACAGCCGGATGGTGGAAGTCGCCCCAGCTATAGCCTCCGAGCATTTCCTTCGTTTTATCATCAAACCCATACCCTGTTGCCGGATCCGGAGTGAATACCGGAACGGTACGAATTTTTCTCATCGACGGGACACCATAAACGAACAACTGTCCGGAATGGCCGCCAGATGCGAACATGTAATATTCATCCTGCTCACCATAAGGTACATAAACTTTTTCTGCTTTACTCTTATTAGCAGCTGCGTCCCCTGCATTGGCCTGATTGAAATCGGCAAAAAAGACGATGGAAACCAACAGACCTGCCAGGACACCCACTACTCCATATAAAATTCGCTGCATATTCACTGTGCTCTCCCCCTATTCACCCTGCTCGGATGCTTTTTTCAAAGCTTCCACGATTTTTTCACGTTCCTCATCCGGCAAAGGATTTCCTGAAATCACCGTCGACATGACTGCTGATGTCGGTTCCTGCAGGAATTCTTCTACCGGCTTGCCGTGCTTATCTTCGACAGTGGAATAAGCATCAGATAAATCCGGGCCAGTGGTTCCCCCTTGTAAATCGAGCGACTCTACAGCATGACAGGAAAGACAGTTGTTGGCCTGGAGCGCTTCACCCTCTCCTGTTGCAACAGCTTCCGTTTCATCTGGTGTTTCCTCTTTTTTCGCTTCATTTTCACCAGCTTCCTCCGATTTAGTTTCCGTTTCATTAACCGATGACTCCGGCTGATCTGTTGCTGCTGTGCTATCATCCATTCCCATGAACAAATAACCACCCGCAAAAGCGACAACAAAACCAGCAATAAAAATCAATATGTTCCATTTCATGGTTTGACCTCCCTTTTTCTGTAACTATCAACCATGCTTACATCTTATAGGAGGTACCCATGAGGGGATGTGATGTCTCTCACATATTTGGTTTGTATTTTTGTCTAAATTGGTAACATGCAAAAAGGGGAAAATAAAAAAATACGCGCCCCCAATGGGAGCGCGTAATATTCTCTTCGTTATTAAAAAGCTGCTGTCCAGCCGGCATCTGCGGTAATGACGGTTCCGTTCACAAAGCTGGAGTCATCAGAGGCCAGGAACAATGCCACCAGGGCAATTTCTTCCGGCTGACCGGTTCGAGGAATTACGGAATGTGCCAGCTTCGTCCGACCTGCGCCGAATTCGTTGACGTTCTTCATAGAAGCTCCGATATTCGTTTCAACCGCCCCTGGAGCGATCGCATTACAGCGTATTCCGTTATTGGCATACATGAAGCCGGTGTTTTTCGTGAAGCCGACGACCGCGTGCTTGGAAGCAGCATAAGTTGCACCCGCATGGGCACCGTTCTCTCCCCCAGTCGACGCCGTGTTGATGATGACGCCTTTTCCTTTTTCAAGGAAGATTGGAATCGCCTTTCGTGTGGCACGCATCACCCCTTTGATATTGACATCAAAAATCATGTCCCATTTGTCATCCTCAATATCCCCGGCCGGCTCAAACCCATCCATGATCCCGGCGTTGTTGACCAGTATGTCCAAGGTACCGTATTCATTCACTGCAGTATCGATCATGTTTTCCACGTCCGCCAGTTCGGCTACATTCACTTTTACTGCTTTCGCCGTGCCACCACTTGACGTAATCTCCGCAACGACCTGGTCAGCCCCTTCGAGATTCAAATCAGCTACGATTACTTTCGCTCCTTCTTTCGCATAGAGTTCCGCGATAGCTTTTCCCATCCCGGACGCTGCACCCGTCACGACTGCCACTTTGTCTTGAAGCTTCATATAAAACGCCTCCCTATTTGAATACGCTTACTTTCTAGTGATGCAAATGTGCAATAGCCTACACTTTTAAGTATAATGAACGTAATCAGAAGGCACAATCAGCAATAACACGATGGGGTGTTCAATAATCAACACCTGCTTAAAGGATTGTTGCTTATTGTATGAAAAAACCAGACAGGAGGCTGATAGGATGGATAAAGATAAACGAGTCAGGCGGACGAAGAAGGCGTTGCAGAACTCCCTCCTTACCTTAATGGAGGAAAAAGATTTCCAGGATATTACGATTACAGATATCGTTACGACCGCCGATTATAATCGGGGTACCTTTTACAAACATTATAAATACAAAGATGATTTGCTGGATGAAATCATCGAAGATGTCATGACCGGTTTGATAGAATCTTACCGGGAGCCATATAACGACAAGGAAACGTTCGAAGTGTCCAGTCTCTCTTCATCTGCCATAAAAATTTTCGACCATGTGGAACAAAACTCAAAGTTCTATCAGATTGTCATCCGCTCTAACGCTTTGCCAGGCTTCCAGGAAAAGTTTATCCAGACATTGAAAGAGCTGGCATTAGAAGACCTCACAGCCCTCCAGTCTAATCCGGACGTCAACCCTGACTTACACGCGAGTTATCAGTCTTATGCGATTCTCGGAATGATCATCGAGTGGATCAACGGCGGATTGAAGCATCCCCCATCCTATATGGCTGAACAACTTTTGGCCATCCTGAAAGCTGAACCGATGAAGACGGCCTTCAAAACGAAATATGTCCCTCCTCATATGGCATGAAAAAGAGCTCTCGATGTGAGAGCTCTTTCGTATCAAGTGGCGAAGGTGGGACTCGAACCCACACGCCCGGGAAGGCACTTGATTTTGAGTCAAGCGTGTCTGCCAATTCCACCACTTCGCCCCGTATTCCTTTTCTTTTCATTCAGAATTATATTAAATCTGTTTGTAAAATTCAACTCCAGCAAATGAAAAAAACCAGGTGATAGCTGCTAAACATCACCTGGTTCTGATTTTAGATTCACCAACCTGTTGGAAGTGCCGCTACCGGCATTAAGGATACCTCATAGGTATAGCCACCATCTTGCTCACCAGTCGGCCATAGTGCTGTCGCCATGTAGATAACCTTAATAGAATTATCTTGAGAAAATTCGGTTACATAGACTATCCGGTCGGCCATAATTCCGATTTGTTCCTCTGTCCAAAGGATACGATCAGCCATAAATCCGATAGAATCAACGGTATACAATACCCCGTCCAACGTATCTGTATAGGAATCCGCGCCAATTTGACCATAAGTGACAAGGACGTCTGCTGCCGTTGTTTCCGCGCTCGCTTTTTGTGGTGTACCGCTCACTGCAAGCAGAGATAATACTAGTGTTAAAGCTACCACTAGTTTAATCATTTTATTTTTCATACGATATTGACCTCCCCTTAAATATACCCCTTATGGTTTACATTGTATAGTATATACCCCTATTGGTATATTGTCAATAGTACAAACTCATCTTCATGCTTGCAGGGTCTGCAACTATTAAACCCATACAAAAACCACCGTCCACGATCGGCAAACGGCGGTCTTTTAGTCTATGAGAATATCTTCGAAGCAATTTATGCTTTTTATTCTACTTCCCGCTCCAACGAAAAAAACGAGACGCCAGAATGGTAGATATCACGGCTATTCCTAATAATATACCTATCTCGCCCCCATATTCTGTAATCGGAGACTCGCTCCATGTACCACGTAACATAATGATGACATAGTAGAGTGGCAGGATTTTCGCCACATACTGGAGGACTGTCGGCATGAACTCGAGCGGGAACGTCGCCCCAGATAAGAACAACATGAGATTCAAAAATAACGAACTGATTGCTGCAGCAGCCTGGGTGTTTTTCGCCAATGAGGTCAAAAACAACGCAAACGGGAAAAATGCTGCGATACTGATCAGTAAGGCTACTATCGTACTACCCATGTATGCAGGCAGCGTTAAATCGTACATCAGCATCCCGAACACCATTAGCAGTACAGCAGAAATAAAGAAAATAACCGTCCCTTGCACTGTATGAGCGGCAAGGATTTTCCAGGGCTGAAGCGGAGTAGACTGATAACGCCGCAAAACGCCCGTTTCCCGGTAGCCGGCTAATACGGTTCCGAGTGTAAAAAACGATGTCGTAACGATATTGACACCAATCCAGGAAGGGACAAACATCTGGGCAAAAGAAAGACCGTTCATTTCATTACCGACGAACATGGAACCGAACAGCCAAATCATGGCGACAGGAAACAAAAACGTCCAGAAAACACTGAGACGATCCCTGAAAAACATTTTCGTTTCAATACTTGCGAGCTTCATTACTTGTATCATCCCGTCTGCTCCTTTTCCAGGTAATGAACGAATAAGTCATCGAGGGACCCTTTTTCAAACTTGAAGTTAGTCAGACTGATTCCTTTATCGTGACAGTAATTAAAAATATGGTAAGCAGTCATTTGTTGATCCTCACTGAAAACCTTGAACGAATCACCTTCCTGCTCTACCCGTGCCACCCCCGGTACAGTAATCAGGTAGTCGTACTCCAGGCCATCGCTTTCAAAAGCCAGGTAATGAGCTTTCATTTCATTCAGTAATTCTACTGGTGTATTCAACGCTTTCAAGTGTCCGCTGTATATCATAGCCACTCGGTCACACAGCTTCTCCGCCTCTTCCATGTAATGCGTGGTAATCACTATCGTACTTCCCTGCTCTCTCATCAGCTTGATCATCGACCACATTTCCCGGCGGGCATGAGGATCGAGTCCCATACTCGGCTCATCGAGGAATAAAATTTCCGGTTTGTGAAGCGTTGCCAGCGCAAGGGTCACCCGCTGTTTCCAACCACCTGACAAATCCTCAAACGCAACATTCAACTTATCCCCTAAGCCCAAAATCTCGATTAAATACTCTTTTTGCGTTGCCTGCTTATAAAAGGAAGAAAATAGATCAAGTGCTTCTTTTACTTTCATTTTCTTCTGAATGGAAGTAGCTTGAAATTGGACACCAATTCGGTTGTTCAACTTCCTCAACTGCCTGCTCGGATCAAGTCCCAACACATCAATCGTGCCGCTATCCGGTTTCAGGATGCCTTCAAGCATTTCAAGTGTGGTCGTTTTACCCGCTCCGTTCGGCCCGATGATTCCGAAAATTTCCCCTGGGCGGACAGAGAATGACATATCCTTTACCGCCTGGACACTGCCGAAACTTTTCGTTAACCCTTTTACATCAATAACATGCTCCATGTCTCCCCTTCTTTCATAAAAAGCTGCCTTCCCCATGCACACATAACGAATCAATTAGAAAGTTACTATTATTATTCCAAACCTCCACCCCTTCCACAAGATATATTTTCAAAATATTTCCGTTTTCTATAAAAAACACCATTGCAGTAGTTCAGGATGAATGCCCATCCTCTATTCTATTTGTCATTGGTTAAAAGATAACGCCAAAGCCCACTTTTCTCATAGTGATATGGAAAGCGGGCTTTTTAACAAGAAACCGTTATTTTGAATCACGTTCGGGCTACATCATCCGGAAATACAAAAAGGTAATCATAAAGGTAAGGATTAATATCACTAGAGCAGCTACTTTTGAAATTCGCTTAATGGCTGGTATCAAAATCTCGTAAATCGCTCCATAACCAAGCGTCCCTATCGCAACACCCATGAGCCAGGAAGAATTCCTGATGGTATAAACCTGTGGCATATGGAAGCCTACCCATGAAGCTATCCAAATAATCAGGGATAAACAAAAAATGGCACTCAAAAACATCAACCACCTATATTGATAAACAAAAATCGGAATAAACAGCGCTATTCCCTCAGGCAATAGATGAAAGAACAAAACCGAATATAACGAGCTTTGAACCCCTGCATCACCAACTCCTGTATTGATTCCCATGGTAAGACCGACCGGTATATTGTGCACACCTATAGCAACGATCAAAAAAACAAACGAGTGAAATAAGTTTTTTCGTTTGTTCTTATGAAAAAAACGATTGAGTAGTGCCATTCCGAAAATACCTGTTAAAGCGCCAAGAGCCACTCCATTTGCCTGGTATGTGTTTAGTGCCTCAGGAAGGAGTTCAATGAGGAGCAAACATAGCAAAACTCCCCCACTTATGAGCAGGCTGTAGAACTTTTTGCCTTGTAACAACCGGACACACACCCAACCAAGACATCCTCCTGATATCAGTCCAAGGAAACTCATCATGAACACATCAAACAATTGCATAAGGCTCCCTCTTCACTCTTTGACTTGTCTTTATAATCCTATCTCTTAAAAATCCATGATATGATTTTATTTTTTCAGCCCCAGTACAGAGGCGTGAGGAAGAAAGCAGTTTATATTCTATGTTGCATTAAGGAAACTTTTGTGTTTATAATCAAATAACATAGTTAAAAGAAACATTTTCACACTTTAACCTAATAAACATAAAGTAAAACATAAAAATTTTTTACCTTAAAGTTGGTTTAGGGAAACTTTTTATCATTTAACCAAAAGGAGGTTATATAATGAACGGTAGTCAACCTATTCACCAATATGAAGTAGGAGATAAATTAGAAATCGTATCCATTAAATTAACTGATGTTATGCGAAGGCGGCTGCTCGATTTAGGTTTTGTACCTGGAGCTACAATCGAGGTGGTTCAAAGGAGTCCACTAGGAGATCCTATCTCATTTAAAGTCTTCAACACGCAGATTGCGCTTAGGAAAGAAGAAAGTTCACTCATTTTTGCTAAGAGAATTCATCAATAGGAGGGAATCAACATGGCGCACAAAATTGCATTGGCAGGAAACCCGAATACCGGAAAGAGTACACTGTTCAATTTACTGACTGGTTTAAAGCAGCACACAGGCAACTGGCCGGGGAAAACCGTGCTGCGCGCGGAAGGAGAACTTACCACCGATAGACACAACTATCAGGTCATCGACTTACCTGGAACTTACTCCCTTTATTCCAATTCATCGGATGAAGAAGTAGCCAGGGACTATATCATTTTTGAAAAACCGGATATTACGCTAGTAGTCGTAGACGCCACCTCATTAGAACGTAACCTGAATTTAGCTCTCCAGGTAATGGAGATGACAAGTAACGTGATACTATGCGTCAACTTAATTGATGAGGCCAGAAGAAAAGGAATTACGGTAGATAAAGAAACACTTTCTCATAATCTTGGTATTCCCGTTGTTTTACTTTCAGCAAGAGAAAAAATCGGCATTCTCCAATTACTCAAAACAATCGACTTGATGACCGATGGAAAAATAGAAACAAACCCATACCAAATCAGCTATGACAGTGAAGTCGAATCAAAAATAAAGTCCATGGAACCAAAAATCAGAGCTATTTTCGGAGATTCATTGCCTGCCAGATGGGTAGCATTACGCTTAATCGATGGCGATGATAACTTAGTAGACGTATTAAAAAGTTACATCGAAAACCCTAAAAGTGTAAAACAGGACCATTATGTTACGGGAGGAGGTTGCTGTCGTGGAGCTTAGCACAAACCAAAAGCTGGAGAGATTAAATTCCCTGTTTAATGAGGAAGCTGTCAATCAATCAGTTAAGACAAGAGATCATATTGTCACCAGGATTTATAAATCATCTCAGCATCTTACCAAGTCATCCGTTCAATACTCGGATAAAAAGGTTTCCTGGATTGATGAAAACCTGGATAAAATTTTAACTTCCAAGCTATATGGATTACCTATTATGTTCCTGATGTTAGCCGTGGTCATCTACTTGACCATTGCTGGAGCCAATATCCCTGGGACTTATATCGCGGCAGCGTTTGCTGCAGGAGAAGATGGATTGACCACCCTTTTTCAATCGATGAATGCACCAGACTGGCTTTATGGAATTATGGTGGAAGGACTTTACCGGGGAACATCGTGGGTTGTAAGTGTTATGCTGCCCCCTATGGCCATCTTCTTCCCCATGTTCGCATTGCTGGAGAATTTCGGCTATTTGCCTAGGGTCGCTTTTAACATGGACCGGATTTTCAAGAAGTCAGGAGCTCATGGCAAGCAATCCTTGACGATGGCGATGGGCTTTGGGTGTAACGCAGCTGCTGTCATGTCTTCCCGGATCGTTGAATCTCCACGAGAACGCATGTTAGCGATCCTGACTAATAACTTCGTCCCGTGTAACGGACGTTGGCCATTACTGATTTTACTGGCCGGCTTGTTTATGGCCGCGGGATTTTCCGGAGGTGTTCACACCCTTGTCTCTGCAGGGGTTGTGGTGGGAATTGTATTATTCGGTGTAGCCATGACCCTGCTTGTCTCATGGAGTCTATCAAAAACACTGTTAAAAGGGGTTCCGACCCACTATACCTTAGAGTTACCACCGTACAGAAAACCGAAGTTCTGGAACACGATTGTGAGAGCTACGCTGGATAAATCATGGTTCGTACTGAAAAGAGCTGTCATTATAGCTGCACCAGCTTCACTCGTTACATGGATTTTGGCCAATATATTCATTGGCGAACTGAGCATCCTGGAGCATACAGCAGGATTTTTAGATCCATTTGCCACAGCTTTAGGTCTGGATGGGTTCATCCTCTTGGCTTTCATCCTTGGACTTCCGGCGAATGAGATCATCCTGCCTATCTTATTGATGAGTTATCTCTCTACAGGAGCCATGATTGAAGTCACGAGCCTGACAGAATTGAAACAAATCTTTCTTGACCAAGGCTGGACGTGGCTTACGGCATTGAATATGATGTTGTTTTCTCTGCTTCATTATCCATGTGGAACCACCATGATCAACATTTATAAAGAAACAAAAAGTCCTAAATGGACGTTTGTCGCTTTTGCATTACCAACCACTATAGCTATTGTTGTTACGTTCCTAATCGCTCAGGTTGTTAGAGGACTGGGATTAGTCTAATAATTTATAGTACAAAAAAGCCCGATTACGGAAGGTATCCTCTTCGTAATCGGGCTTTTTATGAAATTAGTTTTTATCGTCTGGAACTTCACAGCTGTCATCTGTACAGGCCGCATCCGCGGATGTTTGGATTTGCTGCAAAGAAGGCGTCTCTTTCTCTTCCTGCCACACTTTTTCCAATGTTTCCTGGAACAGTTCTGGTGGCTGGGCGCCAGAAATCGCATATTTACGGTTGAACACGAAGAATGGTACACCCTGAACACCAATTTGCTGGGCTTCGCGCTGGTCGTTTCGGACATCTTCCAAAAAGTCATCGCCAACCAGTACGTCTTCTGCTTCTTCGCCATCCAGACCAATGTCCTCGGCAAGTTCAATCAATGTATCCGGCCGGCCGAGGAAACGGGATTCGGTGAAGTAAGCCCGCATCAGCCGTTCTGTGAACGCCAATCCTTTACCCTGTGTTTCGGCATATTTTAACAGCCGGTGAGCTTCCAACGTATTGGTCTGTTTCACCTCGTTAAAATTATACTCCAAACCAACGGTCTTGGCGGTTTCCACCAGCTGATCGTTCATTGCTTTCGCCTGCTCGACCGTGGTACCCATTTTCTTGGCAAGCACTTCGTAAACAGAAACATTTTCATCACTCTGTATGTGCGGCTGCAATTCATAACTTTTGAAAATGACTTCCACGTCACCCTTGTGGTCGAACTTTTCTAACGCCTGCTCGAGCCGGCGTTTGCCGATATAGCAAAACGGACAGACAAAATCAGACCATACTTCAATTTTCATTTCTGGCACCACACTTTTTTATAAAATTACGCCTTATGCGTATTGGTAAGCAAGGTTACGAGCTGCTTCTTTAACTTTCGTCATACCTTCATCGATAATAGCTTCTGCTTTATCAGGCATAGCATTGTGGCCTTCGATGATCACTTCATCGACGATGTCCATGCCATACAATCCGCCGAATACGTTGCGCATGAAGTTAACGGACATTTCCATCGGAGCCATTTCTTCAGAAGAATAAACTCCGCCGCGTGCGTTCAACAGGATAACTTTCTTGCCAGGCATTAATGGCTTGATGCCTTCTTCGGTATATTTGAAGGTGAAGCCAGCTTCAGAAACGTAATCGATGAATGTGTGCAGTTTCGCTGGAATCGTGAAGTTCCAAAGCGGGAATGCCAACACAATGACATCGGCAGCTTCGAGTGCATCTTTTGCTTTTTGCTTCGCATCAAGCAGGCGCTGTTCGACGTCATTCAAACGCTCGCCAGCTTCCAGTTTAGTCAATGCATTGAAAAGGTCCTGTCCGAAATAAGGCATGTCTTCTGCGAAGACATCGTACGTGTTCACGTTAAGATCCTTGTTGTCTTTGATCTCTTCCATGAATGTTTCGTACATTTTTGTGGTGATACCGTCTGGACGGTTGTTTCCTTTAACGACTAATACGTTCATAATTATGATTCCTCCTATATAATCTGAGATGCTTGTGTAAATACTTTTATTATAGCTGGATGGATATCCCAGCTTTTTAAACATCTTTTGTTTATACAACAAATGTCGTATAATCGCATTATAAAGACTTATCACTGGGTACTCAACCAATAAGTTTTGCGTTTTATTGTATAAACAACACTTTTCGATATCTGTTTAAAAAGTAGAAAGGGGCAACACCCATGGCAGAAAAAACCGACCCCCGCATCCTTCGCACACGGAAATTGATTATGGATGCCTTCATGACGCTCTCTGAAAAGAAAAAATTCAAAGCTATCACCATTAAAGATATTACGCAGGAAGCGACCGTCAACCGGGCAACCTTTTATTACCATTTCACCGATAAATATGATTTATTGGATAAAGTATTGAAAGAAGACCTCATGGTCAACGTCTGCCAGGAAATCGGTGATCACGACGTTATAAATGCCGACACAATCAAAAGTGTGTTCCTGACCGTGACTAACTTCAACGCCTCGATGTCCACCAGATGTCCGGATAGCTTCGCGGCTTTCACTGATCGCATTGAATACCTGATCAAGGAAGATATGCAGCAGTTGTTCCTTACCATTTTATCGAAACAGTTCCCCGAGCAACACGAGCATTCGTTACGAGTGGCAGCCGTGATGCTGAGCTGGGCGATCTATGGGGCGACAGAGGATTGGAAGAAAAACTGTGAGCTTCCTGCAGAAGAATATGTCGAGTATGTGGTTCCTTATATCATGAAAGGAACCGACTCCTTAATAGCGGAACCGATTTGAACAAAAAATCTTAGTGGTGATTTTACAGTTAAAGCTCCCTTTTGCTGAATACAGTTTCGAGAGAAACTGTTTCCGTTACGATTGGGAGCGTTTGGTGGGCCGGGAAATCACTCGCTTTCCATGGGCGGACGGTGAGCTTCCTCAGGCTTCGCCTTGCGGGATCTCACCATGTCCTATCCTCCCATAGGAGTCTCGCAATTTCCCGGCCCTCCTTGCGTTAAGTGAGCAAAACGGAAACTTCGGTATGCCGTCCTTCAAGCATAGGGAGAGCTACTCATGAAAATGTGCTTATAACATGCATCATAGGTTTATATGGCTTATGGAAAACAACTTTATTTTTGGCAGGGGTTCGTTTCTCTCAGCCTTCGGATGGGGTGGTTGGAAAACTGCGAGACTCCCGCGGGAGAAGGGGTTAGGCGAGATCCCACAGGGCGATAGCCCGAGGAAGCTCGCCAGATCCCCCGCAGGAAAGCGAGTAGTTTCCAAGCCACCCCTAACGCTTTTATGGTAAAGAACCTTGAAACTGAGTCTTCCATAATACGGCCCTATTGTTGAATAAGCCTTTAGGAATGTTAGGTAAATCCTTTTAAAAAGTGCCGGATCTCCCGCTTCTGCTGTAGATCTGGCACTTTTTATATGGCACGCAATTCAGTTATTCATTTAATCCCAATTTGCTGATCAATGGCTTGATGGTGAGCCCTTGCACAACTAAAGAAAATACAACCACACTGAACGTGAGGATTAACAAGGTGTCCCTCCCATCAAAGGAGGAAGGTAAACTTAACGCCAGCGCAATGGACAAGCTCCCTTTCAATCCACCCCAATTCATAATAACCTTCCATTTGGCTGGAATTTTACTGGACAATGAGGTACTCATATAGAGGGACAGTGTCCGGGCAATCAGTACAATCACAATCGCCCAGATGATCAGTACCCACTTACCTGTAAAATCAATGTTCTGGATTTCCAGTCCGACCATCAGGAAAATCAAGCTGTTGGCAATTTCCGTTATAGTATCCATGAAAGAGTCGATATTTGTTTTTGTTGATTCTGTCATACCCACTCTGGCTCCGTAGCTGCCATAAATCAACCCGCTGATTACTACAGCAATAACGCCTGAAAAGTGAAAATGCTCGGCAATGAAATAACTTCCGAAATACATCAATAGCGAAATCGCAATTTCTAAAGGGTAATCGTCATAAAGCCGGATGACCTGTGAGGTAACAAACCCTAAAATGGCACCGACAACGGAACCTCCGATCACAAACTTCAAAAATAATAACACGCCACTTCCTAACCCTGCGATCCCCATTTCTATGTAGGATAATAGATAAACAGTAGAAATATTAAAAAGGACAACCGCAATTCCATCATTGAATAACGATTCCGTCTCCATCACAGTCGATAGCTCTTCCCGAACCCCCAATGTTTTGAAAATGGAAATGACGCTGATCGGGTCGGTCGCACTCATCAGCGCTGCAAACGTGAATGCCAGAACGAGGGGAAGCCCTAATAAATAATAGGCAGAAGCCCCAATAAGGATAAAGGTAGTGAAGGTGCCGAGGAAAGCGATGGAAAAGGACACCGCTTTGTATTCAAAAAAATGCTTGATTGGTATTTTGAGTGTGGCATCTGCCAATAAAATCGGTAAAAACAACGAGACAATGATCGCATGAAAAACGTTCGACTGGGTAATGAAATTCTCAGCCGCTTCAAAAAACGGGGTTTCAGTCAGTCCAAGAATCAACCCTACTAATACGAGCGCTATCGAGTAAGGCTGTTTGATGATTTTGGCAATCCCGATGACGAATATAGATATCGCGAGCAGCATTAATATTTCAATGAAAACCTCATGGAAATGCATGGTCTCCGCCCCTTATATGTAAGTTTAGTTATCTTCAAGGATTCCCTAAACACCTTGTTGGTCCACTTCATTAACTTGTCTCTCACATGTAAGAATTATTCCCTGGCAACACAAAAACGCAGGCTCCACGCTAAAATGACATTCGACTTTAATTCAAAAGAAAGCCTCCCATCAGTCTGATGACTGGATGAGAGGCTTTTTCCGTAAATAGTCGATCATTCAGAAGGTCCGAATTTGCCCTCCTGGTAATCGCGGTATGCCTGAAATATTTCTTCTTCCGTATTCATGACGAACGGGCCTCTTGCAACCACCGGCTCCCCAATCGGTTCACCCGCGACAAGGATGGCACGAAGCTGCTCTTTCGCCTTGATTGTTATTTCGCTATCTTCTGCATTGGAAGGTCGCCCGAGCCAGAGCACCTGGTTTTCCTTCCCTTCCGTCTCGTCTTTCCCAAATGTTCCGCTTCCTTCCATAATATAAAGGAAGCCGTTGAAACTGCCTGGCAATTCCTGCGTCACTTCCGCTCCTGCTTCCAGTTTCATTTCAACATAAGTGAGCGGAACGTGATTTTCTGTGTCAGCCTTCACGTTGCCAGATGTACCCGAGTACACCCTGATTTCTGCACCTGCTTCCTTATGAACCGGCATCGCTTCTGCCTTCAAGTCCTGGTAACGTGGTTTTGCCGACTTTTTACTGCCTGGCAGATTGAGCCATAATTGCAAACTATGTACCGTCTCTCCTGGGAGCGGATCTTCGGAATGAACAATTCCACTTCCCGCCGTCATCAACTGAGCGTCGCCTGGCTCCAACACACCGGACCCGCCATGGTTGTCCTCATGCTTCAACTTTCCTTCGATGACATAGGTGATCGTCTCCATTCCCCTATGCGGATGATCCGGGAACGTCCCTTGCTGGAACCAGTCTTCCGCCATTAATAAAAACGGATCGAACTGTTTCCAATTGCCAGGCGGAAGTACCTGGCCCACCTTTTTATGCGGCCCTCTCCCATCCTGGAATTCAACCGACCATACACGCTCAATTCCTCTTTCATTTGCCATTGCCAGCACCTCCTGTATCATGTTCTTCCATTATATTACTTTCCTTACACCAAAATAAAACGATAGGATTGACGATCCCTTTTTCATTACTAAATCAAATTTAAAGTGCAAAAAAAAGAGACTCCCGGGTTGGAAGTCTCTTTTTAAGCTATTAACGCTTATTTTTGAACGTTAGCTGCTTGTGGTCCACGGTTGCCTTCGACGATTTCGAAAGAAACTGTTTCGTTTTCTTCTAGAGTTTTGAAACCTTCACCTTGAATAGCAGAGAAATGAACGAATACATCGTCTTGACCTTCTACTTCAATAAATCCGAAACCTTTTTCTGCGTTGAACCATTTAACATTACCTTGTAACATAATTGTTACCTCCTGCGTGGAACTTGATCCACAATGTATTACTATTATTGCTCTAGAAATTCAAGGGAAAGTCGTAAAACTTTTTCTTGCATTCTTTAAACGAACAAGAATAATTAATCCCTACTATACGCTTATAATTGGGTCCCGTCAAGCATTAATTTCAACTTTTATATAACTATAGATCGGATCAACGTACATATCTCCTTCTAATATATTCATCAACCAGCCAATATGTAGTTGCGATTGGCAAAGCAAAATAATAGAAAGCAGGCGACCATATATCTATTACAAACAATTGATGAATGATAAACGCTGCCACGAGATGAAGGGCGGCTGCCCAAAATAAACGATAACGATAATGGACAGTTAGCCAGTCTATTAACATAGAAGACCCTGCTCCAATAGCAATGAACACCGGAAGAATGAGCAGTAGGCTGTCAGGATGCGGCCATAAAACTGCGTAGACCATAATTGATAAAAAGGTCGTAACCACCCAGGCTTTGCTCTTTCTTATAAACATTTGTCCCCACACAATACTTTTCTCCTTTTTACTTAATGCCGAGGTGCAAAGAGCATAACCGATACCCCGATCAAATATATCCCAGCACCGACCCAGCCATAAAGGTCGGGTGTTTTTTATCTATCTACAGCCCCGTCTAACAAGAATAAAACTACGGCATGCAACAATGCAGACGATTGAACTTATTTAACCTTGATACTTACCTGTATTGATTTTTTTCAGTTCATAAATAGATGCAATAAAACCAATCACCCCGCCGACAGCAAGAATGACTGGAATAAATGCCAGCGCATTTTCGGAAAACATCCGGTAAACGCCCCATATACAAATGATCAAGTTACTGACCAAACCAATTTTAACTCTCAATCTTTTACGCAAACAATCCAGCCCCCTGATCTCTCTTCACTTTAGCTTGTTTATTACCGATTTTATATAACCCCAGCACAATCACTAATATGTACTTCTACGGGAGTAACAGCCACTTACTTTTCCCCTTACTTTCCGAATCTTTTACTCAGCAATACTTCTTGATCCGCCCCTCTGACTACGATTCCATAAGCTTCTCCGTCTTCCAGGGTAGATAGAAGATCATTCTCTGTGATGATTTCATTCGCAGTGTCTATCCATTGTTTGATTTCTTTTTTGTCAAAGTCTGCTTTCGTATAGGTTGTTTTTAAAATGTAGACGATCGGTTTCGGGTTAACATCAATGGCAATGCCTTCGTACTCATCACTAACATTTTTCAGCTTCTTATCGATAGCAGGAACGACCGAAAACCATTGCTGATCTTTTTTAACTTTATCTACATTTTTGAATTCTACCTTTACGGTGCCGTCTGTGTAGCCTTGTTTTTCCAATTCATTTTTCATAAGCTTGGTTATCTCTTCTTCCGCATCGGTTTTATCAGAGACAGCATCCGATACTTCTACTCTTACATCTGCTTCTTCTGCAGGACCATAAGATATTGCTAATATATCATAACCTTTTTCAGTTAATTTTTCACTGGCAGTAGAAAAATCAAGCTGCTTTCCCTTCTCTCCTTTTGCTCCTAATATCCCCGTGTAGAAAATACTTCCGCCAAGTAGAACGATAGCCAGTACTCCAAAGATCAACCAATGGCTTTTCTTCATGCATGCCTCACCCCTTATCAATTATCAATATTCTACCACAATATTCCAAAAATTTAAGTGTAGAATCTCATATAATAGGGTAGTTTGATTTGCTATCTGACTTGCCGCCAGAAGATAATCAGGCGTTCCAGCATAATTTTTAAGCGCTCCAGTCCATTCTTTTGCCGTTCCCCCCTCTCCCAAAAACCAAAAAAGAAAGTACCTGATCCCGAATCCGGGCAGGTACTTCTTCTTGTTTTAAGGCAGATCATTGCCTGCTGCGCGATAAAGCTCGTACCACTCCTGGCGCGTAAGTTCGATATCGGAAGCTTTGGCGATATCGCGTAAACGCCCGGGATTCATCGTACCAACGACCGGCTGGATGTTTGCCGGATGACGTAAAATCCACGCGATCGCTATCGCGGAATCTGTGACGCCTTTTTCTCCGGCAAGCTCCTGCAGTTTCCCATTGACTTCCGGGAACGCGTCATTTCCGATAAACGGACCTTCAATACCATGCTGAAACGGGGACCATGCCTGGATGGTAATGTCGTTCAAACGGCAATACTCAATCACACTGCCATCACGGGCAATCGCAGGGTCATGCTGCATATTGACGTTGAAGCCGGCATCCAGCATCGGCGTATGTACAAGGCTCATTTGCATTTGGTTTACTATCAAGTCATCATCCAGATACTTGTTCAACAGTTCCATTTGCATCGGATTCTGGTTACTGACACCGAAGTAACGGACTTTGCCGCTTTCTTTCAATGTAGAAAAAGCCTCTGCCACTTCTTCAGGTTCCATTAATGCATCGGGACGGTGAAGAAGCAAGCTATCGACATAGTCGGTTTTCAACCTGCGAAGACTGGCGTCCACTGATTCAAGAATATGTTCTTTAGAAAAATCAAAGAATCCATCACGAATACCGCATTTCGTCTGCAGCTTCATTTTTTCCCGAACGTCATCATTCATCTGGATGGCATCGGCAAAAACTTCCTCGGACTTCCCTTTCCCGTATATATCCGCATGATCGAACAGATCAACCCCTGCGTCCATCGCGTTTTCAATGACATAAGCAGCATCTTTGTTACTGAGTTCGCTCATGCGCATGCAGCCAAGTGAAATTTCCCCCACCTCTAACTCACTGGTACCTAATCTGATTTTCTTCAAAAGTTATCACCTCTCCTCATTTGATGAATCTATACTAACACGTTGGATGCCGGATAGTAATTATTTCAATTCAAAGGTGGCGATATACCAAAAAATATGCCTGATCCAGGTATGCTTTGCACACAAGGAATCAGGCACAGATTGGAAACTATTCACTTTTCAGCTTAGAAATATACTTCTTCACAACTTCATAAACATATTCCTGATTGGCTGCTGCGGTATCTGGATTGTATTCCCCGCCATTGGTTTTATTATTGGATAAAATCCGGATACCAAGATAAGGCACATCATACGCTTTGGCAATTTGCGCTCCTGCAGCTCCTTCCATCTCTTCCACTGAAGTCTCATAATTTTCGTGGAACCAGTTGATTCGGTCTACTTCATTATTCCAAACATCTGCAGAACCGATGGTCCCCTCAACAATTTTTCCTTTCTCGTGTTCATTCTTTACTGATTTGGCGGCTGCTAGTAAACCTTTGTCTCCTTTATAGTAACGGATGTTTTCCGCGTCTGGATCTTCTCCAGCACTCCCTTCAGAAGCCATCAGGTCCATTGGAATCCACTCTTTGGGATGAATCCCTTCTCCCTCTTGATAATGAGGAGTTTTCAGAGAACCGATGTTTACCGTCCTTTCCCCTAACACGATATCAAACACATGCAAGTCAGGATCGTGACCGCCAGAAGTTCCCTGGTTAATGATTGCAATGGGATTATACCTTTCTATGGCAACTGCGGTAGCTGCTGCAGTATTTTCCATCCCTTTTCCAGTCTTGGCCACGATCACCGGATAATCATCGACAGTGCCTAAATAATATTCAAAGGTCCCTGCTTTTTCTTCTTTTACATTTTCGAGCCTGTCAGCAAACTTTTCCGCTTCAATCGGCATCGGACCTTCAATGAGAATAGGTCTTTGCTTCTTTTTTGGTGCAGCTTCGGTCTGAGAAGAAGAACTACAACCTCCAAGAACCGATAATGACATTACAGTAATAAGTGCCAGTAGAGCGAAAAACGTTGATTTACGAAATGTTAACTTCATGCGAGATCCTCCTTGTTGTAGTACATACCCGCTGGTCGAAGCATAAGAAAAAGGCCTGGGAAGCAGTGTGGTTTCCACCTTCCAGACCTACGAAGCCAAAGTATGTACCATCCAGCAAGAGAAAGGCAGAAATTGCCCTGCTTAAAAAAAACGAACAAATGATAATACTTCAACTCGTAGTCCAGTTCTTTCAATGGGAACCTGGTAGAAACGCTCCGACCATATTACCGAGCATATACGAGTGATGTGATATAAAAATGTTACTGTGCAAATATAACAGACCACTTTAATACAATCAAGAGATTATATGAACATTAAATATATTTAATTAAATATCGTTCGTGTTTTGAAGGTTTAATTTGAACAAAAGTCGTTTAGACAACAGGAATGCCAATAATATACATACGACTGTCACCAGGAGAGACACCTGGAAGAAAGGCGGATAGTACACCAGTTGAATTTCATTTAACCCCTTCTGAATAGGAAAACCTACAAATGCATAGTTCACTTTTTCCACTCGCTTCGATTCATCATTAATCCGCACCTGCCATCCCCGCTCATAAGGAATTGGCAGCATCATAAAGCGGTCACTTTGCCTATTGTCATAGCGAATAGTCAGTTTGTTACCTGTCCAATCAAAGTCAGGTTCTTCCTGTGCTTCTTTCTTTGCCTGCTCTAAAACTTGATAATCTTCTTGGTATAAGGCTAGGTCCGTTAAAACATAATTTCCTTTAGGGAGGCGGATTTTTAACTTGTTTGCTTTCGGAACACGGATGACAAGGTCGTCGACGTACGTTTTGTAGATTGATTGGTTATGCTTTCTTGTCGTCCGATAGCCATTCACCTTAACCGCAAATCCTTTCCGCTCTGCCAGACTCTCCAAATGAAAGCCAACATAATAATCTCCCTTCCCACTACCAGGAGTATTCAAAACGAGATCGATTCCACCTTCTTTTTCAGTGACAGTCAATTTCCCTTCCTTGTAAGTAGCATTAACTGTCTCTACAGTGGTTTCTTTGATGAGATCCGGTACGTTTTCTACCTCCCCCACTTTAGTTTCTACCTCAGACACCACTACCCCTTCCAGCATGGCATGCTCTTTTTCCAATACATTGGCATCTTCCAACTCACGCTCCGAAAATATAGTATCAGTAGTTCTTACGAATGGCAGCAGGTTCGTATTTTTATAAACGATGTAATTGTCCGACCTCGCAATCTCCTCGAAACCATATGGCACATTTCCTGCATCGTCTTTCTTTTTCATCACATACTTTCCCTGCAGGAGACTGTACAAGTTGGCACGATTGCTTAGCGTGGAGTAACGGCTGACACTTTCTCTTCCCATGTCAATGTTCAAATCGTATAAATAAAAATAGAGCAGGTTTTCATTCAGGATACTGGAATAGACGCTAAACCCGTTGAAGTCCTGGACAATCGGCGTATTATTCAGATAACCCTCTTTCCAATCAATCCGATAATAGGGGTCAGCATCTTGAGCCTTTACTTTCTGTAACAGTTCACGTGCTTCTTTTCCGTTGTACTTGTCGCTATGTAAGTATTGCTCCGAAACCTTGTTTACCCCGGTCATTTCCGAAATGACATATTGGCTCGCGTTAGAAATAGCAAGCAGATTGAGCAGTGTTGCTACGCTCAAAAAATAGTACCAGGATTTTTTGCAGGACCACACGAAACCAGCTGTAGCAATCAACGTCAGGAATACTAAAAGAAACACACCAATCCCAGGCAGGGATAAGAACTCCATTTCCTCATCACTAAAGAAAAAGACGAGGTAGACTGCCATTACCATGGTACTTGCCGTCAAAAAGGCTTTCTTACTTACCTCATGAATATGAGACATTCCAGCACATACCGCAGCGCCAAGCGTGAAAGACAAGACGTATTCCCAGCGGTATTGCGGTGCGGAGAAGCCATTAAACGCGCTGGCTATCAGGGGACTGAAGTGCAGCACAATAAAAAGGATACTCAGCCCGCCGAACAGACGGAACATAGCTTTTCGATAGAAGAAAAAAGTAAAAACGAAGACTAAAAACAGTGCCGGCACAATGACGTACCTGCTCGTAAACAAAATATTGTCCGAAAAATCTACAGCCTCAATAGGAAAAGCATAGTCCGGCCGATGGTTATGAAAAAAACTGTAGACCGCAGGAATGAACGAAACCGCACTGATTCCGGCCCCAACCAACCCGCCGAATACAAATAATTTCACCTTCCGTCCCACACCGGCCACATTCGTATCCAGATGAATCCACAAACGGGCAACTATATAGATACCGATGAATATCAGATTGATATAAGCGAAATAAAAGTTATCGAACATCGTTACAGCGACAGCAAAAATAAACCATCCCGGGCGTAGTTCCCGAATGATTTTTTCCACGCCGTATACTAATAGTGGCACCCAAAGCATCGCATCGGCAAAAAACTCCCAATACGTCGCATGCCGGAAATAGATGACCGATAAGCCATAGACAGCCGCTCCAAGAAAGGCTGGCAGCCAGCGACTGCTCATATACCGGAACACCAGGGTGGTTACAAACAGAATAACTGACAATCGGATGACACTGATGAACACAGCAGCATTCGCCCAATAAACGATATCCACTGCCTCAATTAAACCCAGTGATTCTAATAAAAACGTCACTACAGCACTGATCAGGAACACAATCGATGTCGAAAAGTAAAACGCCAGCTGACTGTAGGTCCCGCCACCTAATCCAAAACGATACGTGTAAAAGAAATTACCGTTTGTATACTGCTCGTAAAGCAGTTTTTTAAACGTCACCATCTGCTGGAGACCATCATTATGACCGACCATAAATCGCCCTTCCGTCCACGCATGCAAAAAGAATGCATGAGCAAGCACAGCAAGAATCAGGCAGGCGACCAGCAAAAGTAAGAGTTTCCTGTTCATATGAAATCCCCGTTTACTTCTTTATATTTTTCCAGATACGCTGAAGGTATTAATGATCCCCACTCCGATAAATCTTATAAACCCCTGTCCGGTCCGCTTCCCTGCTGTTTCCACTTTTAATATTGGACTCTTCTACAAGATAATGCGGGCGCTGCTTCGTTTCATAATAAATCCGTCCAATGTATTCACCGATGACACCAAGGCTTAACAGCTGTATGCCGCCAAGCAGCAACACTGCCGAAATCGTTGTAAAATATCCCCGTTCCACGACGCCATTATTCATAATCATTATCAAATGCACCAAAATATAAACGACCGACAACAGTAAAATAAACATGCCGGTATAAAAACAAATCCGGAGCGGCCGGTTATTGAAAGAAACTGCACCGTCGATGCCATAGTTCAGCAATTTCGAAAACTTCCATTTCGACTTGCCATTCTCCCGGCAGACATTATCATAATGGATGATCTTCTGGCTCAATCCGATCCAGGAAAACAATCCTTTCGAAAAGCGGCTCCCTTCATTGAGCCTCAGCAATCCGTCTACGGCCTTCCGACTCAGAAGCCGGAAATCACCGACACCATCCTGCAGCTCGACATCGACGAACTTATTGATCAGGCAATAATAAAGCGAAGAAAAACAGGAACGGAGCCAGCCGTCCCCTTTCCGGTTGCGACGGCCGATCACCTGATGATAACCTTCTTCATACCCTTCAATAAACGGTTTGATCAAGGAACATGGATGCTGAAGATCCGCATCCATGATGATTACCGCTTCTCCATCTGCATGCTGAAGGCCGGCGAGGAGCGCTACTTCTTTTCCAAAATTACGTGTAAATGAAAGATACCTCACATTCGCGTTCGCTCCCGCCAGTTTTTTGATCCGGGATAATGTATCATCCGTGCTGCCGTCATTGACATATAGAATTTCATAATTATAAGGAAGCCCCTCAAACTCTTTGTCCACCGCTTTATATATAAGATCGATATTATCGGATTCATTATAAGAAGGAATAATAATTGATATACGTCCAGCTGTCATGGTTACACCTACTTTTAAAGTCTATCTGCATAATGCTACAAATAGCTTCAGCAGAAATCCTCTTTCTTATACAGTGTCGGGCTGATCCTCCCAATAGAAAAGCCACCCCGGCAGGAGTGGCTTTTCTTTTACATGTTGCATTCGAATGAATAAGAACTAGTCAAATTATTATGTATTTCTAATATAACTTCCCCACCATGATCATAACACTGGGCCGTGAATTCACCGATTTCTTTTGAATTAAAATAGCTGGAAATGATAATAAAAAAGCTGAATGCAAGTAAAAAAGTTACGGAAATAATGGTGACACCCAGCAATAAATTCACCTTATTAATAATGTCCTCCCCCTTATGTTAATGATTACGCTCTTCTCGTTGCCACTTTAAGGCAGATAGTAAAGCGATCACCTCACAAACAAACCCAAGCAGCCACCCAATTAGAGGAGAATAGGCTACATAATCTTCCATTCCGACTCCAGCTGCGATAAATGCTCCCCCAAGCAACGAAAAAACCACCGCCATCCTTTGATGTTTATTCATTTTTCTCCCCCATCCAATATGACATTGTAAAATATATACTTTCATCCTAACATATCTTACCATCCCTCACTCGGTGTCAGCCTGGATTTTACGTTAACTCAGTACCTTCAATTAAAGCAGAAGTTTGAAAAACATTTAGCACGGGTTAAAATCATATGACAAACCCGTTACTTGTCTGGAAAAAAGAAATGCAGCCTGTTAAGGTGAATATAAATAAAGGCAGGTTCACGTCAGTTTGACCTCCCCTTTTTTCCTGATTTGGATCCTGACTTTATTTAGAGCAAATACTGCAAACAAAGAGCCACCCCATCAAGAGGGTGGCTCATTTTTGTTTATTAAGAAGTTACCACTTTTTTGGATTCCACTGCTTTACCAGCCTTTTCTTTTCCTTTCTTAGCTTCGGATTGGCGTGCCTGGAATAAGTTGCTCTTATAGAACCCGAGCGTCAACCCGACAGTCAGGGCAAAAGTGATTCCCATTCCGAGGAAGTAGAAGCCCCAATGTTCCGGATAAACCGATAGGAAAGATAAGACGCCTCCTACCCCTACAGAAGTGGCTTTCACTCCCTGGGCAGCAATGTAGGCACTTCCGACCGCACTGGCGACCATGACAGCGATGAACGGATAACGGAATCTTAGGTTGATACCATAAATCGCTGGTTCCGTAACGCCGAGCCATGCGGAAATTGTAGCCGCAAAGGAAACCCCTCTTAATTTCTTGTTTCGTTTAAGAAGGAAGAACATGGTCAATGTAGCCGCACCTTGCGCCAGGGTCACTGTTTCACTTACCGGCCACAGGGTGACATAACCAAGCGTACCTGCCATTTGCAAGTTAACCCCAAGGAAAATGTGATGCATCCCTGTGATAACCAATGGCGCTGAAATGAATCCATATACGCCTCCAGCAAACGCAGGAGAAACTTCAAATAGATATAAAATTCCATCGGTGATCCAATTAGAACCAGTCATCGTGATTGGTCCGATCAAACCGAACGTCAGAAGACCGGCAAAGATAAGGGCAAACGGTGCCACAAACAACATCTGCAAATTTCCTGGAATGAAGCTCTTCAGATGCTTTTCTGACCAGGTCAGGAGCCATACCGCAAAGATTACCGGAAGCACTTGTCCTTGATAGCCAATTTTAGCAATTTCCCATCCGAACAAATTCCAATAAGTTACCCCGTCAGGGTCTGCTGCATAATCATAGGCAGACATTAAGTCAGGATGTACCAATAACAGCCCGAGTACGATCCCCAATAAAGGGCTTCCTCCAAATTTCTTCGCAGCAGACCACGCGATCAGGACTGGGAGGAAGGTGAAGGCCGTGTTAGCGATAACATTGATGAATTCAGCAAAACCGGTCCACCCGGTATAAACATCCAATAACGACTTTTCCTCGAAAAAGATGCCAGGGTTGGCAAGCAGATTGTTTAAACCTAACAACAGACCGGCAGCTACAATGGCAGGCAGGATAGGAATGAAGATGTCCGCGAGCACCCGGATACCTTTTTGAAAAGCATTCCCCTTCTCAGCCGTAATTTGTTTCATTTCGTCTTTACTTACTTCATCGGCATCGGTTTGTTTTACAAATTCATTGTAGACTTTTTCCACTGTTCCAGGTCCAATGATAATTTGATATTGTCCATTCGCCGAAAAAGTTCCTTTTACCAGCTCATTGTCTTCCAACGCCTCTTGGTTCACCAGATTTTCATCCTTCAACACCAGACGCAGCCTGGTCACACAATGTGTGGCATTGCTGACATTTTCAGCACCGCCAATATGCTTGATGATACTGGCAACGTTTTCTTTAAAACCCATGCTAGTTCCTCCTTTTATTTAAATCGCTTTCAAAAACCGCTTTCAAAATTTCCTACTTGTTTAAACAAGTTCATTATAGTACAGTGTGAATAGATGTCAAGAATTTTGTGAAAAAGGAGTGCTACTATTGGATTTAAAAATAACACCAATGAGCCATTATGGTTCCTACATGGCTCTCACCTATCAGGAGAGCGATGACCCTGAGAAAGATGGCATTTATGTCAACGCAGTACGAGGAAAATCCAAACAACATCAAAATGCGCTTAAGATCATTCCCACTAAAAATGGTGAACCTGTCCCGTATTCCTACGAGGCTGATGAATTCGAAATTACCTTTGATATAGATGGCGGAAGGTTGCAGGTTTGTTTTGAAGATGAGTTTAGGATAGTTGTAAAAGGAACAGGAGAAAACGTTGGGCTCCTATTAGATACCCAGCCGATTTTCAATTTTGAATATAACTATCTATTAGGAACAAGCGGTGACGAATACTGCATCGTCAATAGCTACAAGAACCTGACCAAATACTTGATTTTCGCACCGGAAGGCTCAGTTTCCCTTCAGCAAAACGTATTCATGGACACGACTGGCAGCACCAATAAAGCAGATAACTTGTCCAGCATCCATATCACTCCTGATGAAGAATCGCACAATTTCCTTTGTGTGATTGAAGATATTCCAACCCATGGTTCCGTGCCGGAAGACCGGGAATACAGCTACGAGCTGGCTCTGGAGAAAAGCACTGGCCATTTTGAACGTTTCCTGGCTAAACAGCCGGCTGTCCCGAAGGCATACGAGCAAACACTCAGGGAAGCTGCTTATCTTAACTGGACGTGCATTGTGAACGAAGCAGGCTTGCTGAAAAGAAAAGCCATGTACATGTCCAACAGTAATTTTCCTGGTGTATGGAGCTGGGACAACGCCTTCAATGCCCTTGCACTCGTCGGGGTTGACGATCAATTGGCATGGGATCAGATCCAGCTTTTATTCGACCATCAGGATGACAAGGGTCAGATTCCTGGTTCCATCAGTGATTCAACGATCCGCTGGAATTTTGCCAAGCCTCCAGTCCAGGGATTATTCGTATTGAAGATGATGGATCGAATGATGCTTACTGATAAGCAGCTGGAGCAGATTTATGAGCAGATCAACGCTCATGTGGAATTCTATTTCCATTACAAAGATTCCAACCAGGACGGGATTCCGGAGTATCACCACGGCAACGACTCCGGCCAGGACAACAGCACGGTTTTCCGCTTTGCAGACATTGTCGATTCTCCTGATTTGACGGCCTTTTTGATCAAATCGATCGATATGCTTGCCGTTGTAGCAGGAAAATTAAACCGGAATCAGGATAAAAAATACTGGGAAGAACAAGCGAAGCAATTGACCGAGAATTTCTGCGACTACTTCCTTGTCGACAATCTCCCCGTCGCCCGTTTCACGAGAGATGGAAAAGTCATTGAAAGCCAGGGGAATCTGCCGCTTGTCTCTATCATTCTGGCTGATAAACTTCCGGAAGCAGCCAGGAAGAAAATCATTAACGTCCTAAGCAGTGACAAGTATCTGACCGATTGGGGTATCGCTTCAGAGGCTATCGACAGCCCGTTATACGAGGAAGATGCATATTGGAGAGGACCAATCTGGGCTCCTACTACCCTTTTGTTTATCGATGCCTTCGAGGAATGCGGGGAAGACGAATTGGCAGATGAAGTACGCCAAAAATTCCTGGAGCTTTGTAAACAAAGCGGATTCGCGGAAAACTTCCATGCAGAAACTGGAGAAGGCTTAAGAGACCTGGCCCATACATGGACTTCGAGTGTGTTCATCCATTTAGCAGCAAAGCAATATGAGAAAAATAACAGCGAACAAACAAAGACAGAAGTAACCATCTAATAGCCCTGGAATTCAGCTATTTACTACTCCATCAAAAAAAGTGTACGAGCGCCCCTGATCGGTCGCTTGTACACTTTTTTCATTTCCGCTGTGTCTGGTCAAAAAAGACAAAATCACCAGGCATATGACGGGATTGGGTATATTCGAACATCACCCCGTCCGCATTGAAAACATGACTGGTGACGACGACTACACAATTATAGCCATCCAGGCTCAAATATTTTTCGTCCAGGCCAGTGGTTTTCTCGACCGTCATCTTTCGCTTGGCAGTAACCGCGCGCTGGTTCAATTCTTTTTCCAAGTACTCATAGATGGAATCCTCTGCAATGTCGACGGTCAGACTTTTCACGACATCTTTTCTGAAAAAATTATAGTCCATGATGACCGGGTTGCCATCCAAATAGCGAATACGCTGTAAATGATAGACTTCCACTCCTACAGGCATCGTGGTTTCCTCATGGATTTGTTCATCGACAACCAGTTCCTGAAAAACAATTACTTCGGTCCGGTATTGCTTTTTATTACGGATGGCAAACTGTTTAAATGTTTCCGTTTCCCCAAACATATATTCAGCCTGCTTGAAGTCCTGATAGATGACACGGGCCCCCTGGCCGTGTTTCGTCTGGACGTAACCTTCTGCTGCAAGTTCTCCAATCGCTCTTCTGACCGTATTGCGCGAACAATCATATTCTTTGACTAACGTATTTTCTGAGGGAAGCAACTGCTGATAGGGATAGATTTCCTGCTCTATTTTCTGTTTTAAGTCATCGTAAATTTTTATGTATTTAGTCCTTGGCATAATAGCCTCCTATGTATCGCCCTTCTTTATGTACATTGACTATAACTAGAAAATATCGACAGCGCAACCCTCCTGCAAGTATTATCCATACAAAACTGCATGCACATTTTCAGGAACACAAAAATAGCCTTTCGCTTATGGAAGCGAAAGGCCGTTATTCATACAGGCTGCTCTGTTATACGTTTGCCCGAGCCAGCGTTTTCGATGCTATGTTTAAGCTTTTCCAAATCCTCTTCGGTATAGATAGGATCGCATTCCTCCAGGTGCTTCACAAGGAACTTGGTAAGCGTTTCCTGCTCATCGAACACATAAGGGGTGCTATCATTGGAATAATTGTTGAACTGGTTCCCATGATGATCCACATAAAGGATCGGAGTGATGGTGCTATGAACGGTATACTTTTCAGCGATTGGCTGAAGATAATCGACACCGTCCATTACTCTTTTGGCCGGATTTTCAGCCGCAATCACTTTCAGACCAGTCTGATTCACTTGCTTATTGTCAAAAACAATGGTCTTTTCTGTTTCTTTTTGTTCCACAGGAAACAGATCATTAAGTAGGAATGAAAAATCTTTCGCCTTCTCCTTTGTAATGCCGTAAAGGACGTTTCCATGAAACTCCCTGGTATCAATCAAATAGATTCCTGTTTTCAGCAAGACAATATGTCCGACCTTAACAGCAGATATGTCCCCCTCTGCTTTAGAAGGTAAGAATACTTTAGGAAGAATGATCATTTCTGAAGGCTTGAGTTTGCCATCGGACACCAGCTTTTCTTTTAAATTGCTAAGTATGTGATAAGTTTTTGCCTCACTGGTAGTTTTAGAGATTTTTTCCATATCATGGACATAAGCCTTAAACTCGTCGACTTTCTTTTCATAGTCTTTTTTTACCTGCTCCTTTTGTTCCTTTTCCCTCTGTTTATATTCATTTTCGACTTTATCAAGCGTTGACACAGCTTCCACTTCAAGTTCCCTCAACATTTTTTTGTTGGCTTTTTTATTTCGGTATAGAAAAAATATCAGACCAAAGACTACTAGTACTAACCCAATAATGACAACACCCAACACATAGTAATTCAAAAAATCATTAACATCCATAAGACTTTCCCCCCATAGACTTTTTTATAACATTCGAAGAAACCTTGACGGTTGAGGTAGCTTATTTGAAATTGGTTAATATTACTTAGATTTTATATAATTTGGGTCGAATGAAAGTAAAAAGAGAGGCGGTATCGCCTCTCTTGCACTGTCTCTTTTGTATCAGCTTCAGAACCAGTAAGCTATTCAGGTCAACGGTTCTTCTGATCATTTTCATGGAGGACTTCTACCTTCACAGGTTTGTAGCCTGCACCGTCCACCCATGAAACGTAGACACGATAATTCTCCGTTTGTGCTTTATTCGTGACAGTAGCTATTACTTTATCTGAGCCTTCCCCTTCCGCCCACCAGAGGGTCATATCGCTTTTGGCCAATCCGGCTCCTTTTGCAATCGCTGATGTCATTTCTTCCCAATCCAGGGTGCCTTGTTTAAACGTAACATGAGTATGGTTTTCTTGCTGGGTAGGTACCACTGACCAATTTTTCGTAATTACTTCAGCAACATTCGGCTTGCTGCTGTCCTGTCTGGTTTCGTCCTTTGTATCTTCCTGATCCGTTTGTGATTCAGGTTCATCTTTCTGATCATGTTGGGTATCAGGTTTATCTTCCTGAGCTGTTGTCCCGTTCTCGTTATTTTCATCCGTCTCTTTCGTGCTTGTATCCTCTTCCGTCTCAGTAGCCTTATCTGCTTCCGCCTGAGGCTGATCGTCCTCTTTATCATTCTCATTTGAATTTCCCTGTTCATCAGGCTCTTTTTCTGAAGACTCTTTCTTGTCTTTTTCACTATCTTTCTTATTCGTCTCCGGCTTATCATCAGCCTGCTCATTACTTTCATCAGGTTCAGATTCGACCAGGTCCAGATGCGCTTTCAACTCCTGAGAGAGTTCCTTAAGTTTATCCTCATCAGGCATATAATAGTAAGTGCCCTTAATTGTTTCTTCTGATCCTTCTATTTTATGCTGCATGATATTATTTTGGGCGTCTCTATAATTGAATTGAATTTGCCACATATCTTTCACAGACATGTTTGTTTTTACATGCTTCTGGATTACTTCAGCAATTTCACCAAATTTTAATACGGATGAAGTACGCGATCCTTTTTCGATGATCTTTTCAATTACCTGACGCTGGCGTTCCTGCCGTCCAAAGTCCCCGCGTGGGTCTTGCTTTCTCATCCGGGCATAGATTAAAGCTTCTTTGCCGGTCAAATGATTCCATCCTTTCGGAAAATACATCTTCTCATCTGTGAATTCAGAATCATAGGTATCGAATTCCAAAACATTATTCAGCTTAATCCCGTCCAGGGCATCTACAATACCTTCAAACCCTTTGAAATTCATCTTGACAAAGTAATCTACCGGGACATCCAGCAGTTTTTCAACTGACGAAACAGTCATCGCTGTTCCGCCTGCCTCATAAGAACTGTTGATTTTGTCTTCCGCTCCACTTATTTTCATATATGTATCCCGGGGGATACTGACCATATTCGTCGACTTTTCAGCTGGATTAATAGTCAACAGAACCATGGCATCTGCACGCCCGCCCCCTTCGCCGGCGCGTGTATCCAGTCCCATAATCAAAATCGATATCGGATCCCCGTCCCCAAGGTCAATATTCTCCATACGGTTTGCAAGCTTTGGATTCCTATCAATATCTTCGTGGATACTTGCGGACGTTGATGTTACAAAGTTGAAGGCGTAACTGACCACACCCAGTATCAAAACCGTCATTGCAGTAATAAAAAATAACAATAATTTTTTCCCCATTACACTTTCACCTACTAATAAACTTTTTCCTCGGGAACAGCCTTTTTTCAAGCTGCTGTTTTCGAGTTTTTGTGATGATAACTTCTCCCTGTCCGGGAGACTTTGTTCCATTTTTTATTGAAGAAATAGGAGATGCTGCCATACATAACATAATAAACGGCTACAAATCGATAGATGAAAATATCAAACAGGATGGTCACAAACAAACGAAGACTATCCATTTTGCTGAACGAAAATCCATAATGTTTATTCATCCGAAGTGCCACAAGGTTATATATAATTCCAAATACAATCAGGAAAAACAGATAGAAAAACATATAATCGATGAACGAATTCCCCGGGTTGTTGATTATATTGTAAGTCATGATACCTGTCATGATATAAGCTGCAAGCGTCCCAATAAGGAATGTTTCAAATACATAGAAAAAGGATACAGGCTTCGTAAGTAACGTTTTTAAGAAAAACGCCCAAAAGTGAATGATGCAGTCGATATAGGCTTTCTGCCATCGCAGCCGCTGTTTGGTCAAGTCCCTCCATGTTTCAGGTAGCTCAGTGTAGCCTACCGCATCAGCTATGAAACTGATTTTCATGTCTTTGTGCCTGGCTATGTGCCGCTGGATACGTAGGGTTATATCAATATCTTCTCCGATCGAATTACGATAGCCACCTACATCAATCAGCACTTGCTTATTGAAAATCCCGAATGCTCCTGATATTACCGCCAAAGCCTTGAACCGTACAAGTGATAATTTTGATATATAGAATGCTTTCAGGAAATCAAGTACTTGCACACGTATCAGCATATTCGTCCTTTTTAGAGATAAGCGGCTCAATGGATGATCTGTTTTCGTCTGCAGTACATGTACCATACCTCCTGCCGCAACTACATTTCTATCCTCAAAAGCCTCGTTGACAGAATTTAATGCTGTTCTGGTTAAAATAGTGTCGGCATCCAATGTCACAACCAAATCCTTCGTTGCATATTCAATACCGGCGTTCAGAGAGTCCGCTTTCCCACCATTCTCCTTATCGATCACATAGATATTAGGATAAAGGGAAGATTGGTATACTTTTTTGACTTCTTTATACGTGAGTTCTCCCTGTGCTGACATGCTGCAAGGGGTCAGCCCCAATAATTCATCCAACTGATCCATCGTATCGTCTGATGAACCGTCATTGATATAAAAGACTTCAAACCGGGAATACGACAAAGACTTCATGCTCTCAATCGAAGTTTCTATAATGTCCTCTTCGTTAAAACACGGCACTAAGATACTTATACCTTTTTCATTATCATAGCAATGTTCACTCTTCCATCGTTTCAGCTCACGGTTTGCGTCGAATCTTTCACCGGACTCACGGAAAAACGGCAAGCAGTGATAGATATGCAAAACCGGGAATGTAACACTGATTAGGAAAAAAATAGTGATTAATATATCCAAATATGCCACTCCTTCATTAGATAACCATACGAATAAATAAATCCTCTTCCAATGAAAAACGTCCCCCATGCAAGGAGGACGTGGATCATCATCTATTAAGGTTATCACAACCGGCAACTGAAAGAATACAGGCTTATTATCTAAATAAGTCTCCACTTTTCATGAGAAATCCTATGTACCAAGTGACATTCTTTTCCGTTATCCACCAAATATTGTGTGGATCATGTAACTACATTACTATTCTAAAGGTAGAGAGCCAAATTACAGAAAGACGGAGTACTTTTAAAAATACATAAAAAAAGCACGATTGTAAAAATCGTATTACAATTCAATTACTTTATTGGTTTAAAGCGTCTATATCTGTTAGGATGAAGATGAATGAAGGCAGCACCCTACCAGTGACCTCCCCCTTTTCCTGGTTAGCATGCTGCCTTTTTTTTTGGATTCATTCCTGAAAGTCCCTTGCAAGTCCCCTCTCAAACGCAGCCAGATGATTCATAGAAGCATTGCGTAAATTAGTGAATACCACCCTCACATCCTGTGGCAGCATGTAGGTTAGGAATTTATTATACATCCCAATATTATCGATTTCCGCCTGGACTCCTTCAGCAAATGCTTGCTTCACCGACGCTGGGGTAGAGACAAATGTCTCGGAAATATCACCCGGCACAGGAACCTGATAGCGCTGGAACAATGGAAGCAATGCCTGGATATGCCTCAATTCCGCCTGTTGAATATTCGCAAATTGACGCACATACCCAAAATTACTCAACACATCCCGATATCTCGCTTGTGCCAAATATTCGTCCTGCATCGCATAGGTCAACATTTGTGGCAGAGTCAGGGAAGTTGCATTCAACGCTCCTTTTGCCCCATAATCCGCTGCGTTTTGTCGCACATTAAAAGGATATGCACCCTGAAAAAGATTCGTATACATCGATCGCCCTCCTTATCGTTCACTTTTTATCGTATGGGCGCGATGCAGAAAGAGTGCTGTTTAAATAGTAAAACCTAGAGATAACGATGGTACCGTAATGTGATATAGTTTTCCGCTTCTCCATTACCATACCCTGCCTGCTTATACCGGTATACAAACCCTCTGGCTTCGTAGAAAGGAATCCCTTTTGTGTTACCTTCCTGAACAGAAACCCACTGTTCTTTCGCATGGAACTCATATTTTTGCTGATGGCTGACTGCTTCCAGCAGTTTCGTACCAATTCCCTCATTACGTCTTCGAGGATCAAGATATAAAACATATACTTCGCCCGCGTTATCGCTGATCATTCCGCCTCCACAAGCACCAATCACTTCATTGTTTTCAACTGCTGCGAAATAGCCGCCCCAGTCTTTTTCTGAATAAGTAACTTCCGTCAAAATTCTGGCAGGGTTATAGAATTCTTTGATGACCCGCTCAATATATTCCGGCGTGTAAATATCTTTATAAGTGGACCTTGTAGCTGCCGAACAAACATCAGCTATCCCTTGGACGTGATGGACGTTCGCCTTTACCACCTGTATCATAATGCCTCCCCCCCCTCTGCCCATAAACTACTTTTTCTTAAAACATCTATATAAATAGCTGTGTGGTTTGTTTACCGATCATTACTTCCCCCTTATCATGGATGAAATTCTTCCGATAAAATGGAATAAAGCTTCAAATCGCGAAACTTTCCTTTCACCAGCATTCCTTTTCTGATGGTTCCTTCCCATCTCATACCGACTTTTTCCATTACCCGCTGTGAACCAACATTGTCTACAAAACACCGCGCCTGAATCCGCTCTAAGTCCAATTCGTTAAATCCAAAAGCGATTATCCTCTCGGTAGCTTCGGTGGTTAATCCCTGGCCCCAATATTCCTCGGCTAATACATATCCAATTTCTGCCCGCTTATGCTTGGTATTTACGGTAACAAAGTCAATCGTACCCACAATCTTTCCAGTAGACTTTAACTCCATTCCCCATAGCGCTTTTTTGCCCAGTCGATATCCCTCCTGGACAAACTGCACAAATTCCCGGGCGTCCTCAAGCGATTGATGGGTCTCCCAACTGACATATTGCGATACATTAGGGTTCGATCCATACGCAAATACATCCTCGATATCATTCAGGCTAATTTTTCTTAACATCAACCGCTTCGTCTTAAGCTTTGGTAACTGTTCGAACAATTGCTCCATTTTTTCATCTCCCAACACATCGATTAAGCGGATAAAACTTTCTGGCATAAATAACAACCGTGCCCCATCAGCCAGAACACTAATCAAAGCCTACCAAGGAATTCTACTAGCTCCATCAATATAATGATAATAGGTGCTGTCAGAACAATTCGTCTCGTCCGTTTCCTGGAAGGCTCATCCAAAATAATCGGCATGATGAGTAGGTAATATAAACCGAAAGAAGTAAAGTCTACGGTAAGAAAACCTCCGTTAGGCATGAAAGCAAGCAGGATAAACATAATAGCTGATACAAATACGATATAAACGACCTGCTCTTCTTTTGTTGACATAGCTGACAAATCCTTTCTTTACAAATTCTTAACTCAAACGGATAACTACCATAATATCAATCACCAAAAATATCACCGCTAACCATGCACTACCATATGTATATAATTTCCTCTCCCTGGCCCACCACGATAGAATAGCCATCAGGGCAAAAACCATGGTTACACTTTGGATTCTCTGGACTCTGGTTTGGTTTTGAAAAACCTTCAGTGCTTCATCGGAATCCCCTTCGAACGATTCATGAATCAGAGGCGCTCCATACCAGCTATATTTGGTAATTTTATAGCTGTTTGTTTGTGGAATGTAATCCAGGTTTTTGTAGCCCAACGCTGGCATATCAATCGAAAAAATAATTAAGAAAAACGCCGCTATCCATAAAACTATATTTTTAATCCATTTCCGCTTCCGAATATCTACCACTCTTCCCCTCTTAATTTTCCTTTATTTTACCATTTATTATTTGTACCTTGGCTGCTCTCTTGGAAATAGATAGATTTTTATGAATATATCGGTAAATAATGCTCAATATGTAGAAAAAGACGTACCGGAATCCTGGAGAGGAATCTGGTACGCCTATGACTTGCAATAAGCATTCTACTCGTTAAAATTTCTGCATGGTCACAAAAAGTGCCCTTGCCCTTTTCGTGATGCCTCCCTACAGCGATGAGAGACTCACAGTCACGAATACTTTCGGATTCTGAAATTATCTCGTAACACCGGCCAATTCTGCGGGAACGTACTTCCAAGCACCCAGTAACTCCCGCCGCGTAAGCCATAATCTTTAATCGTGTCGTACTTCGCCTGCATGCTGCGCGCATCCTCGAACCAGACTTCGTGTTCCTGGCCGGTTCCATCGACATAACGGAAAAATGGGGATTGATAGGTTTCATCATATTGGATATCCACTCCGTACCGTTGAGCCAATTGGACTGCTTCCTTGGGACTCACCGTCCTTGCGAATGTCCCTTGCACCCATGGAACCTTCCAATCTCTCCCGTATAACGGGATACCCATCAGAATTTTATCCCTCGGAATTTCTGTCACGGCATAGTCCAGGACATCCCGTACTTTGTTGATTGGAGCAATCGCCCATGGCTCGCCGCCGGCCCATCCCCATTCATAAGTCATGATGACAACAAAATCGAGGATTTCCCCGTGAGCAGCATAATCATGCGCTTCATATAAAAGCCCCTGCTGATCCGCGCTTTCTTTCGGGGCAAGTGCCGTCGAGACTGTGTACCCTTCCGGTCGCAGCCTGGCCACGGCCCGCCTCAAAAAATTATTATAGTTTTCCCGGTCCTCTGGATAGACATATTCAAAATCAATATTAAGACCCGTATAGCCTTTAGCTTCCATTTTAGCGAGTATATTGGTAAGTAATGTTTCCTGCAATTCCGGACTTCGTAAAATGGTAGCCGCGATATCCGAGTCAAACGACCGATCCCGGAAGTTGGTCAATACAAGCAGGGGAGCGACATTGGCAGCACTAGCAGCTTCCAATACTCCCGTATCGTTCATCTCCGTGATCGTGCCATCTTCCTGAATCGAGTAAGTGAATGGCGACAGATACGTAAAATTCCGGCCAAGGGCAAGCACCTCACGTCTTCCTTCCTCACTCATGTTGGTAAGGTAAGCATTAATTTCTGTTACAGGCCGTGGCTCCCTTGGGATGTACAACATTTGCCCGACAGACAGCATCGAAGGATTGGTGATGTTATTAATCTGAATGACCCGCTGCATCGAAACACCAAACCTGCGGGAAATCGCCCATAATGTATCGCCCGGCTGAACGGTATACGGAAAATAAGGAAGCACCAGCATATCCCCGACAAAAATCAAAGCAGGATTACTGATTTGATTCACTTGTTGTAAATCCTGCACAGAAATTCCATAACGCTGTGCAATCGCCCACAGCGTATCTCCCGCCTGCACCACATATTCCCGGCCCGGTTCCGGAATGACCAGCGCCTGACCGACCACGATTACATCCGGATTGTCTATCTGGTTGGCTAATATAATCTGATTCATATCAGAACGATAACGCCTGGCTATCGCCCATAACGTATCGCCGGATTCCACCACATGGATTTGCATGCTTCCTTCACCCTCTCAGGTAGTCTCTATATACCATGCTATTCATGTAAGCCCTGTCCTATTAAGTAATTAAAAGCTTCTCCCCTCCTGCTTAAATTTTATAATCAAAAAATAATCAAACCCTATTGACGCAAAAATATTCTGCTAATAAAATTGCCTAACAACAAAATTTGAACAAACAATAATAAGAAAGACGAGGGTCAATGAATGCTTTACCGCATGTCCGTATATATCCTGGGTATTTTTGTCAATTTTTTCGGAGTAGCCCTTTTAATTAAAGCTGCTTTAGGCGCAGGATTTTGGACAGCATTATTTGTCGGGTTAGAAGATAGATTTGGTTTTACAGTAGGGATTTGGTACGGCACCTTCCAGCTTGCCTTCATTTTCCTGAATGGATGGCTGGCAAAGCAAAAGCCGGAATTCAGAGCTTTACTGCCGCTTGTGCTGGAAAGTCTGGTTCTGGACTTCTGGCTGGAAGTCGTTTTCAACAATATGAGCCTGGCAGCCGCACCATTTCTTATCCAGCTTATCACGGTAGCAACTGGTGTGGCCTTCACTGCTTTAGGCGTGGCTATTTATATTTTGCCTCAGCTGCCACGGGCGCCGGTCGATCAATTATTCTTAGTCATCGCCAAGAAGTTCAGAATCAGTCTGTTGGTGAGTCAGACAGCAATAGCCATCACTACGTCGACGACTGCTTTATTGATCGGTGGTCCTGTAGGAATCGGCACGGTGGTTGGCACCGCCTTTGCAGGTCCGCTCATCCAGTATTTTTACACGAAAGGTTATCCGTTATATTATTTACTCCATCCCGGCTACCGGGAAAAGTTCGAGCCGATTATTCAGTAATCAGCATCCCCCCTTACCATGGAACATTATCCAGGTTAAGGGGTTTTTTATGTCCTTTTCACCACTCCCTCACCCACTGCATAAATTGTACCGATTACCATAAAGGGGGAATTTTCATGTATCATCACCAAAGCAGAAATCAGGGTATAGATGTGCAATATAAAACCTTGTTCGATCCTTTTGTTGTTAGCCGTCTCCAATCTGTCGTTGGCAAAAACCTGATTGTGGAGACTACCAAAGATACCATTCGTGGTGAATTGACGGAAGTCCAGCCAGATCACATCGCATTACAAGCCGGGGACTCTACCTTTTTTGTACGTATTCAACAAATCGTTTCCATCATGCCAATATAAGGGATTTTGACACGTGATGTTTTAAATTTGTTCAGGCGGGATATATCCATAATAGATTTTAAAAGAGGAGGTTAACCATTATGGGTCTTATTTTATATTTAATCGTGGGTGGACTGATCGGCTGGCTCGCCGGAGCTATCATCGGCCGTGACATGCCACTCGGAATCATTGGAAATATTATTGCAGGTATTGTAGGTGCATGGATTGGCGGTGAACTATTAGGTTCATGGGGACCTTCCTTAGCCGGTATTGCTATTTTACCTGCTTTGATTGGCGCAATCATTTTTGTCTTTATCATCAGTGCCATCATGAGAAGTTCCCGAAAAAAACGATAAAAAATACCGAAGCTCAAGGCATCGCAGGCCTTGAGCTTTTTTACTGACCGTTTTTATTTGCTACCCTTACCTGACACGCTAAATGACACGGCACTAAACCTTATCAACGCTTTATCCCACAAGCGTCAGGACTCCATAATCCCCTCCGAAACATAGGCAAAACAAAGATTATTAACAAAAAGATTAGTAAAAATCGTACAGGAAACGAATTTTTTCCATCTATGATAGCACCTGACTTTTCTTTCCTTCGATTATAAGGGTAAAAGCTTTGATTGGATGATGTTCATAATGAATATACAAGAGGTTAGCAAACTACAATCCTTCACGAATAAACAAACTATGGATTTGCGTGTACGTTCCTTTTTATTTCACCACAAAGCGGAACTTTCTGCTGGAGCACTCGATGTTTTGAAATTTATCTGGCGCCATTCTGTTAAATATCCCGGCGTCTCTTTTGCAAAAAACGAAACGATCGAGAAGAAAACCGGGCGCAGCCGCAGTACCGTCATCCGGGCGATCAATACGTTTGTTGAAAAAGGGCTCTTAAAACGCGTACCTGCTACCCGTCCCAACGGGAAGCGCGGTGTCAATATCCTGGTCATCCTTCCCGGGGATGAAACGACTTCACCATGGCTGGAAAAAGAAGACGAAAAACCTTCGGAAAAGATCGAGATTCAGCAGAAAACAGCAGAAGAAAAATCTTTGCCTGCAGCGGAACAAAAACCCGATTTCGATACGGATTACCTTCCTTCTTACATACCGAAAGCCTTCACGTCACTGACAAAAGCTTTTTTACCAATTGACGACATCTGGTCCGCCTGGAAAAGCGTCACCCATGCTTTCCATAAATTCCAATTGAACTATCCAGTCGACCATTACATAGAAGTCATTAATCGTACATTCAAGCAAAGCCTCTACGCCCAAAAGAAAGGAATAATCAAGAAGACCTTCCTCGGTTATTTTTACGGCGGAATCATCCAGACCTTTACCCAGGTCTATCGAAGTGAAGTGATGGAGGATCCGGCCACATTGTACTATGATTGGCTGAACGCGTGATCCTGCATGGCTTTTTCCAAAAAAACACCTGGACCAACAGACTGATCCAGGTTACTTCCATACGTAACCCCTGCTTCCTCCACAATGCAAGGCATCTGGTTATTTAACAGGGATTACCGTTTTTTCTTTATCATTTTTTCAATCGAGGAAAAGTCTTTCGGTACTTTATCATTCAGTATTGCTTTAACAATCATGTCTTCTTTACTTTTCGAAACTGGCTTATTTGCCAGCTTGGAAACTTTGTTGATCACGTTTCGGATCGTTGTTTCATCTTTAAAATTAGCACCCTGTAAAGACTGGGCAAGCTTCATGACTTCGTCCATTTTCACACCGGTTTTTTTCTCGAAATTATTGAACAAGCCTACTACCTCCTTTGCCTGCAAAAAGATTCATAGTTATCCTATGGCAGGCAGTCTGGTTGGTAACGGCATGTATCCTCATTTCATAATAACTAAAATTTTTTGTATAAATGTCCTTTCCAATCATTGCGCTCTTACATAGACTAATTATGGAACAGGGAGTAGCTATGCCTTCCCTTTCCAATTGATTAAATCAGACAGTTAGGAGGGTTAAATATGGGTTACGGATGCTACGGAGGTCTTGGTTATGGTGGTTCCCGTTACGGCGACACTTTCGTGTTGATCGTTGTCTTGTTTATCCTGCTTATCATTGTAGGAGCAGCTTGGTACTAAAACGATGGTTGGATTAGCAGGTAAATGACCCTGTTGCCGAAAACCTCCTCTCGGCAACAGGGTTTTTAATTTTCTTGTCTCCTTTCCACACGATCATTCATGCATTAGAAAAACTTAGCTTATCGCCAAGTACTTATGGCGAAAGCCTTAGTATTTTCTTATACTTTAATCCTTTAACAAAGTTAAACTTTCTTAAAGTGCAAAAAAGAGCCCGTATCCCTATTACTGGGACAGGACCTTTCCTTCAGGGAATTGAGATCTACCATGCATTTCTCGAGCTTTTCAATAAGAATCAATAAAAAAAACCAGGTCCCCTTCCGGACCTGGTTTTCTGTTATCAAATGTGGACTTTAACATCTGCATCTTCACGCAGATTCTTAATAAGCTTTTGCGCTTCTTCCGCTTCTTTTTGCTGCTTCAGTTGCTGTTTCAGAGATGGTTTCGCTTCCTCGAAAGAAGGAACTTTGCTTTCTCCACCCATTTGTTCTTGCTGCGCTTTCATCTGCTCATACATTTTTTTCATTTCTTCTTCTGTAGGCTCGATGTCTCCTGCTTCAGCGGCAATCAGTTGCTCTACCTTCACTTGGGTTTCCAGTTGAGACATGACTTCTTTTTCACTCATGCCCTGCTTTTCTAATTGAGCCAGGAACTCTTCTTTAGAGCCGGCTTTATTCTGCTTAGCCAAGTCTTCGAGAATTTTATCCTTCTTTTCCTGGGTAGCTTTGTAATCACGATTGTTCGCTTCCTGAATGAGAAGCTCCTGACCGACCAGGCTGTCGACCATCTGTTTTTTCAGCTTGTCCTGATCAACCTTCTGCCCTGACATCTGTGATTGCAAGGCAGCCTGTTGGAATTGACTTTTATATGCTGCCTCAAATTCTTTTTTCTTGATTTTTTCTCCATTGACTTCCGCTACAACATCCGGTGTGCCTTTCAGATCCGGCTCAGGCATTTTAGGCTGTTCGCCGCCTTCCTTGCCTTCTTTGTTACCTTCACTTTGTTCACTGGACTTCTGTTCTTGTTGTGTATCTTTTTTCTCATTATCTTTTGCTGTTTCTCCGTCACTACTGCATGCACCCAGAGTTAAAAATGCTGCAAACAGTAGACCTGATAACCACTTTTTACGCAATGTCATTCTCCTTTTCTATGGATAGTTTCCGCCATTGTATCAAATACCAGCCGTCTGTAAACCCTGCTTTTTCACAAAATACAACACCTGACTGAATGCATTATCCTGCTGAACCCCTGTCAGAGAGGGAATGAAACCAACGAAGCAAGCCCGCTCACCGCAAATGTGTAAAAAGTGTGGAATTTACCTGAGAAATGGAGTTTGGAACCAGAGTAAGCATACACTGCTAATCAGTTGGAAAACTGGAGCCCGCAATCAGTTCGTCCGCCGTTTTCGTCAACAATTCCCTCGTAGTAAGTCGTCCATGGCGTTCCTGATAAGATGTAATAATTTCAAAACCGATTTGATACCCAATCCATCTCGGGAGTGAACTATTGCCTTTTCCATACAAATATTTCTGATGGTTTTCCTGTCCTTGCACATGCAATGCGGATTGGAATTGCTTTTTCCATATTTCTTTCACCCGATTACTCCGGTAGTTACTGGTCCATGGCGCCAGTTGCTTTTCCCCGTACAATTCTTTCACCGCATTTTCCGCCAGGCCCTCCATGATCAGCACTTCTTTGAGCGGGAGTCTGATTTCATTCAACTTGCTCTGAGAAAACCGGCACATATGATTATATTCATGAGCCAATAAGGCTTTTATTTCTAACACCGGCGTATCGGGTGCCAAAAATAAAAATAAGCATTTCTTAAAGCTTACCCCGCTTTTTTTGATGGGGCGTTTTCCAGCAGGCTGCTGTGCCCGGGCTACCGGATAGATATAAATGGGTGCCTCTGGCCCATGCCATTTTCTCTTCAAACGGCGGTATTCCTCTTCGACAATCTTCCATATATTCCTTTTTTCTATCTCACGAACCGTGCGATGGATATGTTTCCACTCGAACGGCTCAAACAAGCCATGTTTTAATAAAATGGCCTGTAATTCAGCCGGGGGAATTTTCGAAAAGCTTTTTTGGACCGGCCTGCAAAGCGCTTCACGCTGCTCATCATAAGGCGGCTTAAACAAAAAGCTTTTCTTTTCACATGCTTTCACAAAATCATCCAGCCAAAGCTGCGTTTCTATTACTCCCAACGCCCTCTCCCCTTTTGCAATCCTTTTATCATCATAACTGCTGCAGACACAGTGATAAGCTACACGTTTACCGTTCATTCATAAACTCAGGCAAACTATTATACGAAGCTGTATGGATTTTTGTGCAAACTCGCCCCTCCCCCTGTCCAGAAATAAACACCCTTGAGTTCCCACATTTTTGCAAGCTGTCCCCTAAAACTCCATATAACGTCCTCTCTTTTATTCTGCGTTCCGATTGTACTCCTAGCTACGAATATCTAAATTTACATAGATTTAACGTTTTAAACACTGGATGAGATGGTATCGTTAAAAAACAAATTTTCAAAGAAGGTAAATGAAACCATCGAATAAATGGAGGTATCCAGCATGAATAACTATCTTCTGTTATCTTTTTCGATTTTGTTTGAAGTAATCGGAACTTCTTTCATGAAGATCTCCGAGGGGTTCACGAATGTAGGGCCAACATTAATTGTAGTAGCTTGCTATGGGATTGCTCTTTCACTTTATGTGGTGATCACCCGCTCCAGTGAAATCGGGATCATCAACGCCATTTGGTCAGGAGGCGGCATGGTCGTCGTCACCATCATCGCTGTATCCTTGTTCCACGAGCCGCTTTCTCTGGTCAAGGTTCTTGGTACTACTTTAATTCTTGCAGGCGTAGTGGGATTGAATTTACCGGAACAAAGAGACATATCCACGGAAAAGAGGTGATCCCTTGGCTTCTCTATACTTGATTATCAGCTTGATCTTTTCCACTATTGGAAATATTAGTGTCAAACTATCCGAGGGGTTCACAAGAAAACTGCCAAGCATCGGTGTGTTCGTCTTTTTCACCTTATGTATCTATTACCTGACACTGTCGATCCAATATCTCGAAATAAGCATCGTATATGCGATCTGGTCAGGCGTAAGTGTGGCAGCAACCACATTGATGGGTATATTAATCTTCCGCGAATCAGCAAATGCACGGAAAATCATCTCTATTTTGTTGATTATTATCGGAGTGGTCAGTCTGGAACTTTACGGATAAGCTTAAATACCTTCCATTTTTAGCAAGAACAAAGCATGAAATGGAGCTGCCAGACCCTGATTTTCTCTCTACTGCTCTCAAATTTAAAATCCTCCTTTTGCTTCCTGGCAAGGGGAGGATTTTTTATTTTGCTATTAAAATCATCCTAAAGCTCTTCTAGTATTAATAGTAAGTTCTCAACGCAAAGGAATATGCTATAATTAGAAAATTAAAACAATTATGATTTACAGAATGAAGGTGAGTATTTGAACAGAGTATGGTTTACCGTTTTGCTAGTGATCACGACCAGCTTGATGGGCTCCTCTTTTGCTGTCGGTAAAATCGGGCTCCATTTTGTTTCCCCACTACTGCTGGTGGGATTACGATTTACGATCGCAGGTTTGCTGATGGCTATGATTGTATTTTTACTTAAACGAAAACATCCCAGACGTGTCAGGGAATGGCTCCAGATGCTATTGGTAGGTTTGTTTCAAACTGCGGGAGTGATGGGAGCTATCTTCCTCAGTTTGCGGACAATTACCGCAGGCGAATCGTCGATTTTGACCTTTACCAATCCCTTGCTTGTTGTCCTGTTCGGCACGATTTTCATGGGGATGAGATATCGCTGGCTGCAATGGGGCGGTGTCGTCATCGGATTTCTGGGAGTCTTCATCACTCTGGGAGCAAGTCTTGATATCCAGCAGCCAGGTACACTGTTAGGCATGTTCAGTGCAGTCTCCTGGGCTATCGCGACCTTATTGATGAAAAAATGGGGAAGTACGTTCGATACATGGGTGCTGACTGCCTATCAAATGCTTTTTGGCGGCATTATCCTGCTAATGGGAAGTGCTTTGTTTGAACAGACACAATTCGTCCTCACACCCCTTTCCATCTTTATCTTGATATGGCTGGCTATTATGGCTTCGATTGTGCAATTTGCCATCTGGTTCTATCTTTTGAACAAAGAGGATCCAGGAAAAGTCAGTGCATTTTTGTTCCTTGCTCCATTATTCGGTGTCATCTTTGGATGGCTGTTATTGAACGAGCAGCTACATATCTCTACTTTGGCAGGCGGAAGCCTGATTTTGGCAGGCATCTATTTTGTCAATCGACCAGCCAGACACGTAAAAAGGCGTCTCGCTCCCGGTACCTCTCAGCTTTGAGCTACCTGGGGCAGACGCCTTTTTTCTTATGAATAAGGATGAATACTGCAGCATATATCTTGAATTAGAGTGTTTTTTTTATTATTTATCTTGACTTTGAGATATTTTTGAGTTATCTTTAATTCAAGATAAAAACACAAAACATTTTCAGGAGGAATTTTTTATGTCAACGTTAAAATTAGACAACGTGCACAGCAACTTGAATTTTCAAATCAAACATATGATGGTTTCCAAGGCAAAAGGTGAATTCAAAGAATTCGATGTAAACTTCAACGGAGATCTCGAAAATCTGGATAATGCTAAAGTGACGGTTACTATTCCAGTCACTTCCATCGATACAGGTAATGAAGACCGTGATGGCCACCTTCGCTCCGGCGACTTTTTTGAAGCTGAAACATACCCGAATATGGTGTTTGAAAGTAAGTCAATCAAGAAAGTATCTGATGATGAATACGAAGTGACTGGTGACTTCACGATCAAAGATGTCACACGTGAGGAAACCTTCACAGTTGAATATAACGGCGTATCCAAAAGCCCGATGGATGGCAGCACGATCGCCGGCTTCGATGTAGCAGGCAAAGTCAACCGCGAAGCTTATGGCATGACTTATAACGCGGCTATAGAAACAGGCGGCGTCCTGCTTGGTAAAGAGGTTAAATTTGAAGGCAACTTTGAATTTGTTGTAGAGGATTAAACGAACAAAAGCCATGAACCTGAAATCAACAGGCTCATGGCTTTTTTTAATTCTTCAACTGCTCCCAGGCTTCATCGACACTTGGGTACTGCGCTACCAAACCTTGGTTGATCGCTTCCCAAAGGTAAAGTGACGCGGCCGTGTAATGCGGGTGCCACTTAGAAGCATGGCTCTTGATGAGCTGCTTCCCGTTGTTATCCCGCTCCACTTGATACAGCCACTGGCATGCTCGCTGGAGACCAAGATCCCCCACTGGCAAAACGTCTGTCCGCCCCAATGAAAAAATCAGGAACACTTCAGCCGTCCACGGACCGATCCCTTTTACACTTGTCAGCACTTTCCTTATTTCATCGTTATCCATTCTTTCCAGTTGATCAAGATCGACTTCTTTAGCCAACACTTTTTCACTGAGGTCTCTCAGATATGCTATTTTTTGCTTCGAAAGACCAACGCTTCTAAGTTCTTCATCGGAAAATTTCAAAACCGCTTCCGGCGTTATTTCTCCCACCAGTTCCTCAAACCTTGCATAGATAGTCTTCGCCGCTTTTACAGATAGCTGCTGGCCGATACATGATCGGACAAGACTTTTAAAGTGATCTTCCCTTTTTGTCAGGGAAATGTCTCCAATCAGTGTAACCAGTTTTTTCATTTCCGGGTCTTTTGCCGTCATCGCCTCGATCGCTGATTTTTCAAAAGTTAATCGATTATTTGCAGTCATCATGATCTCCTTCTTATTTTCAATATGTGTGTATTGTTCGGAAAAATTGGGGTATACCCTCATTGTAACGAATAGAAAATTGCTTTGTCTTAATAATTTGATTTCAAATACGTTAAATCCTGCCTGAAGCTGGTATCCTGTGTTAAAATACAGGCTGCTTTTTCTATTCATCATCATGACGATAAGGATGTGTACACCTTGAAAAGACTCCCTTTCTTACTGTTTATTTTAACAACTACCTTGCTACTTACTGCCTGCTCGGATTCACCCTCGCAGGATAAAGAAGAAGAGAAAAATAGTACGAAGGAAACAGAACAAGAGGAACCAACAGACAAATCAAAAGAGGATAAAAAAGAACAAGAACCTTCCAAGCCTTACAAAGCATTGCAGCCTTCAGAAGATGCGAAACCTCTTAAGGAAAAGCTGTCCGAGAAAGAGCTGAAAAACATGCCGAAGGCCCAGACGGACGGGGTAGATAACCCTAAACGATCGGTTCCCGTTGGCCAGATGCTTGTCAAAGGTGCTGCGGATCAAACGGATGGTCCTTTAAAAAACAACCGGATTGTCGCATTTTACGGCCATCCGAACTCAGAAAACATGGGAATCCTCGGTGAAATGGAGCCAGAAGCCATGATGAAAAAATTAAAGAAACAGACACAGGCCTATTCCGACGCAGACCCGGAGCGGCCAGCAATTCCGACCATTGAGCTGATTACGACAGTCGCTCAACGCGATCCCGGCCCGCATGGTAAATACTATCGCATGACACCGGAAGAGGATATCGAGAAATACGCGAAGCTTGCTGAGAAAAACAATGCTTTACTCCTCCTCGATATTCAGCTCGGCACGGACTCCGTCATGAATCAGGTAAAACTAATTGAAAAATGGCTGAAGCTCCCTCATGTCCATCTCGCCATCGATACGGAATTCCGTGTCGAAGAAGGAGAAGTACCCGGTGAGGACCTCGGTCAAGTCAACGGAAAAGAAGTTCAGAAAGCTGTGGAATATTTATCCAGGATCATCGAAGAAAATGACCTGCCGGATAAATTCGTGCTCGTCCACCAGTTCACTGATGGCGTACTGACGAATAAAGACGCCGTCCAGCCGACCGACAACGTCGAAGTCGCGCTGAATGTCGACGGATGGGGCAATTATATCGATAAGCAGACCCTTTACCGGAAATTCGTCCGCGATGACACTTCCCAGTACGGGGGCTTCAAAATTTTTTATAAGAAAGATGAACCAGTACTGAAGCCAATGGACGTGGTAAAACTGGACCCTGGCCCGGCGGTAATCAACTATCAATAAGCATTTTTCCTTAAGCAATAACAAGAGTGAAAAAACTATCTTTTACGAAACAAAACATTCATTTACTAGACAAGCATGGAATATACTAGACGTTTTCGTGCATTAACTAGACAACCCCGTGATTTTAGTAGACAAAATCAAAAATTTACGAGACATCCATGTCAGTTTTGAGACAATTCATTGATTTACTAGACAATTAGCGACTGAAAGGGGCCTGCCCCCTTTCTTCGAATTAGAAAAACTTGGCTTGTCGCCAAGTCCTTATGGCGAAAGCCTTAGTTTTTCTTATACTTTAATCCTTTAACACAGTTAAACTTTCTTAAAGTACAAAAACTCTCCTCCTTAGGTGAGGATTATGTTTTAGTTATGATAGAATGGTGCAAATGTAACTTTGAAAAGTGAGGGTTCCAAATGATAGAAACAGAAGTAGAATTACTGAGACTGATTGAAAAGAATGCCAATCTGGAAGTAGAAAAAATCGCAAAACTGATGGGGAAAAGTAAGCAGGAAATCGAGGAATTGATCGCGAGTTTGGAAAAAAAGAAAGCCATCCTCGGTTATTCAACGCTCATTGACTGGGCAAAAGTAGAGAATAAAGAAGAAGTTACCGCGATGGTAGATGTAAAAGTCACACCCGCCCGAGGGGTCGGTTTTGATAAAGTAGCGGAGCGCATTTACCGTTTTCCGGAAGTAAAAGCCGTTTACCTAATGTCTGGCGCTTACGATCTGTCCGTTTCCGTAAGAGGAAGTACGATGATGGAAATCGGGCATTTCATTTCTGAAAAATTATCTACACTCGATTCTGTCCTATCGACGACGACTCATTTCGTGTTGAAAAAATACAAGCATGACGGCATCATCCTCGAAGATGAAGATGATGACGATAAAAGAATTGTGGTATCGCCATGAATCAGTATCTATCTAAGCAAGTAGCAGACCTGAAGCCATCTGGAATCCGCCGCTTTTTTGATTTGGCAGCCCAGATGGATGATGTAATTTCCCTTGGTGTCGGTGAGCCGGATTTCGTAACCCCATGGAGTTTTATCGAGCAAAGCTTTCATGCGCTGGAACAGGGTTATACCTCTTACACCGAAAATGCCGGAATGATTGAGCTGCGGGAGGAAATCAGTGGCTATCTAAGTAGAAGTTTTGACTTATCCTATAATGCTAGTGATCAGTTGATTGTTTCCGTAGGAGCAAGCCAGGCGATTGACCTTGCACTGCGGGCGATTGTCAATCCAGGAGATGAGGTCATCGTCGTCGAACCGAGCTTTGTTGCTTATGTACCGGCCATCACACTCGCCGGCGGTACACCGGTCACGATTCAAACAAAAGCGGAAGATGACTTTAAAGTCCAACCGGAACAGATCGAGGCAGCCATTACACCAAAAACGAAAGCGATCATGTTGTGCAATCCGAACAACCCGACAGGTACCTTTTTGGAGAAAAAAGAGTTAGAGCAGCTCGCAACAGTAATTGAAAAGCACGACCTTCTCGTTCTGTCGGATGAAATCTACGCTGAGCTCACTTATGATAAGCCATACACCAGTTTTCCAACCATTAGTGGCATGAAGGAACGGACGATTTTAATCAGTGGGTTCTCCAAAGCATTTGCCATGACGGGCTGGAGACTCGGCTATGCTGCTGGTCCTTCTGAAATCATTGCCGCCATGGTCAAAATCCATCAGTACACGATGATGTGTGCCCCAACAATGGCCCAGCACGCTGCCTTAGAGGCGATGAAAAATGGAAGAGAAAGTGTCCAGCACATGCTGGAAAGCTATAAACAGCGACGGAACCTGATCGTCAGCAGTTTAAATGACATCGGGCTCGACTGTCCAAATCCTGGCGGAGCATTCTACGCATTCCCGTCCATTCAGGCAACAGGATTGAGCTCGGCTGAATTTGCTGAACAGCTGCTGCAGGAAGAACAAGTTGCTGTTGTACCAGGAGAAGTTTTCGGAGCAAATGGCGAAGGCTATATCCGCTGTTCGTACGCCACCTCCATCAAACAACTGGATGAAGCGATGACGCGTATCAAGAGATTTGTAGAAAAACGAACAAATCCGGTGACTGCATCGCTAAACGCTTCCAGTTAAAATAGCGATTTAAAAAATGAAGCCTCCATGGCAATGGCAGGCTTCATTTTTATTGAAATCTTCTATTGTTTATTTCCTTCCGGTTCAAAGTCAGGAGCAATAGCTTTTCTGATAAATAGTGCAATGATAAACGCTCCGATACTTAAAGCAAGTGCAAACCAGTAGGCATGGTGCACGCCGATGATCATGGCTTCGTCTATTACCGTTTCCGTAACCGCGCCAGATCGTTCATTCAGATAATTATTTTGTCCCTGACTCATGATGCTGACAAAAATCGATACGCCCAGTGCGCCCCCAATCGGCTGTAATGTATTGGCAATGGCCGTGCCATGAGGGTATAAATGCTTCGGCAGTTCATTCAAGGCATTGGTTTGCGCCGGCATTAATATCGCTGAAACCGAAAGCATCAGCACCATATAGGAAAATATGAATATCCAGATAGGAATAGCCGGCCCCAGGTTACTGAAGAAAATCATAACGCCTGTTAATACCACCGTTCCCGGTATGATCAGCTTTCTGGGACCAAATTTATCAAATAACGTTCCCATGACCGGGGACATCAATCCATTCAATAAAGCACCTGGCAACAGCAGCAATCCAGCTACTTTCGCTGAATAACCGAGCGGTCCTTGTAAGTACATCGGCATAACAATTTCCGATGCAAACATGGCCATAATGACAATGACAAAAATAATGATTCCTCTTGCATAACTTTTATAAGTGAAAACACGGACATCCAGTAAAGGTTCGTCGATTATTAACTGGCGAACAACAAAAAGGATTAAACTTACGAAACTGATCCCCAGGATTGCGAGAATAGTAACAGATGAAAATCCTTCCCCGCTTTCCCCGGCACTACTGAATCCATAGACGATTCCTCCAATTCCGATCGATGAAAGAACAATCGACAGGACATCCGCCTTGGGACGCGTTACTTCTCCAACATTTTGTAAATATTTCACACCAAAAAGAATGGAGAAAGCGGCAAAAGGAATGACCGTGATGAACAACCAGCGCCACCCTAAAAAGTCTACGATCACGCCGGATAGTGTCGGCCCGATAGCAGGGGCGAACATGATCACAAGCCCGAATGTCCCCATGATTTTACCACGCACCTCCGGAGGATAGAGCAGCAAGAGTGCGTTCATAATGACAGGAATCAGCAGACCTGTGCCAACGGCCTGGATCATCCTCCCTGTCAACAGCATCGGAAAATTAATGGCCGATGCAGCTATTACTGTTCCCGCCAAAAAGACCGACATGACTCCGATGAACATCTGCCTGGTGGTAAACCACTGAATCAACAGCGCAGATATCGGCATCAGCACCCCCATTACGAGCATGAAGCCTGTCGCCATCCATTGCACTGTAGCAGCCTCAAGGTCAAATACAACCATCAGTTCTGTTAAGGCAATGTTGAGCAAAGTCTCATTTAAAACGGCAAAAAATGCACCAATCATAAATGTAATAAGAATGATCTTTCTATTAAGCTGTGTTTCCATAATAACCCCCATGACATATATAAAAATGACATACTTAACCATAATCCACTACTTTCCTATGATTGGCAAGCGTTTTACATAAACCGTTTGAAGTTAATCCTTCTCCCTCCATCATTGCTACTATTCCCAAGCCCTTGCACGCTCTGTTCATATTTTTAAAGTGTATCACGTTCGGTTCCGAGAAATTTCTTTCAGATTGCTAACTAACAAAAAACGCTTAAACTGCTTTTACATCAAAAGTGCATGAAACTATCCTTGAGTTCAACCGTACAAATAAGTACGGATGAATCGAGGTGGATTATATGGAGGACAAAAAATTCTTTTACATGCTGGGCGGAGTGTCGTATGTTTCCTGGCCACTCTATTTTCTTTTATATTTTCATAAGTATACTACCGGAGAGATTATCGAGGCTTTAATATTTATTACTATTGTTATGATTTGTTATTTTATCATCACGATGCTCTATTTCCGTTAAATGGGATTGCGAAGGATATCTGTTTTGGTTAGGACGTCCCGCACGTCATTAAGCCTAGTATTCTCCTCGTGGTATCCTAATCTAAAAGATTAGTTCGCAAATGTAAAAAGCAATAAACTGACCGCTAACAAAACAATTGCTATCATAATTATTAGGTACATCGAATATTCAAAGGTCGATAGTTTCCTTTGTTTCTTGGCTTTTGACAGGTGTTGGCCATAAAGGATAGCCATCATAACTAGCACCGTTTCAGAAACTGCCCGTAACACTTCTGCTACCGTAATCAAGCACATCTACTCCTTCATTTGGACCTTTTTACTACTTATGCTTCTATATGGATATAATGTTAGATTGACTCTGCTCCCCTATTACAAATAAAGAAATCAATGCTTTGTAGAGCCATCCACTTATGGCCTAAACTCTATTTTTAACCCTTATTAACTGACTCCCTGATTCATTAACGAAAATCGCCAAAATAATCAACAAAACACCCAGCCACTGTAAAAAGTAAACTGTTTCATTTAGAATAATCATCGCTGAAATGATTGCGACAGGTAGTTCAATCGAACTCAATACATTGGCAAGTCTACCCGACAGGAGCGGAGCACCTCCCGCAAAGAACAACGGCGGAATGACAGCTCCAACCAGTGCAACACCTGCCCCGATCGCCCATAACCGACCGTCAAAGACATCGACAGTGGGAATATCCCGGAAAAATACAAGGGTTACGAGAATCATAGAGCCTGTTACCATCAACGAACTACGGAGAACCGGATGGGATTGAACCGCCACTTGACCACTGAAAAACACAAATCCCGCATAAGAAAAGCCTGATAGCAGCCCTAGGATCAGCCCAATAACCGGGATTTCTGAAATACTTCCGTCCATGATATTGGAAGCAAAAAATACACCTGTTAACGTAATGACCATAGCGATGAGGTTGATCTTAGTTGGCTTAGCCTTGTTAAACACCCATTCATAGATCATACCAATCCAGACAAATTGAAATAATAGAATAATGGCTAAAGAAGCAGATAAATACTGCATCGCTCCATAGTAGAAAATACTTGTCAGTCCTACACTCGTTCCTGTAGCAAAGGTTTTTATCATGTCGGGCCTTGATAATTCCTTTATATGTAAACCTTTCATGAGGCTCAGTCCCCATAATAGAACGAAACTCACGAACATTTGGGTGAGCGTGATTTGTCCTAAAGAATAGTTATATTTAAATCCTGTTTTAACGAATACAGGAGTGAATCCAAAGCTTGCAGCACCTATTAAGACCAAAATAATCCCTTTTGTTTTCATAAAAAAATCACCTAATCTCTTTGCAATGTATTCCAGTTCAAGAATACTACTCCATACAAAAAAAGCAAATGCTCAAATCAGGCATTTGCTCCCTTTGTGAAACTCCATCTTCATAATCCGTCACAGAGTCAATTTATCCTATAGGAATGCTAAAAGTTTCTTCCCAATGGAGCAAAACTCTTCTTTTATTCAACATACTATCCCGATTGGTTATAATTACCCATCAGTTATATAGAGTTTTACAGTAAATAAAATTCAAGAATATGCTCAGAATAATAACAATAAAACAAGGGAGTTGTTCACCATGAACGATAAGCTGAACACCATTATCTGGCTTCTTATCGGAAGTACAGTACTTTCGTCCATATTCAGTATCATCATGCTTACATTGACAGTCAGACATGATCGGGAAGTTACTGGCGGAAACAAATCATCCTAATCCACATTTTCTTAAAAAGGGAAAGGTTCTCTTTTCCCTTTTTAATCGAACGATGTTGAGCTCTGCTTTTTCGGGAACAGCGTGTAGCTGAAACTGATAATAAAGTCAACCACTAACACGACGGTCCACAACTGCAAGGTGCGCCATAATGCTTCGGTTTGCGACGCATTCCCTACATACCAGATGATTGCTCCCAATACAGCCCCCCCAATAATCCATGCCAGGACATGGAGATACCAGCCTTCCCGTTCTATCCGGGCGCGGGCCTTGCCATATCTGGGCTTTTTTGCCGGCTTATTCCGGCCAGCAAACCAAAACGCGAAACGCTCATCTGCCCACTGGATCATCCGGTGGCCATAGGCGACACTGGCACCTATATAAATAGCCGCAAGCCCATGTACAGTCGAGGCGACTGCACCGTTTTTCAAATCAGCTACCGTTACTATCAGGAGGATTACATCCACAACCGGCGTACATATCAATAAAAACGTGCCTAGTCTTTTCTTTTTCAAAACGTACCTGGCAAACAACCCACTTATCGCAAAAATCCAAAAACCAACCTCACACGCAATGATCAACCATCCAATCAAGCTATCATCCCCTGTCTTAAATGCCTGGTAATATCACCTCGGCTTCACACTCTGATTAAAATGCGCCGGATCCTCCTCCGCCGCCACCGGTGCCAGCACCACCGCTAGCACCGCCCATACCGGTAGTAGCGGACACATGTTTGTCGGCTTCCTGGAAACTGCTTTGCATCGTAGCAGCAAGCATCAAGAAAATGATCCAGTCATTATCGGATGAGGACAGAGCTCCTGCCGGCTGGGAGGAAAGGTTACGCTTTCCGAGACCAATCTGATACAAAAGAGCAGGAACCTGGTCTTCTTTTTCCCATTCCTTCCACTGGTCGCCGAGCTTGAGCGGCCGCAGCTCCTGCTTGATTCGCTGCCCTTCCACTGTCAACGGCTGGTAGCCGATCGTGAAGGTAAGAAAAAATAGAAACAGAATTAGCGCTGCCGCCATCCATAGGGACACGCCATAATAAAGGAAAAGAATCACGAACGGCAGTGTTGCCAGGGTTGCGAAACCAGCCAGCCAGCGTGGTTTGGTTGACTTTTCATATAAATCATACTGCCTGTATTCTTTCAAAACTGCTTCCCGCCATGCCTGGAAATGTTTCTGATAGTCTTTATGATTCGCTTTGTCCTTCGCATAAGCTTCCAGGTCATCAGTATGGAATTTGCCGTCATGCCCGATAACATCAAACAGCCAGTGGATCAGCTTGCTTTCATGCTCGTATTTCGTATTTCGATCGACCACCCGGAATTCCTTTTCGGAGAGCTTTTCGATATGCCCTTTTCTAACAAGCTCGAGCAGCGCAGCTGTCAATGTTTTAGGTGTCAACAGACCATAAGCGTTGGAAAACGCAAGCATGGCAGGCAGGCTCATATCCGTTCTGGGAAAACGGCCAACCGCACTGACTTGCCGCCTTGCTTCGTGTAACGTTTCCTGCCTCTTTCTCCAACCCTGAACGATTAGCAAAACTGCCACCACAGTCAATGCGCCAATGATGAACGGACCAAAACTGTTCCAACGCTCCCGTTGCGCCGCTTTTGCTGCGACTTGATCATCCAACGCATCCTTTTCCGATTGGATGGTATCAAGCATCGGTTTTTCGCTTGCGATTGGTGCATTAAGAAATAATTTAGCATCATAGGCTACCCGGATATCACCATTCTCACCACTGGAAACTTTGCCAAGGTCAAAAGTAACAGTGCCACCGTCCTTGACCTGCGCGGTATCATACGCTTCATCAAACCCATACGCTGCCTTCACTTCCGCCCGCTCTGGTGGTACAATCGTAATTGTCAGATTTTCGTAATCAGACTCATTGCTTTTATCAAAAAATGGCCAATAAAACTGGGCGACGTCCCGGAACACTTCCACCCCATTTTCTATGGTATAAAAAGTATCAATCGTCACCGTCTCATCTTCGCCACTTCGATGCACCTTATAAAGTTCATCCTCCTGCTCCACTCTTAAATCCTTACCATTCTCAGAAGCATGCACATCCTTGATCGCAGTGTTCCTTTTTGGTATCAGCGTCCGAGTGATCCCATTGAATTCCCCTTCAAAACTGTACGTATGCGTTTCTTTCACTTCCACATTGCCATCTTGAAGCAGTTCCGCGGTGATAGCCGTGCGATCGATTTCGTAATCAACCGCGAACACACTCACCGGGAAAACCAGCACCATTACCAGCATCAGCATCATTAATTTTTTCACGTTCATCACTCGCTTTCTAACTTAACTTACGAATGAACAAACAGAAAAGTTTCAGCGCACTTTGTAGAACTTTAACAAAAAATCCCTGAGAGCCGGTTGATCGAACCGCTGCTCTCAGGGATTTTTTTATCTAACGTCTACATACTGCCCTAACGGAAGTGTATACCGCCCTAACGAAAAAATTTCTGGTTAACTCGTTGCTCGTTGCTTCGCTTCCATGGACTTGGGCTCGCTTTCCTTCTCTTGCTTAAAGGCCTTCTTCATCCGAAACGGCGTAATGATTAACACGGCAATCAGCGTCAAGCCGAGATAGCCGATCAGCGGATAGAAGTAGGCAACCAATTTGGTGAATCCGAAGAAGCTGACAATAAAGCCAACGGCCATTGTACCGGTAAAAAACACCTTAAACTGTTTGGTTTCAACAGTAGAAAATCTGGCAGCAAAAGAATAGAACATGCTGAGTGCTGTATTGAAAATCATGGCGAATATGACGATCGACATGATTACACCTAGCACCGGTGATACATCATTGACAATGGCAAGCATCGGCATGTCTGCTTGTCCAGCGTGCCCCACTTTTGAAAAAATAGCCAGGTTACTTAATATGATGAGAATTCCAATACCAAGACCACCCATCAAGCCACCCAGCGCCGCTGTTTTACGGTTGGTTTCAGCACCACCCATGACCAGCGCCATGGATGCCCCTACTGCAATGTTAAACGACACATAGTTGATAGCAGAGATGAACCAGTTCGGCAACGTTGTCGGTAATTCATTAGCCTGATTGTCCAATTCAGCAAATGATCCGTCCGCCGTCATAAAACTGTAAACGGATATAAGCAGAACAAATAAAATAAGAAATGGTGTAATTCCTCCAATGATGTTGACGACACGGTCAACCTTTAACATTCCTGCCATCAGTACAAGCAGGGTCATAAGGATGGTTCCTGCAACTACCGGCAATCCAAACTGTTGATTAAGATTGGAACCTGCACCTGCAATCATGACTACACCGACACCAAACAAAGTAAAAATAAGTACATAATCAATAATAGTTCCTAAAACTTTACCACTTATTTGGTAAATGACTTCCTTGTGAGAAGTTGTTTTCATTCGGCTTCCAATCCATACGAGTGCCATCCCCGCATAAGCGAATAAAGCGGTTGCAAGAATCGCCCCGATGATTCCCATGATTCCAAAGCTGGTGAAATACTGAAGTACCTCTTGTCCAGAGGCAAAACCAGCCCCGACAATAACGCCTATAAAAGCGCTTCCAATTATTAGTGCATGCTTCATATGATGTCCTCCTGTTCGTTCTTGGGTAAAACTATAACATCCTAAAGATGAATTTTATTTGTAAATATACTAAAATAAAAAAATACTGATTTGTGTTTTTAACCAAACGAACCTAAAAGGAGCGGTCAAATGACTCTACATCCAGATATACTGAAAGACCGACTAAATGAAAGTCATGTATCCATTGAAGAACTTGCCGATCGAATTGCTGATATTTTCAACTGCCCTATTACAATAGAAGATTCTAACCATGGCCTTGTCTCTTATAGCCGCCATTCAAGTAATATCGACGAGGTACGCGTTGCTACTATTATTAACCGCAAAGTTCCCGATAAAGTAATTAACGGGCTATGGAAAAATGGCATTTTGCCAAGGCTGATCGACAGTGATGAGCCTGTTGTCATTCCCGAGATGAAAGAAACGGGACTTGGCAATCGGGTTGCGATATCGATTCGAAAAAATAATGAAATACTGGGATTTATTTGGGCACATGTCTCGGACTCTACTTTTACAGATGAAGAAATCCGGTTATTCAAGGAAGCATCACTCTATGTGAAAAAGTTCCTCCTTCAACGCAGAAAGCGGCGGAGGAAATCAGAGGAAGGTTATAAAGATTTCTTCTGGCAGCTGCTTCGGGGCGACTTTTGGGACAGTGATGAAATTCTCCAAAAGGCCAAGCAGTACAATATGAACCTGGAAGGTAATAAAGCGATCGTCGTCATTAATTTTTCCGATGTGGTAACAGAACAAATGGAAAAACACGCCTATTATTTGTCAGAAACACAGGTAAAGGTATCCGTGATTACACGGCTGTTCGATGATGATGATTTTATTATGCTGGTGCGATTAAAAGACGACGAGTCTCCTAAACAAACATTCAAAGAATTCATTCAGCAATTCATTGTCAAAATGACCGGCCAATTACAGTTACAGGATGTGCATGGATCAGCCGGGATGACCTATCCATCTTCACAAAAAATTGTCCATTCCTACCATCAGGCGACGGAAGTATTGCGGTTAAAGATTAAATTTCCTGAAGAACTTACGGATGTATTTTTGTATGAAGATTTAGGAGTCTACCAATTTATTGAGCGGTTAAATAATTTCCAGAAAGCGAACCACTACCATAACAGGCAAATTGAAAATCTTAGGCGTTACGACGAAGCCAACCATACTTTTCTCCTGAATACGTTAGAAACGTACCTGAAGAATGACAACAACGTATACCAGGCCGCGAAGGAAATGTTTATTCACCCGAACACCATGAATTACCGCCTGAAACGGATTCGGGATGTCGGCGGGATCGATCTTAGCGACCCAAACCAAAAGGTAAGCCTGTTTCTAGACTTAATTACAGATAAAATGGATTGAACATGCTTTGTGCAAATACACAAAGCATGTTTTTTTTATTTAGCCATTTGCCTGATGAAAACGCTTTACCAGCAAGTTACGATGAACAGGAAAAGAAATGAACAGAGGAGAGATGAATCGTGATTATTGGTGTACTTAAGGAAATAAAAAACAACGAAAACCGTGTAGCTATGACTCCAGCAGGGGTCGTTCACCTGATAAATGCCGGACAGACAGTCTATATCGAAACAGGAGCCGGCTTGGGAAGCAACTTCAAGGATGAGGAATATGTAAAGGCTGGTGCGGAAATCGTCGACCAGGCTGCTGATGTATGGGCAAAAGCGGATATGATTATGAAAGTAAAAGAACCACTAAAAGAAGAATATCAATATTTCCGTAAAGGACTTATCCTGTTCACCTATCTCCACCTGGCAGCAGAGCCAGAATTAGCAGAGGCATTAATCGAAAACGAAGTCACTGCCATCGCCTATGAAACAATTACGGTCGATCGCACGTTGCCACTACTTACTCCAATGAGTGAAGTTGCCGGTCGAATGGCTTCCCAGCTTGGAGCACAGTATTTAGAAAAGTCCCAAGGCGGAAAAGGTATCCTGCTCGGCGGTATTCCTGGGGTTAAGCGCGGAAAAGTGACAGTTATCGGCGGCGGTGTAGTCGGCACCAATGCAGCAAAAATTGCTCTTGGATATGGAGCGGAGGTCACGATCATCGACCTGAACCCTGGCCGTCTACGTGAACTGGATGATATTTTCGGCTCCAGCATCAATACAGTTATGTCTAATCCACTTAATATCGCAGAGGCGGTTAAAGAATCTGATCTCGTCATCGGATCGGTATTGATTCCAGGTAGAAAAGCACCAAAATTGGTTTCAGAGGAAATGGTTCAATCCATGCAGCCAGGATCGGTTATTGTGGATGTTGCCATCGACCAGGGTGGAAACTTCGAAACAGTCGACCACCCAACTACTCACGACGAGCCAATCTATGAAAAACACGGCGTGCTTCATTATGCAGTAGCGAACATCCCTGGCGCTGTGCCACGTACTGCTACCGTAGGACTAACCAATGTCACTGTACCGTATGCGGTCCAAATTGCTTCCAAAGGTGTTATTCAGGCTGTTCAGGATAATGCCGCTATCCTTTCCGGTCTGAATGTCGTCAATGGCAAAGTGACGTATGAAGCTGTAGCACAGGATCTTGGTTACGAGTATATTTCTCCAGAAAGCGCATTACATGAAGCGGAACTCGCTTATTAATGGAAAAGTATCCTGCTGCCAAATTGGCAGACAGGATACTTTTTTACCAACAAAGCGACACTAGTAAGGGAGGTAACCCAATGCATCAAAGAAGTTATCGTCAGGCGTGGGCGGAAGTCTCCCTGGACGCCTTTCAGGAAAATGTGTTGGCATTCAAGAATCATATTCAACCAGACACAAAACTAATGGCCGTAGTCAAAGCGGATGGCTACGGGCATGGAGCGGAAGCAATGGCAAAAGAAGCGGTTGCTGCCGGTGCTGATTATCTGGCTGTTGCACTCCTGGAGGAAGCGGTTCAGCTTCGCGAAGCAGGGATCGATGAACCAGTCCTTGTTCTCGGCTACACCCCGCCGGATGCTGTGGAAACAGCGATCAGCCAGGATATCACCCTCACTGTTTTTACCACAGCGGCAGCGGAAGAAGTCCAAATAGCAGCAGAGTCGCTGAAAAAGACCGCACGTGTGCACCTGAAAATAGAAACCGGCATGAACCGGATTGGCATCAAGGAAGAAAAACAGGCGCTGAAGATTATCGAATCGCTCACCTCCGATTATGTATTCATCGAAGGGGCATTCACCCATTTTGCAGATGCCGATAATCCGGATGCTGCCTATACGAAAGAACAATTTGCGGCCTTTCGCCGGTTTGTTGATTTCCTGGAGGAGCACATCTCTATTCCTATCAAGCATTGCTGTAATAGTGCAGCGACAATTGCTTATCCTGAAATGCATATGGACATGGTAAGGGTCGGAATCAGCCTGTATGGATTGTATCCGGAGGAGCATTTAAAACCACTCATTTCCTTGAAACACGTCATGAGTCTGAAGGTGAAACCCGTCCTGATCAAGACACTGGAAGCGAATCAGACGATCAGCTATGGCCGGACGTTCACAACAGCCCAGACCAGTACCATCGCCACCCTTCCTATCGGGTATGCCGACGGCTTTTCCCGTTCCCTTTCCAATAAAGGCGACGTCACGGTTTGCGGTAAAAGAGCTCCGATTGTAGGAAGAATCTGCATGGACCAGACAATGATCGATGTCACTGGAATCGAAACAATAACGAAATCAGATACCGTTACCATCTTCGGAGAACCTTCTGAAGGTTTTATTCCGATGGGTGAAATTGCCGATCATATGGGAACGATACATTACGAAACAGCTTGCCTGATCGGAAAACGCGTCCCGCGCGTCTATGTCAAAAATGGAGAACTGGCCAGGAAGAAAGAATTATTAAAACTAAATACTGCCGATTAAATAAAGAGTGCCTGTCCCCCACCAGAGTAAAGCGGTAACGCAACGGGGGCCAGGCACTTTTTCCACTTATGATATTTCCTTTGTTTTCTTCACCCAGTCAACATAATTATTCATAACTGAATCTATAAATTGAATGGTCGGCTCATCAATAATATCTCCATTTTCATCCATCTTCTTATCAATACCGCTTATCAGGACTTCATTACCTGGTAAAGTAAGGGATGATAGACCAGGAGAGTTAAGGATTTGGCGGAGATGCATTTGAGCTCGAACAGTTCCCAGCAAGCCAATGGAGCCGCCTGCAATCATGACAGGCTTCTTCACCATAACCTTGTCCACCCTTGAAAACCAGTCAATCGCATTTTTTAATACACCTGGCAGGGAATGATTATATTCAGGTGTCACGATAATAATCCCATCACTTTCTTTTATCTTCCATTTAATTTCATTAACAATGGCAGGAGGAGATAATTCATCATCCTGGTTAAAAAAAGGCAGCTCTTCAATTGGTAAAATTTCTATTTCTGCCTGGTTTTTATACCTTGATTGTATGTAAGATGCAAGTTTTCTATTAAATGATTCTTTCCTGACACTACCTACCAGCACTGAAAATTTCATTATAGTACCTCCAATTATTAAAATTATGGTCAGCTGATCATGCCTCGTAGACAATAGCTATGGCTTCCCTGCAAGCAAGCTTGCTTTATACCCTGTCTTCCCATTTATCTAAATTTTCTTAAACTAGTAACAATTATTTCAGAATATCATCAATTACTCAATACACATTTAGCTTGCCTTCCATTTACTGGAGGACCCGGAGTGTTTAGCGGCCTAATGAACGTTCCACTCCACTATGAAATGAATCTATTATTCAATAATACCTCACGAGCCCATAGAGTAATTTCAATCAAAAGAGCAAGCAGGACTACCCATGCCAATACAGGCAAGAAGAAGTGATGGAAATCATTTAAAAAATTACCACCATTGCTGTTGCCACGCATAGCCATTGAAAAAGCAAAAAACATTCCGAATGTGAAATTCCGTGACCACTGGCTGATATGGTAGGTAAAGATGCCTTCTTTCCAGCCTTTTTGCCTAACCCGTTTGACGGCGCGTATGACCTCCACACCCTCCACTAAACAAAATACTATTAATACTAACAACCAATAATAATAAAGAACCAAACCATCCATTATATTTGATGTAATAATAGCAAAACCTGTAATAGAAAGGCCGCCATGGATAATACAGTTCGTGTTTGTCCAGTCTTCAATAATCGACCAATCTGTTGTCAAATAACGACTCAAAATTAAAATAAGGCCGTTCGCATAAAAGAAGACACCGAGGGCAAAGGCAGTTAAACTTAACAAGTCAGGCAGTTCAGGGAACAGTTTCTCCCATAAAACGACCAGTGATTGTGATGCGACAGCAGACAACAGTACAACACCATGAGTAGCATGGAAGGTTGTTCGCTGCCACAGCCGTTTGAAATTCTTGATACTTAAATAAAGAAAAAATACCCACAACAATGAGTTGATTACGGCTATACCCACCGCTAATGAATGAAGCAAAGGTGTATAGTGTTTCAGCACGATCCCCAACACCGAAAAACCGGCGATCCAGGAACCAATTACAAAAGAATTAACCGGGTTATTTAAAAAAGGAGTAAGAAAGCCTTTTTGAAATAACTGCCGGGCTAATTTGTAGTAAATAATGATAGCCAGAAACAAAAAAGTTAAGGCGAACCACCGTTCTGCAGATTGGTTCAAAAAATGACTCATGACGCCATGCAAGAAAATACCCAAAGCCATAACAATTGCCCCTGAGGCTGGATTGATTACTTTTTTATCTATTACATCCATTCTCGTTCGACTCCTCTTCCGCGCGACTAACCTTTTTATTGTACGATTTTTTCAAGGTTATTTAAAGCATCCCTGCTTCTAGAGGCAGGGTTGTGCTACTGAACGTAAACCTTTTCCTGTTCTTCGGGAACGTTTTCTTTATTCATCCGTAAATATAATAAACAACCATTAAGAAGGAGGACCAGTATGGTGCTAAGTGAAAAGCTTACATTATTGAAAGATACATACGTGGACATTTACAAACAATTGAAAAAAAAGATGAGGTGGACGGACAAAAAGATTGTCATGATGGTGGCGGCCGTCTATGTGAGCAGTGACCGCAGATTTGATATCGATCGCTATGTGAAAGTTTCTGAGACAATTAAACAAGAAGCCAGCATGTTTTCCTATTTGAACTCCCCGCTCCGATACACGATAGCGGCCATGTTGGATACACGTTTTGATGATCCATTCACAGCTTATCATGACATGATGCAAGTTTATGAATCTATGATTCGAAGCGGGTTTAACCGTTCCCAGTATACCTACCTTGCTGCTGCCGCGATTATGCAGGACCAAACTGAAGAGTCTGACTTGATGGAAAAAGTTAAGCAGGCGGTTTCGATTCACCGGTTAATGAAAAAGGAACATCCCTTTCTCACTTCAAACGATGATTATCCACTGGCTGCATTGTTGGCTCTACAAGAAGAAGAAATGGAAAAGCTCATCGACCAGGTGGAATATATCTATCGCGCACTTAATCAAAATGGATTTTGGAAAGGGAATCACCTTCAATTTTTAAGCCATATGCTTGCCCTGGATGAGCAGCACACCCCAGACGAACTAGTAGAGCGCACGATCCGAGCTTCAGAGTCATTAAAGAGATCGGAAATCCGTTTTAAAAGTTTACTTTATCCGGAAGCAGGCTTACTCGCATTCCTTGGAGATGGCCCTAATGCTCTAAACGAAGTCCTGGCTTTCAAGGATGTCCTGGACCAGGAATCTTCTTTTCAATGGCAAAAAGAAATGAATGTCAAGGTAGCGGTTAACATTCTGGTAAGCCATCAGCTGCGCGAAGCCAACACCATCCAAACAGGATTGTTCACCACACTGGAAACTATACTGCAAGCCCAGCAGGCTGCAACCCTTGCAGGGATAACAGCTGCAACTGCCGCTTCTTCCTCCAACAGTGGAGGACAATAAAAGCCTATATGGAGTTTTAATCAAAAAACTCCATATAGGCTTTTTCCTGTTTATAATAATACAAACGATCCTGTACCGTCCCAGTATGAAATTCAAACTTATGGCCGTCAGGGTCTTCAAAATATATGGACCGCTTGTCCCTTTTATCTCTTGGCCTGCCAGGTAAAATAGCAACACCCAGATCACTTAGCTTTTTATACATTTTGTCAAAATCATTATCGTCAATGGAAAAGGCAATATGGGTATAGGACTCCTTTATTTCATTACGCGGGATGTCTTTTTCTTCATTGAGTGCAAACCACATACCACGAACATCAAAGTATGCCGTACTTCTGCCTTTCACCAACAGCCTGGCGTCAAAAACATTCCTATAAAACTCGACGGATCTTTCTAAATCCGAAACAGAAAACAAAAAGTGATTGAGTCCTTTTATCGACATATGCAGCCCCCTAATCCCATTTTAATCTCCCTCGCGTCCTGTCAACGATTTAAATAGTCTACAACCACTTCACGAAAACGATCCGGAGTTTCATAATGCGGCGTGTGTCCACATTTTTCAAAGTAGTGAACTTCCCCGTTTGCAGCATTACGTGTGAATGTTTTCCGATGTATATCACATGTTGCCGCATCATGCTCCGCCGTCATTAGGAGCATAGGATTTTTCACTTCTTTTAACCGGGGCAGCAAGGATTCAAATAGCCTTCCCTCTTCACGCAAACGGTCATAATGAATTTCCGATCGATTATAAAATTTATCCCATTCTTCATCCGTGTAAGCAGCATTATAATCCGTCGGGTTATCAGTGATGTACCTGTAAATTTCAATGCGGCTGTCGCCTAATCCATCACTTAACTCCATATATCCCTCGGTCAGCTGTTGAGGGGATTTATCTTTACTCCATGATAATTCCATACATTTTTGAGCTAACGCTTCATTGTCATACTTTCTTGCTAGGTTCGCAGTTTTCTTTAAGAGAAATCTGGATGTAAGTTCAAAATCGAAGGTTGGACATTCAAAAATCACTTTATGAATAGAACTCGGAAAAGTTGCGGCATAAAGGAGTGCTAAATATCCACCAAAAGAATGGCCAATAACCGACCACTGGTTAATTTGTAAGTGATCTCTTAGCTCTTCGCAATCTTTTATGATATCCATTAAAGTGAAATGTTCATGACTTTCAATGATCTCAGACCGGCACACGCCTCGTTGATCGATCGCTATGACATGAAAATGATCCTGCAACCTTTCTTTTTGATGATATGTAAAATCAAAGCAGCTTTCACCAGGTCCGCCGTGTAAATAAAGGACAGGCTGTTTATCCTTTGCCCCAAACTCTTCAACATAAAGTTTCTTTCCTCTAATTTCTATTAATCTGCCTTCCATCTACGTTCCTCGCTTCCATATATTTTTCAGGAAACCCATTCGAATTACATATTTAACATCACACCATTATCCTCGATACTCCATCAACCAGCAATCTCTATATCCCCCTTCGTGAAACTCATGTTTTGGGAGTAATTTAACTCTTTTAAAACGGCTTTTCTCATAACATTTAATAGCCCTTGCGTTCCTTATTTGGGGATCCATCACTACCAGGTCTGCCCTTTTTTGCACCAATAAAAAGTTAGCCATAGAAGTAACAAGTAAGGTGCCAATGCCTTTATTCCAATACGCTGCTTCCCCAATAAACTGGTCTATTCCAAATATAATTTCATCCCCATACCCATATTCTCTTTTGGTATCCTCCTCTAATAGATAGAATTGAATATACCCAATTTCACTTCCTTCAAAAGTGACGATACACTTATTAACATAGTCCTTAGGATCATAAAATTCTTCTTTCACTTTATCTAGATCAAATGGATTGTCTCTTCCTTCATAAAATTCAAGAACCCGTGGATCAGATAGCCATTTTGCCAGCAGGTGACTGTCCTTTTCTTCTAATTTCCTCACCAGCAAATTTTTATTCTGAAAGAGCATAACAAGCCCCCTTTTATATCCGTTTACGTTTCCAGACTTCAGTCGCATAAACGGAAGGTTATATTTACATACGAAACAGATTAGGGATTAGTTTCAATACTTCCCTTACTTAAACTTTCACCCCTCTGATTATCAGATAAAAGAAAAGGAGCCTGATTTGTTTATAAATCAGGCTCCAACTAGTTACTGTTTACTTTTTAATTCTTCATAGCGACGGACTACTTCTTTGGTGATCTCACTGTCTTCTTTCAGCTTACTTACTTCTTTCAAAACATAAGCAGCACCGTGCTCTTCGATCATTTGCTGGATATTCATAGCTTCTTCGTCCTCGGGGTGATCAAACAATAACGCTGCTGCGATCGCTTTAGCCAGGTTTGTATAGGACAAACCTGCTTTTTGCGCCTGTGTGGCCGGACGAATTAACCGGTCTTCCGGTCCAAGCTTCCTCATTGGAGCGCGTGCTACTCTTGTCACGTTATCATTGAGATAAGGATTTTTGAAGCGTTCAATATTCTTGTTGATATAGTTTAAATGGTCGTTTTTATCGAGACCGTATTCATTGATCAGGTAGGATCCAGTCTCTTTTAGTGTTTCCCTGACTTGATTGGCAACTTCTTCATCCGAGAGGGTCTCGTCAATGGTCTCTTTCCCGGCAAGATAACCAAGATACGCAATAACCGCATGTCCTGTGTTGACCGTAAATAGCTTTCGTTCAATGAAAGGAGCAAGATCCTCTACAATCTTCATTCCTTTTACAGGTGGAATAGATTCTTTTGTTTCCACCACCCACTCATAATATGGTTCGACAAGGACATCTAAGGAATCCTGATCCTGAATTGGCACGATACGGTCAACAGCCGAATTAAAGAAATAGACCCTTCCTTCGATCTTTCCTTTCATTTCATCGTCCAGATGATCGAATACATAATCTCTTAACAATGCTGTTGCTCCGATTTGGTTTTCGCAAGCAATGATATAGAGTTTTTCATCAGTTGTATTGATGCGTTCAGAAATTCCGCGGGCAATCAATGGTGCTATCTTCGGCAAAATGTTCGGTCCGATCGCTGTCGTCAGGTAGGCTGCATTTTTAATCGCTTCTACCACTTCGTCTTCCTGACTGCTATTATTTAATCCAGAAACATTTTCGACAGCTACGGTCTCTTGCTGTTCGGTCGCTAATTTAACCTGATAGCTTCGTTCTTCATTTAATTTATTGATGATCTGGTCGGCGATATCTACAAATGTTACATGGTAACCAGACTGGGAAAATAGCGCGCCTATAAAACCTCTGCCAATGTTTCCTGCTCCAAAATGAACCGTTTGCTTCACCATCATCATTCCTTTATCAAATTATTTTTCAGATAGACCAGAAATAAATCTTCCAGCTTTTTTCGAATCATTGCTTCATTAGAAGAAGAGAAGATCATCATGGCTACATCACTTTCTATCAAGCTGGTACTGATGAGACTTAAGATTTCCTGTTCCCGGTTACTCAAGTTTTCAGGAGCCAGCATTAGAAGGAGGTTCTTCATTTGCATGGGCTGGCCATCCATCCCCTTGATCTCACAGGGCTGCTCTAAATGGGATACTCGAAAGATAAGCTCATGGATACCTTCATCACGACAATGAAAGAGCCCCATATTCGTATTCGGGATACCGAGTCCACCTTTCCGCTCTCTTTCTTTAAGCTGGTGCATGACATTAAGGGCATCTGTGAGAAGCCCTTCCTGTTCTGCCTGTTCCACCATTTCCCCTAAAACCCCCCAGTGATCTCCATCTGTCTGCATCCGGTATACACTCAGATTTTTTAGGATGGCATCCATACTGGATTGAACGTCTTTTATTTCCTGCAAGAGACTCTTTACATCCTGCTGGTTTGTTTCTGTTTTAGGCGGGGTATCCTGCCGGGCACCAGGGTTTAAATACTGATTTTTGCTTGTCAGCTTTTCCAGATTATTTTCCAGATAACTCTGGATAAACCCGATGTCCTTCTCACTTAACAACGGACTAACAAGAATGTAGTCAATATTCGTAAAAGGGAGTCTGACAGTTGAAATCACAAGCTCATAGTCATCGAGATTTGCTGTTTGAAAATCTTTAATCGATAAAATCTCAACATCTGTGATCTCTGTCAGTTCTTTTTGAATACGGCTTGCCAGCATCTTAGAAGCACCGATACCTGTAGGGCAGACAATTACTGCTTTAATTTTCACTTTCTCTTCCTGCATCAGCAACGCTGAACCAAAGTGCAAAACGATAAAGGCAATTTCATCATCGGGAAAATCAATATCCTTAAATTCTTTTTCCAGGGCTTTTTTAACCGCCATGAATAAGACCGGATATTTCCTTTTTATTTCTTCTGTCAGTGGGTTAAATAACTCCAGCTGTTGTTTCAAGCGAAATATCGATGGCTCCATGTGTGCCAATAATCCTTGAAATAAAGAAAAGTCATCGGATAAATCTACATGCAGCATCGAAGAAACATCCTTGATGACATTTTTAATCAACTTTCCAAGCAGTACACTGTCATAATATAAGACATCAGTAGCGTGCACTTTTGAACCTCTTAATATAATCGTTAAAAAATGGACATCGCTAGTGGTGATTGGAATCGAAAGATTTTCTTTCAGCTCCCGGCCTATCATTTGAATTAATTGAAATTCATTTGTATCTTCCTTTGCTGCCTGATAATCTTCTGGCAGCAAAAAATTATTCTGGGTGCGCTGGATTGTCAGGCAAATATGAACAATAAGTCCGATATAATCACTATCGGCTAATCTTGTTTGGCCTTTATTGATTTTTTGATTAACCAGCTTGTCTATCATTAATAAATATTCCGGAGAAAAATATCCCAGTATTTTCTCCTTCTTCTCCTCTTCTTGTTCCAGTAAATACAAATTTTCGATTAACTCTTCGTAAAAATAGACTAAGAAGTAGCTGGCAAGTGCATGCCGTTTATTCGCTTCATCTGCAATCAGCTCGACTCCTACGCCTCTTTTTCTTGTAAGAGTAATCGAAAACTTTTTTAACCAGTCCGAAAGTTCATCCAGATAGGTAGATAATGTTGCGCCGCTTACACCAAGCTCGTTGGCGAGCACTTGTTTTTTTATTAAAGGACCTTCATGCAGCAAAGTAATAAGCAATCTCAGCTTTCTTTCTTCGGGTGTTTCATCGGTAGGATCGACACCGGTCAATGTCTGTATGAGCCTGAAAATCTGTTCGTTTTTACCATCGATAAAAAGACCATCTTCCGCAGTACGGTTCAATTCCAACTCAAATTGCTGTAAGACCTTTTCAATTGATTTCAGGTCTCTTTGAATCGTTCTCACGCTCACATTCAGGAACGAAGAAAGAGAATGAACCGTATGATTTCCCGATGTTCGGACAATTAAATCAATGATGGATTTTTCCCTTGAGGTAATAAACATACATCTCACTCATTTCATTTTTTGATGTCCCTCTTTTAAGAGAAAAAGCATGGAAAGCAACAGCAGAAAGGCAGGAATCATCCCGCCTTTCTAACCACAATTATTTGCTGTTAATGATGTCCTTAATTTCTTTTGCAGTCGTTGCCTGAACCATCTGGTCGACATTTTCCTGTTCAGAACAGATTACTGCAATGCCTGAGAGGATTTCAAGGTGTGTGCCATCTTTTCCGGCGATACCAAAGATCATTTTGGCTTGCTCTCCGTCAAAATCAACCCCATTTGGCACTTGGATAACCGTAAATCCTGATTTGAGTACGGCTTTCTTTGCTTCTTCTGTCCCATGAGGAATTGCTACGTTATTGCCCATATAAGTGGAAGTGATTTCTTCCCTTTCCACCATCGCATCAACATAGCTGTCTTTTACATAACCGGCTTTGACTAACGCCTCTCCGGCAAAACGGATCGCTTCTTCTTTTGTAGAAAATTCCTTACCAATGAAGATGTTCTCTTCCAATAATAAATCATCATCTTCATGTGTGTCAGACTCTACGGCTCCCGCATCTTCTTGGGATTCCTCCACAAGTTCTGCCTGCTCTTCTGTTATTTTATTTTGCAGACTCGCGATCAATTTATCATACTCAGGGCTTGATAAGAAGTTATCGACAGAAATATGATAAGCATTCGGCATTTTCCCCTTCGCGCGAGGGGTTAATTCTTTCTGCGTGATGACGATATCTGTATCCTGCGGAATATTACTGATTGCTGTATTAGTTACCGATACTTCAAGATCAGCTTCTTTTACTTTCTTTTTCAGCAGGGATGCCCCCATTGCACTTGATCCCATACCGGCATCACAGGCAAAAATAATCTTGTTGACTTCCTGTGGGAACTCTCCGTTATGAACGGTTGTTTCTTTTTCGGCCACATTTCCGGCAACAGAGCTTTTCTTACCTTTCATTTGTTCCATCTTCTGAGTAGCTTCATTGATATCCTCATCCTGTTGCTTGCCTGTTTTAAGGACAACAGCAGAAACGATAAAGGAAACAGCTGTAGCTACAATAACCGCTGCAAAGTTTGCTACATAAACCATTGGCTGAGGGGGGGTAACAGCTGAAATCGCCAGGATACTACCTGGGGAGGCAGGTGCTCCCAGCCCTCCACCTAGAAGTACCAGTGTGAAAACGCCGCTCATGCCACCAAGAATGACCGACAGAATCAACATAGGTCTCATTAGTACATAAGGGAAGTAAATTTCGTGAATACCACCAAGAAAGTGAATAAGCGCTGCACCTGGAGCTGACTGTTTTGCTGTTCCTCTTCCAAACAACATGAAAGCCAACAATACACCAAGACCTGGTCCCGGGTTAGCCTCTAGAAGGAAAAGGATCGACTTACCAGTCTCTTGCGCCTGATCCAGACCGATTGGTGATAGGACCCCGTGATTGATTGCGTTATTTAAGAAAAGAATTTTTGCAGGTTCAATCAGAATACTGGTCAGAGGAAGTAGTCCAGCACCTATTAACCAGTCGACACCAACCACAAGGATATCGGTGAAACCTTCAACCGCCGGTCCTACGCCTAAGTAGGCAAGAATCGCAAGAATGCCACCTATGATACCAGCAGAGAAGTTGTTAACAAGCATCTCAAACCCGGATCTGATTTTTCCATCAATCGCCTGGTCAAATTTCTTAATGGCGAGTGCCCCAAGCGGTCCCATGACCATGGCACCCATAAACATAGGCGTATCAGGAGCTCCGACGATCACACCCATCGTTGCAATCGCACCTACTACACCGCCACGTTGGTCATGAACCAGCTTACCTCCTGTATAACCGATCAACAGCGGCAAGAGATAGGTAACCATCGGACCAACTAATTCAGCAAGCTTTTCATTTGGAAAGAAACCGGTCGGAATGAATAGTGCCGTGATCAGTCCCCACGCAATGAAAGCGCCAATGTTCGGCAAAACCATCGAACTGAGGAAGTTACCAAACTTCTGTACCGCAACTTTAATATTTGATTGCGCCATTTATACCCTTCCTTTCAAAAAAAATAATCATAAGTTCGTTCTAACTTAATCATAGAGGAGTAATGTAGGCGCATTCAATGACAATGAAAACTAACTTTGTCGCACAGGTGATGACAAACCTATTGTTTCTCTGATTTGGTCTACTATGCTATAGGAGTGAGAGGTTATGCTGAACTCCCATCAAGCTAAGATGTCATAATTAAAACAGTCTGTTTATGTTTCTAATTTTGCTCATTTTCATCGATTCTTATTTTGAATAATAAAACTAATTCATGTTCATTCAGCATCTCTTCTAACTCTTCTTCGGCCGTTAAATCATACATTCTCGTTTCGTTGCCCGTCGTTCCTTTATAAGCCCCTAAAATATATTCCTTGCCATGCTTTAAGGTCAATTCATCTCCATTAACGGCATCCTGCCAGCCTCTGATACTTAACTCTTTCCACTTGGTTTCCTCTAACTGCTGGGTTCTCAGTGTGCCACTCTGACTAAACAGGAGCATACTAGGCTCCTCCATTGGAGATGTGACATAACCCACGCCAAAGGTGCCTTCTTGCTCTTTTTCCTCCCAATCCAGTGATAAAGAACTAGTGTTTTCTTGCATTACTCCATTTTCATAAACCTCTACAAAAATTTCTCCTTCCAAATCTGCATCCTTTGGAAACTGGATCTCGTATTCATTTAACTCGCCTAGCGCAAGGTCCTGAAATGTTTTTTGATAGTCAGATTCCGGGTTCTTTTGTATCGTCACTTCGTCACTTTCAGCTTTAGCGCACCCGGCAGCAAGCACCAACAGGATGATCCCTGCCCATAACCCATAGATTTTTTTCAAAACTAACACTCCCTTTTCAACAGTTGCTCACCTGAGAAGTGTAACATCTATTTCCATTTATGGGTTATATCTCCAATAAAAAAGACCCCCTAATAATAGAGAGCCTGAAACGGGTGAGTTAAAACTAATTTAATCATGGAATCTTTCCCTCTTATCCTTCTAAAAATGTGCTTTTTGAAAAGCTCTCGCATTTGTCGCTACAATAACTGGCTATTTGCTTGGAGGAAAAATTGAGATTGCTCGTAATTATAAGTAACAATTGAAAAATCGAACGGCTGCCCGTTGGTCAAATGAAACAACGTCTCCACATCCAGTTTTGGCGCTCCTTCTTCAAGCCCGAGATATGCCGCCTCTTTCTCTGTGAGTTTGCCTACATGAAGATACATATCCGAAAACCCGACCTTCAACCCTAGCCCTTCGCGAATATAGTTAAAAATGGATTCGGAAACGATTTCTTTATTCAAGTAGGTAACAATCGATTTATTAAAGAATGATTCTTCCAAACACAGCGTCTGCCCATTGATGTAGCGGACTCTTTTCACATAATAAACGTCATCATCCAGTTCAAGATTCAAGTTGCGGGCAGCTTCGGCTGTCGGTTTTCTCACGTCCAGCTCAATAACATCAGAAGTTAAGTGAGATTCTTCTAAATCTTTTTTGAATTCTTGGTTGGAAAGTAAACTGATATACCCTTTCCTTTTGTGCCTTCTCACAAAAATACCACTGCCTCTGACCTGGAAGACGACGCCTTTTTTCTCCAATAAATCCAATGACTTGGTCACGGTACTCTTGCTGGCGTCAAACTGGCTCATTAATGTATCCAGGACCGGAAGCTTTTCCCCTTGCTGCAGTTCATTTTCTTCAATATATTTTTCAATTTCTTCGGCAATTTGCTGATATTTCAACATAAACATACCTCTTATCTTTAATTTTCTTAGACCATTATAGCATACCCCCTCCTAAAAGCTCATTCAATCAAATTGTATCATACCTATTTTTTTATTTGGTTATTGATAAATTGTATCGATACAATTATAATGTAAGCGTATAGCAAATAAGGGAGGGTTTATATTGGCAGAAAAAGTGAGAGATTATCCTAAATTGGCAAAAGATGTTTTAGAAGCTGTAGGCGGTGAAGAAAATGTTATTGGAGTTTCCCGCTGTGCAACAAGATTGCGGTTAGTGTTAAAACGCTCCAAGCCAGAAGCCAAAGCAAAGGTTTCAGCTATGCCCGGAGTCATTACAGTCGTAGAAAATAATGGACAATTCCAGGTTGTCATAGGTCAGCATGTAGGTGAGGTATACGAAGAATTTGCTAGAATGACTAATGTAGATGAAACCGATGAAACAGCGGAAAATAAAGGAACGATATTAAACCGTGTCATTGCAACAATGTCCGCTGTTTTTGCACCGTTCATTTACATATTAGCGGCCGCTGGTATTTTGCAAGGTACACTAATTTTAATCAATTTATTTTCGGACCGTTTCGTAGATACAGGCACTTATCAAGTATTGAGTTTTATATCCTGGGCACCATTTGTATTTTTACCTATTTTCATTGCAATGACTGCAGCGAAGCATTTTAGAACGAATATCTACATTGCAGTGGCCTGTAGTGCTGCGCTTGTCAGCCCGACATGGTCAGAAATGGCGACACAAATTGCGGAAGGAAATACCCTTACTTTTCTGGGCCTCCCTTTAACGGAAACGGTCTATACTTCTTCCGTACTGCCACCGCTATTTTTGGTCTGGATCCTTTCCTATCTTGAAAGGTTCTTAAATAAAAAAATGCCTGAAGTTGTCCGTCCTTTATTTGTTCCGTTCTTTTCTATCCTGATTATGGTTCCTTTAACTATTCTATTGATCGGTCCTGTAACCACATTAGGAGCAACCGCTATTGCCGATGGCTACAACCTTTTAGCAGAAAATGCCCCTGCTGTAGCTGGTGCAATTATTGGAGCCTTTTGGCAGGTATTAGTCATTTTCGGTGTCCATTGGGGAATCACACCGATGGTATTAGCCAACTTCGATTTATATGGCCGTGATTCATTCCAGGCCTATCAGACAATCGCCGTAATCGCACAAGTAGGAGCAGTGCTTGGTGTTATTCTCAAAACAAAAAGCCGGGAGATACGGAAAGTCGGCACTTCCGCAGGGATTACCGGTATATTCGGTATTACAGAACCATCTATTTACGGGATCACACTACGATTTAAGAAGCCGTTTATATTTGGCTGTATTTCCGGAGCCGTCGGTGCTATCGCTGCCAGCTTTTTCAACCCCTACTATTTTGCCTACGCGGGTTTGCCAGGACCATTAACTTTAGTAAACGGAATCGATGATGCCTATCCCCTTTCCATATGGGGCATCCTGCTAGGCGTTTTAATTGCTATCATTCTTCCAGTCGTATTGATTCAAATTTTCGGTTATGGGGAAGACTCTGCGAAAGAAGCTGGAGATGAAAGTCTTGTACAGGAGCAAGAGGAGATGACAAGCACCCCAGAACAAAATCAGCCTGAAAATAACGAAGAAATATTAACCGCTCCTCTAACCGGTCAAGTCATTCCGCTTTCTGAAGTGCCCGATGAAGTATTCAGCTCTGGTGCGATGGGTCAGGGGATCGCTATCCAGCCATCTGATACCAATGTCTATGCACCTTTTGAAGGAACGATTGTCATGGTAGCTCCTACCAAACACGCCATAGGCCTACGTTCTAAAACTGGGGTGGAGCTTCTGATTCATATCGGGTTAGATACCGTTAAATTAGAAGGAAAACCATTCACGCTGCACGTAAAAGAAGGCGATGAATTTAACAAAGGTGATCGCCTGGTCCATTTTGATGCTAAATTAATAGAAAATGAAGGTTTGTCTGCCATTACACCAGTCATCATTACCAATGCCGGGGATTACGAAGAAGTCATTATTGAAGAAGCTGCGGCTTTCACATCAAACGAAAAAGTACTTACTGTGGTTAAATAAAAAAAGGAGGATGATTACGATGAAAAACATGCCGAAAGATTTCTTATGGGGCGGCGCATTAGCCGCCCATCAGTTTGAAGGCGGATGGAATAAAGGCGGTAAAGGGCCGAGCGTCGTCGACGTCATGACGGCAGGAGCCCACGGGGTACCACGGAAAATCACCCAAACGATTGAAGAAGATGAGTTCTATCCAAACCACGAAGCAATCGATTTTTACCATCACTATAAAGAAGACATCGCGCTATTCGCAGAAATGGGGTTGAAATGCCTGCGCACCTCGATTGGCTGGAGCCGTATTTTTCCGAACGGTGATGAGGACGAACCAAATGAAGAAGGACTGCAATTCTATGATGATGTTTTCGATGAACTGATTAAACATGGCATCGAACCGGTCATCACCCTGTCCCACTTCGAAATGCCGCTTCATTTAGCGAGAGAATATGGCGGTTTCCGCAGCAGAAAGGTCGTCGGCTTTTTCGAAAAGTTCGCCGAGACTTGCTTTAACCGTTACAAAAATAAAGTGAAATACTGGATGACGTTTAACGAAATCAACAACAAAATGGATGTCGACAATCCATTGTTCTTATGGACCAATTCAGGCGTTACCGTAAACGAAGGCGAAAACGCAAAAGAAGTGATGTACCAGGCGGGTCACCATGAGCTGCTCGCGAGCGCCCTCGCTGTAGCAAAAGGGAAAGAAATCAATTCGGATTTCGAGATTGGTGCGATGGTATCCCATGTGCCAATCTACCCTTATTCCTCTAACCCTGAAGATGTCATGCTGGCCGAAGAACTGATGCGACAGCGTTATTTCTTTCCGGATGTTCAGGTTCGCGGTTACTATCCAAACTATGCGTTAAAGGAATTTGAACGGGAAAGTTTCGACATCAAGTTCGAAGATGGCGATGATAAGATTTTGCAAAACGGTACGGTTGATTACCTTGGCTTCAGCTACTACATGTCTACCACGGTGAAAAGTGATGTTAAAAAAGATAATACCGGAGATATAGTAAATGGAGCCTTGCCAAATGGCGTAGAAAATCCTTACCTGAAAGCGAGCGACTGGGGCTGGACCATCGACCCGGTTGGATTACGTTACGCGTTGAACCGCTTGTACGATCGCTACCAGATTCCACTTTTTATCGTTGAAAATGGCTTTGGCGCTGTTGATACGATCGAAGCAGATGGTTCTATCCACGACCAGGATCGCATCAATTACCTGAAAGCACACATCGAAGAGCTTGAAAAAGCCGTTATTTATGATGGCGTCGATCTCCTTGGCTACACACCATGGGGCATCATCGATATCGTTTCATTCACGACAGGCGAAATGAAAAAACGCTACGGGATGATCCATGTCGATCGTGATAATGAAGGAAACGGCACCATGAAACGTACGAAGAAGGATTCCTTCGAATGGTATAAACGTGTCATCGCAACCAACGGCGAAGAATTAGAACCATTGATGAAAAAATTGAAATAATAAAAAGTGGGCATCCACGTGCTGGAAGCCCACTTTTTCTCTGTGTTCTTTAACAAACTTTCAATCGCTGATAAGTCTTTTCCTGAATCATCAAAGTTATCTATCCATTACACAACGAAACCCGATATTACCTGTAGAACTATCAACCGTGTTAGAGGTGCGCGCCGCTACACGATAACGATTGCAGTAGGATTTATGACAAAGATAGGAACCTCCCCGCATCACTTTAGATGATGGTGAAGTAGCACGTCCCTTGCTCTGAAAAGAATCCGAGCACCACTCCCATACATTTCCTGACACTTGGTAGAGTCCAAAACCGTTAGCCGGAAAAGCTGTAACTGGGGCTGTTCCCATGTATCCATCTTCTTTGGTATTTTCTTTTGGAAATTTGCCCTGCCAGATGTTACAGTAATGTTCCCCATTTGGAGTCAGCTCGTCCCCCCATGGATAGCGTTTTTGTTCCAATCCTCCACGCGCTGCATATTCCCATTCTGCTTCGGTAGGCAACCGCTTCCCGGCCCAATCACAAAAAGCAACCGCATCGTTCCAGGATACATGGATGACTGGGTGGTCCATCCGTTCCTTAATCGTAGAACCAGGTCCTTCAGGCTGGAACCAGAAGGCTCCTTCTGTTGCGAGCCACCATGGAGTATTTGGCACTTGTTGTACCTTATAGGGAAAATCATCAGGGACGAACTGGTAAAAAACAAATGACCAGCCATATTGTTCAGCTTCTGTCTTATATCCGGTTTCCTCTGCAAATTGCTGGAATTCTCTATTAGTCACGGTATGGCTATCCATATAAAAAGAATCTACTGTCACTTTTCTTACGGGACCTTCCCCATCCCCCGGAACTCCTTCTTTATCATCCGTTCCCATTAAAAAGTCACCAGCGGGCAAGAATACCATTTTATCCTTAAACTTGGTTTCTTCTGTAGTACTCCGAGCATTGCTCGTGCGTACTTCGGGTGATGTTGCATCAGAATCAGCCCTGCTCGCTGCACAACAGGATGGTTTGTTTTTCGGTTCTTCCCTCATGATTATCTCCTCCTTTCATGATGCATTTTCCTAAAATGACACGTGAGTAATGACTGGGTAATGATCGGATGGAAACCTGCCATCATAGGAAGTTCTATCAATCTCTGTTTTTATTACCTCGATCTCTTGGGCGCTAAAAACATAATCGATCGGCTCCCCTTCCGTACCACCTTCAAACTCGTGGAATGTCCGTCCGGGTTTACCATCCAGCCAGTGATAAGCATCCTGCAATTGGCACGTATCTCCTTTAAGTGATAATTTCCCGCGTAAAAATTGAACTACTTTATTATCAGGTTTACTATTCAGATCCCCCATCAAAACAATCGGGACTTTCTTTTCTATGTAATGGCTACGAAGCCTTTCCCAAATCAAAACGATGCCATTTTCCCTCGCCTGCTGGCTCACATGGTCAAGGTGGGTGTTATAAACAATAAATTCCTTATGTGGTATCTCTACAAATCGAAAAACCCCCCAGGTACATATCCTTGGAAAGTCACTTTTCCAGCTGACGCTGTCAGGGACCTCCGGCTGTTCAGAGAGCCAGAATTGTCCTGAGTCTACCATCTCCAGCTTACGATAATCATAAAATATCGGACAGAATTCATCGCTCATCCCGCCTCGCCTGCCTTCCCCAATCCAGCAATAGTGAGATAAGGCTTCTTCCAGGTCTTGGATCATCGGTAATAAAGCTTCCTGTGCTCCGAACACCACCGGTTCATGCTTTCGAATCATTTTGACTGCTTTGTCTATCCTATTAGCCCAGGAATTTTCACCATCCTGGGGGAGATCTACCCTTAAGTTGAATGTTACTAGTTTCATATCCATTTGCACACCCACCTTCCAACATTTGATACTAAAAGCAGATGGGTTCCATTACCCTACTTCGAGGAGTGGGGCAGTTAGGGTAATGGAACACTATCTCCTATTCATTTACCTTGCTCTTCAATCGAGTTGTAAAAAATGACATCCCGCGTTTGAAAGCCGTGAATCCATATAGCATCGAACTCCAATCGATCAACGTAACCTTGGCTGGATACCAGCGATCGGGCTGATTGAGATGCCACCAGGAATAGCGGTGTAATCCATAGCGATAGGCGGCACGAAGTTTTTTCTCATCTTCTTTGTCTTCCTCATTCGTGTACCGGTCATATGGCAGATGATTTTGATAGAGTGCATATAAATCATAGATTCCCCCAGGATAGACCGGGAGAAAACCTCCCACGATATAGGCGGAAGCTATATCCCCTGGTGAGTTATTGACCTGATCAGCATGGTATCCGCCGTGCAACCCATCGTTAGGGCCGGCACCATATCCCCATACATAGGATGGCACATCAGCTCGCTCTTTCCATTTTAAGCGATCGGCCATGCAGGCATTGTGGTAAAACTCCCGGTAAACAGCGCTTTCCGCGTATTCCGGCACAAGGTAGAATGGAAATTGATGGACAAACGATGACAGGAACGAATCTTTTCCATGTTCCCCGTTGGTATCTGTCAGGACTGAAAAGCCGCGGAAGTCGACTTGCGGCAAGTCGGTCATTTTTTCTTCGGAAAAGTTGTTTTGCCACAAGTCCTGAACAGCTTTGTTATCAGGCTGACCCAACATGGCCAGATGGGCTACTAAAACATATTCATTATAAGCCGGAAGCGGCAAGGTTCCTTCGCCGTCCTTCACAACCATATGGATCGATCCGGTCTCGATATCAGCGACTACTACGCTCCAGTCGATTTGATTCAAAAGTTCACTTGCCAAAGCGTCAATTTCAGGCTCTGTGTCCTTAAAATGCTGGCCTGCAAAAAGGGCTCCGGCAACTAACAAAGAAGTATCAATCGTCGAAATTTCAGAATGCAGATTCTCCCCTGTCTCCATATCTACAAAGTGAGCGAAAAACCAGGTTTGCTCATCACGCGCGGGCTGGCAGCCTTTCGTTTTCCCGAGAGCAGTTTTTATTGTTAACATAGCTTTTTCTGCGGCTTGGTTATCCCAGCCTTCCATATCAGCGACACACAGGCCGATCAAGCCTACACCTGTAGCAGCTATCGAAGATTTCGATTCCGGGTTGTCCTCCAATGTTCGGTAACTATCTGCATACAGCCCCGTCTTAGGGTGACGGGATGCATCCAACAGGCGATAGGAATCTTCATATTGTCGGTCGAAAAAATCTTTTACTTGTTCTGGCAACTTTGTATAAAACTCTGTCGTTTTCGTCACAAGTCCACTACTCCCTTAATCTATTATAGATCTTTTGAAATTTTTGATGGCGTTGTTCCAAACGGTCTGCCGCATCATTACGGCCTTCTTTCCGAAGTCTTTCTACATAATTATGATAATTGCCTCTCGTATGAAAAGGTCCTCCCTCATGGATGACATTCCACATCGGATCGGTTGGTGAATCGGAGCTCGCCATCTGCTCAGTTACCCACTCATCCAGCAGCCGTAAGCCTTCTCCTACTATTTCCGGCTTTTCATTAGCTAGATTGGTAGTTTCATGGGGATCATTTTCGATATCAAACAGCATTAGCTCAGGGAAGTCTTTTAATCCATCATGGTAAGTCCGAATCAAGATCCAATTATCGAAACGGACACCTCGCTGACAGCTCCATGCCGCCTGACTGACGACAAGGTAAGGACGTCCTGCTTCTTCTCCTTTTGTAATGGCAGGCAGAAAACTCGTGCCGTCCCATCGATCACGCAATTCCCCTCCAACAAGTTCTGTCACTGTCGGGCCAATATCAATCTGATAATGGAAGTCCTCATCGACATGTCCTTCTTTTAGATCTGGTCCTGACATGATCAACGGGATCCGGCTGGTAATATGGTCTGCCGTCTGGTGATCACCGTAAACATTCAGCTCACCCTGGTTTTCCCCATGATCGGCAGAAATGATAATCATCGTCTCTTCTAACATTCCCTCTTCTTCCAGGGCATCAAGCAGCATGCCGATATGATCGTCCACGTGACGGATCGCGGTATCATATCCATCGATCCATTGTTTAAAATCTTCGACAGAGGTAATTTCCTCTGGAAGATTCGGCATCAAGTGATTGGATGGAATTTCCCGGGCGCTCATCGGGCCGAAGCTTTCCCGGTGTTCCGCGATCATTTCATCAGTGAGCCAATCTGGGGCCGGATCTTTTTCAAATGGATTGCCGTATTCTTCAGGTGTGCGGTAAGGCGTATGGGGGTCCCAGAAATTCAAATACAAGAACCAGTCTTCTTTTTCCGTACCTCTTCCTTTGATCCATCTCAATGCCTCGGATGAAACATCTCCAGCTGTTTCTCCGGCATGCTTGCCTGTATCATGCATTTCGAGGAACCCTTCCAGCACGTTCCACTTGGCATGACGGCCAGGAAACGGACTGATCATAGCGGTATGGTGACCTTTGAAGCGAAGTTCCTCCACCCAAGCCTGATAGGGACTATGGTGATGGTTGAAGGGACGATCTATCCCGATCGGCTGAACGTCTGCATTCAATCCGCCATGGTTGATCGACCCGGTATGGATACCGAACCTCGAATTGAACATGGCATTTCGTGACGGGGCGCAGGGTGCATCGGATGCGTAATAATTAGTGAACCTTACCCCTTTTTCTGCGATGCGATCAATATTCGGTGATGTGTTCCGGTGATAGCCATACACTCCCAGGTGGTCTGGACGGAGAGAATCAATATCAATGTAAAGGATTTTCATAGTAATCTTCCTTTCTATTACTTTCTATAATTAAACCGAAATACTCTGAAACTATAGAAACTTCACCACTAGTCGATCATCCACTTTCGCATGCTTCTTCGAATGAATATAAGTCACGTCGCTTTTTTGATAAACCGTATAATCTTCACTTGCACCTATATCACGATCCGTCTTTAAGGCGATCACATCTTCAGACTGGGTAAGTCGAAACTGGATAGCATCATCAGCGACCTTCATTATTTCAGCAGTCGAATAACTGATTTCCACATCACCAAATACCATATCGATAGGAAGCATCAATCCTTCCTTCGCGTGTAACTCCAGCTTGCGACCGTCAAACAACGGATTACCTTTTTCATAGACATGCAACTCTTTATCAAAGCCATCTAAATTAAGTAGGTGAATGAACCTTTCGCCTTCTTTTGTAGCAGTAGACGTCATGAATACGCCATGATACTTGCTGTCATTCGTCAGGCTTGCCTTCGCACCCAGCTTCTCAATAGCAGTTCTGAAAAAGTTTATATCACACGTATAAGGAGCCGCAATCACGATTGCCCTGCCTTTTCCTGCTTCAGTATCAAAACCGCACACCTCATCTGTTCCATAGACACGGAATAATGGCTCGGCTTGTTCTGCGATATCAAAGACCTGGGCTTTATGCACACGCAATTCCGCACGGTCTTTTGCCCAGCCATCTGCATAAATGGATAAATCATAGGCTGGTCCTGCCTGACTAATCCCCGTTGGCTGTACTCCCAAAGCGTTCGCCAATAGATTACAAGGGCTTCCTTCCATATCATGGGTAGGGACTTCCCCGTAAAGGAGCAGGCCGCCACCATTGTTTAAATAATCAACTAGTTTTTCCTGCACAGGCTCCGCCATATAACGAGCGGAAGGAATAGCAAGTACAGGCGTTTCCAATACATCCAGGGCTTTATTCTGGATATCTACGGAACCATAGCGATAACCAGCAAGCAGCATGGCGCGGGCCATGTTTTCCCATGCCGCTGTTGATCGGTTTGCCGCTAAGTTCTGGTGGATTTCTCTCACCTTCACACTGTCGTGATAGCACGCTTCCGTCATATAGTAGTCCGGTATGAAGGCGAATGCTACATCATCACGTTCCTCCTCCATGACAACAAGCTTATCGGAAACCGCCATGATGGTTTGTATCGAACGGGCCATTCTCGGGAACGTATAATTCAGTTCACCTTCCGGGCTGATAGGGGCAGCAAAACCATGACGTTCCCCGGTGGAAGCGATTCTGTCATTGCCGTCATCCCGCTTTTCGCTTAGCCGATAGTTTCTTCCTCCAGTCATTAGATAATAGTTGATCAGACGATTGCCCTGTGCGATGCACATTCTTGCTTTGAAGTCAGAAGCTGAAGGGTCCATACGGCCACTGAAGTTGTTGCCGAAGTTGCCATCCCCACAATTAAATTCAACAGAAGTCAACGGCTGGTCCGGGTTATGGACAGCATCCATAAAACCATTGATCAAATAAAGATCCTGAAAACTTTCCATATTCAAGTCGCCAAAATAAATGTCCGACCCCGACAGGTAACCAGGCGCCTGGGTATAGGATTCATACAACTGGCTGATGCCAATCGGATAGGTGAAACCCCGGCCGCCCCCTGTTCCATGGATGTTGACGACAAACGGAACACCTTTGACACCGAACGCTTCTGCATACTCCCTTAATGTTGCTATATAGTTGGCGAAGCGGTGCCGCATATAATAGCCGAGATCAATATGAAGTTCTGCTGCGTATTGCTCTTTCGGTGACCGTATCGCTGTAAAACACGCTTCGGAGTCCTCCAGTAGAAACGGATAACGTTCCTTAATGGCCGCTTCATCATAACGCTCTTTCAGCCATCCCACAAAATCACGTATAACATGGTCGGTCAAATCCGGACAATTACTGACCCAGGAAAGCATCCCGACTTCATTGTCCAGCTGGATGCCGATAATGTTTCCGCCATTGGTTTGCAGCCGAGGAACAGCGAGTTCCATGACACCCTGATACCATTTCTTTGTTTCTTTCAAAAAGTTCGGTGCCATGTAATCCAGGGTCTTCGCTAATGTTTTCTTTCCATCCCATGTTATTGGCACAATTTCCGGATGCTTGTCGATGACCCAGTAAGGGATTCCTTCATTTTTCATTTCTGCCATGATGAATGGCCCTGGTCGCAAGAAAAAATAAAGATCATTTTCTGCACATAAATCGATGAACCCTGCTAAATCTAATTCCGGCCGTGTTTTTCCATACAGATCAATCTCCCCTTCAAATTCCTCATGGGCAAGCCAGGGAACATAGGAAGCGACAGCATTACATCCGGTATCTTTCAGCTTATCAATACGATCCTGCCAATCTGCAGGATCCAGGCGGTAATAATGGATTTCCCCGCACATAATAATTTTCGGTTCTCCATCAATCACAATCTGTTTATCCTTGATCTCAATCACGTTACCTTCCCCCTCCTTGTGAAAAAATTATGGATGAGGCCACCTATTCACAGAATAGGAGGCTCCATCAGCTAATTTATAGGTAAATATCGATTACATTACTTTCTTTATCCAGTTTACTTCCGACTTCCTCGCTGCTGATTCTGACGCCGCCTTTGCGGTAGGCATTCTTGAGCCGTTCAGCTTTTTCTACGGGCTCACCATTGATGGCGACATGTTTTTCTTCATTGTTAAGGTGATAGACAAAGGTGACCGCTTTATCATGCCATTGGAAATCAAACGTCAATCTGTCAAAATCGTCCGGAAGTACCGGATCGATGACAAGGTCGCCTCCTTCCTCGCGAATACCGAGGCAATTGGAGATCAGTTGGTTCATATAGATGCCAGGCCCGCTGGAATAGATGCGCCATCCGCCTTTGACAGGAACGGAACCGTCACGCAGCTTGTCAAAGTTTTCTTCCGCTTCATAACGTGTGTTGAACTTCCCATCTGAACTGCTGAAGTAGGCATTGCTTTGTCTGATTTCCGCATTAGGGACGACGTCTCTGATTCCGATCGGATTAATCATTTGCAGCCCCTGCCACACTTCCTCTTCTTTTCCAAGTTTCGCCATTGCCTCAACGTAACGGATATGGGCATGGACATATTGCAGCCCGATTTCACGGCCGAAATTGGATGCTTGTTCGGCACGTTTGAAATGTGTGCTGACTCCCCCGACATAATTAGCAGGACGGTTCATCAACCGTACACCATCAGGACAATAAAGTTTTTCCTTGATCAATTGATAGTGTTTCTCTGCCTGTTCCGCATTCAGCAATTCACTGATGATGCTTCGCTGCATTGGCAGCAGACGATAGTCGATACCTGTTTTTGTGTCATCCGGGTGAAGCATCATTTCTGCTTCTCCTGGCTGTTCCATATAGACAAACCCTGGCAACACATCTGTTTTCAGGATGTATTTCTTATAATCTTTTTCAATACCCGTGGCGATAGAGGCTAGTTCTCCAGCATACTGTTCGTCGAAAGTTTCGAGTACTTCAGCAAGCTTATCCACCACTTGATACGTCAGGGCTACAGTCCAGCTGCTCACCATGAACTGCTTCAACTGGGCGTTCGCAGGCTGCAGGGTATCATCCCAATCCCCATCACCATAAGAAGATAAATACGTATCATGGAGGAAATGTTCTTGGATGTAATTGATCTCTTTTTTCGCGTGATCAAGAATCGTTGCTGTCTCTTCTGTCAGCACAAACCCTTCGTCCCGCTTCGTATAAGGCACCTTTTCTTCCAGCAGTTGATAATCCCCTGTTGCCTGTAAGTAATCAGCTAATATTTTTAAAGGCCAGACAATGACATCCCCGTGGCTCTCTCCTGCCTGAATATGCGCGTACTTATCGAACATGAACCATTGCGGCCAGTTTCCGTCTTCTTCAAATTGATGCGTATATACCTTCTTAATAATTTCCTTGACTGATGCATAGTTTTGCGTTGCCATGAAATATTCCGTCGGCCCCTGACAAACATCCCGTGTACCCCAGGCTGCTCCGCTATATTGTTCCAGGCCATGAGGGACAGAGAAATGAACGAGCATATTATGGGTGTACCACCAGGCCAGTGCGTTGACCTTATTCATTTCTTCCGTAAGTTCACCTTTGCCGGAAAGTCGGAAACCGTTCATCACATCACGATAATAGCTGCGATATCTCTCGATTTCTTCTTCTGCTGATCGTTCCTCGACAGGCAGCTCTTTCCCGTGAAGTTGACCTTGCAAAATCATGCTCCAGTCACTGGAAGCTTCCAGTTCACAGATTACAAGGGAAGCTGCTCCTAGTTTTACATTCGTAGCAAGCTTTTGTTCATCTACTAAATCAAATGAAGCTCCTTCCACATGAAGCTTGTAGGTAAGATCCGGGTAAATGCCAGCGTTCATGGAAGAATCGTCTGCAGTAATGGTAATCACTTGACCGTCTCTATCAACCTGATACGGCACCTCATATTCATTCGGATGCATGACAACTTGATTAGTCACCAGGTAGCGGTACGCTTTCCCGCTTTCTGTTTCGAATTGTAAACGAACTTCCGGTGTATCTAAGATTGTATAGCTGGTAATGATGAACGTCTCTTTATCAGTTTTATAGTACCAGCGGGCATAATTGAACCCGACTTCATAGACAGACGGCAATGTCAGCAGTTGATAAGATCCATTTATCTCGACATAAATACGCTGTCCTGACGTTTTCATCACATTAAGCGCATTGCGTGCATTGGTTAATAGTTTGTTAAAGTTAGTATTGCCGACAACCGTCTGCGCATTGAAAATGCCGTACATCCATGAGGTTGACGTAATCGTATCTTCTTTGAGCTGGTCATTGTAACCCGACATGATGATATGTCCGTGCGGGCGTTCCACCAGTAGCTCTTTTTCTTTTAACACCACATGCTCGTGGGTGTCGGTAAAGAAGGACAGCAATTCGTTTCCGTCCCATTCTTCCTGATGGCGGTTCGGATAATAGTGGTTGATATCATCGGTGCTCATCGTTTCCCCGACGATATTGCTTTCGATGTCAGAAGTTTTTCTCACCTTCTCGGCAGGTGTTTTCGTCGAAACTTCCTTTGTTTTCACCTGTGTCCAGGCTTCCGAAACGATATCCTGGTATTCCAATTCACTTACTGCCTCTTCATGATTTCCCCGGAAATACCCATAGAAGACAAACTGGCTGGAACCGGCCAGTGTCACTTTTTCTGATTGCAATGCAGTATAGGCAAATTCATATTGATACACTTCATTAGGAAGCGTCGATTCAGCTAAAGCTGCCGGTCGATCTGTTTCTTTATAAGATTTCCCGAAGAACTGGAATCCGTCGGTTGCATACCCGACTGTGGATGTCAGCGAACCCTGCTGCAAATAAGGAAAACCGGACGACTGCTGTTGGTTTTGCCGGGAACAGACGACATAGCCTTTCTGTTCATCTTCAAAAATCTGATGGTCGATATATTGGGATATGTATGCTTCATTATTTCTTAGGGCACCTTTTTCCGCTATCCCGATATCCTGCCCATATATGACGTCGATTTCTTGCCCATCGCCCTCGACGTTGACCTCCCAGAACCAGACACCGTGATCCGTCAAATGAAAATCAACGGTATAGTCGATGTCTTCAATCGTACCTGTCCACGTCACCTGGCCTTCTCCGAATGCCACTTCACTTTGAGAAGCTACCCCTAGTAATGGATAGGCTTGAATGCCATTTTCCTCATGGATTCGTAAGTAAAGATTATTCAACGAGCCATCCACAGGATTAGATATCAGCTGGTTGATCATCACAGAATGGAAAGTTGCTTCCTGAATATCCCCACTCGGTAAAAAGGAAAAACAATAATCTCCCGCTGTCAGTTTAATAGTAGAATCTATCGTTATCGACACTGCGCATTCCTCCGTTTATGTTTATTAATTGAAACGTTTCAATTACTAGATAAAAAAATCTGATATATGATACTTAGGAGACATTTGGTTCCATTTCCATAATGAAAATAGCGGTCCAGGGAAACGACTCGCTTTCCCTGACCCGCTCCTCCCAGTTGGGTAATGGAACCCAGCAAGATGGAAATGTTGTTACTCTCCTGTAATACCGGAACGGTCCACTCCTTCAACAAACCATTTTTGCGTAAAGAAATAGACAATCAAAAGCGGCAAAATCGAAAGCATTGTCCCGGCCATACTGATCCCTTCGTTGATGTTCTGCGTGTTGGTGTCTCCGGCGTACAACTGCTCAAACGTCGCATTAAACTTCCCTAACTCAATCGGTAACGTCGTCAGCGCATTCCCAAAGTAGAGACTGGCGAGCGCTGTTTCATTCCAATACCATACAAACGAAAAGAGGAAGGAAATGATGATTGCCGGAACAGCCATCGGAATCGCAATCGTCATGAAAATACGGAAGTTCCCTGCCCCATCTAAATGCGCCGCTTCTTCCAGTGCCTTTGGCATCATCCGGAAAAACTGATAGAAAATCAGGATGAATATCGCACTGTTCAAGCCTTGCCCGAACAAAGCCGGAAGTAAGAAGGCGAGAATACTACCGATCAACTCCAGCTCATTGAAAAACACATACCTCGGTATCAACAGCACCTGAGGCGGTATGATAAACGTGATCAGTACCAGCCCTAATAATATTTTTTTGAGCGGAAATTCAAACCTGGCAAACCCGTACCCGATTACGGCCGCCACCGCTGTCTGGGCAAGTGCTGGTATCACTGTTACATACAGCGTTTCCAGCAGTGTAGGAAATAGGTTCAACACATTGTAGGCGACCTGATAATTTTCAGTATAAAATGTGGATGGAATCCAGCTGATCAATGGATTCAATAAATCTTCCAACGACTTGAAGCTATAGGATCCCATATAAATGATCGGATAGAGATAGACGAATCCTATCCCGATCAGGAGACTATAGACAGCAAGCTTAAACAACAGCCCGTTATTTCCTTGTACCCCTAATAGATTAGCCTTCGCTTTGGAAGAATATTTATCTATTCTTTTTTTCTGATCGTGTGATAGTTTGGTATCCAGCATAAGTGATCCCTCCTTTAACTGTACTTCTTATTGCCCCTGACAGCCATGACTCCAACACTGACAGCTAATACGAAGGCAATGACGAGAAAGTACATCCAAGATAACGCCGAAGCGTAACCAAATCCGGTTGAAATTTCGAACATATTGGCCTGGATATGGTCTACTACTGGATTCAATGCGAATACCGAGTAGGTGACGATCGTGTAGATCAGATTAACGATGATCATCGGATATAGCGTTGGTAAGGTCACTTTCCAAAAACACTCCCAGTTGGAAGCACCGTCAATTTTTGCTGCTTCATAAATTTGCTTGTCCGTCTTCTGCAACGCTGCTAAGAATATTAATATTTGGACGCCTGAATACCAGAGAATGATGATTAAATTATCCATCAAGTACACGAGAATCGTATTCAGTAACCCGCCTGTACTCGCTAACACCGTGGCAAAAATGGCATATTCCTCAACCGAAGGAATCGATGTGACATCCTGGGCCATCAAGTCCGTGATTACCGGGCCGCTGGCAATGATAACAGGGAGAAAGAATATCGTCCGGAAGAAACCTTTCATTCGGATCGGCTGATTCAATAACAACGCAATAATCAAAGAGAACACGATGATGATCGGCGTCGAAATGAGCAGCTCTCGGAGAAACTTAAGCAATATTGTTGTGAATTGACTATCCACAGTAAAGGCATAGACGTAGTTTTCAAATTTGATGAAATCGGTTTTTATACCACTTGGTGTGATTTTCACCTTTTGAAAACTGAGGAACAGAGAATAAACGAGCGGAAATGCCGTAAATACAAGGAACCCGATGATCCAGGGAGATAAAAATGAGATTCCCATCAGACTTCGCTTCTTTTTCAGTGACATTTGCTTCATGATTGATTCCCCCGGTCGGTAACCTTATATCCTTTGGCTTTCACTTCGGTTCCCTCTATGTTTATATCCTCATTAGTATAATTGACAATAATCGATTTTCCGTTCGAATAACCGACTTCCACAACCCCTGTGTCATGGACCTTCCGGAACGTGATAGTCTCCCCTTCCACTTGTCCCAGGCTTTCTTTCACCATTTTGTATTGATCGACAATCGCTTTCTCCCAATCCTGGAACTGGGAGGTATAGAGGTCCTCAGAAGGCGTATGCATCAACTGGTGAGAAGGTTCCGTCGTCAAGTAGAACGAAGGATAGGCACCATACTCAATCATGCGCAGCACTTCATCTTCGGGACTATACTGGAAATTAGAAAAGGAAGCGTAATAAGGAATATAGCCTTTCAACACAATTTGCAAAAAGGGAACCGTATCCGTCACAAAACTATAATTGGACGAGTACAGCGGAATATCCAGGTAACGATCCGCTTCAGAAAGTAAATAATCATTCGGTTTGTATAATGAGAGAGAATCTACAGATGTCTGCAATTCTTCAAACATTTCCTGGTAGACTTCCATCACTTCCGGCCGCAGTGCATCGTGGTTAAAATCAGAGAATAAAAGATTCGCACTGGAATCGACCGCTAAGTTATCCATACCGTTTTTCTCATATTCGGAAAGGTCATCCTTTGCTATTTCCAATGATTTTAATGGACTGAGGTAATAAAAATCTGCCTCTCCATCTTTTCCTCCCATTGTTTCCTTACTTATTTTTCTTGCAATATCTGTCTTTCCGGAAAAACCGGACGCTCCTTCATAGGCCTTGGTGTAATCCGTATAATAATAAAGCGGAATCTCGTGATCTTTGAAAAAGTCATTCACCTTTTCGAACTCGGCGTCACTGCCCAATTCATTTTCAAACGGAAATTTCTTCGGAAGTGTCCCTGTATATCCGCCTTCTGTCCAGCCGCGGTAAATGACATGCATATCCTCTACTTCCTGTTGTTTCAAACGTTCCACATAGTCTGGCAGGTCTGTTACTTTCGTCATTGGCTGGACAGAATCCCGCAACAACCCGCTTTTCACTTCCCCGCCTAAAAATTCCAATCGGATATCTGCCTGATCTTTCCGGGCAGTGAGCATCTCCTGATCAATCAGGTATTGCTGGTATGCTTGAGCCATCCCGACATAATTAGCTGCTTTATCCTCAAGAAACGTAATGCGTTCGTTCACATCGAATTTATTTCTTTCTTCCTGGTAGACATTATAGCCACTCATATTTTGACTGGTTGGCTGATAATATTGATAGCGGTAATTATACTGGGCCGTAATCCAATGGAAGTCAGTGGCGATACCCGATGGATAGGCGATGATATCTGCGAACGCTTTTCCTTCATCAATCACATTGATAAAACCGTTCTCATCGACTCCGTTCGTCACGCCATACACTGGCATCGTTATTTTTTGAGCAGGATTCACTTGGATGTCTTCGCCTTCTTCCTTGGCCGTCCGTTTGAATCCTTCGTCATCCCCATATATGGACGCTCGATACGGAGCCATCGACTGCACTTGTTTTTCATCGAAGCGCATGAGAGCCCCGCTTCCGTCCGGGATAAACAGGTAACCATCCGTGTCCGTACCTTCGACAGCACCTAAGAATGGGTAAAGCCGCATGGTGGCGAGTTTGTTTTCACCCTCTTCAATCCCGTCTTGCGGAACATGGATTTCAATCGAATCGCCATCTAAGTGGACGTCCAATTGAACCGTGATTTCTGCGTCTTCAAATGCAACTTTCGCTGAGAAGCCGTTGTCCTGTTTGGTCAGCGACACTTCAGATTCATTAGACAAAATGCTCTCGGTAGACGATTTATCTTTGTCATCGATATAATCAATGGTTATCGCCGAATGTGCCATTTGCGACCAGGTATTGTTCAAATTATATTCTTTGCCTTCTTCAAGACCCGAACTCCATAGATAACCGGTATGTTTATTTTTAATCTTAAGTGCCAAGGACTCCGGTTCTACATAAAGAGCAAGGCGATCATTCTCTGCCACCTGCTCATAACCATCGAGCGAGACGTCATTAACTACGGTCGCTTCCTCATCTTCCGGCTGGGTGTACTGGTTTGATTGATAACGAAGCATTTCATTCGAACGCTTTTCCTGCTCTTCCGTGATATCTGTATCTGGCTCATCATCCATCAGAGAATCGGCGATTACTTGGATAGGAAACAATAGGACAACGACAAGTACCATCCATTTCCATTTGTTAGACACGAAGCAGCACCTCCTCAATGATTGAAGTTACGAAGTCAATTACCTGGTCGAATAATACATAAAGAACAAAGAAAACAAGTACGGTAAGGAACATGCCGAACAAGGTGACCAGAATGTTTCTGACTGTCCCCCAGAAGGTAAAGTCATGCACTTCTTTGATCGTAGTAAACAAAATAATGATCGACCAGACGATGATGATTTGCATCGAAAATGTATAAATGAACGCTTCGTTGAAAGTAAGTACATTTGAGATCAGTGTCACCGGCAGTAAAAATAAAATAACCGGGGCCAGCGAGTAAATCGTACCAATATAAACGTCCCTGAATTTTCCTTCTCCGTCTGTAATCGTACTAACCAAATAGTTGACGACAATGAATAATAACAGCGGGAGCAGAACGGTACCGATCTCAAAAAAGATGTTGACGTTTTCCAATATTCTATTAGTGAACAAAAAGCCCGTCCAATAGATCGTCAATAAGTATTCCACTACCAGAACAAGATACAATAGGCTTGCGGATAATATCGATACACGTTCATAGTTTTTCAAATAATAGACACTATCAATCGGATGCTTGATGAATCGCGTTAAAAACAATAGTTCCTTAACAAGGCTTTGTGATGTGACCTTCTTCGTTTTCCTTCTGGCCGGGTCCAGAATATGCTTCTTCTTATCAGCAAATTTAACTGCGTACCTGGCCGTAAAGAATGCAAAGATGATCATAAAAGCACCAGACAGATTCGATTCGAGCCAGCGGTAGCGAATTTCCCAAAAAGCATTGGAGTAGCCGTCCTTATCATTGGCTAATTCGAATTCTTTCAGCGCTTCATCATAGTGCTGCTGTTTGTAAAGGGCCTCCCCTTTGGCTGTGTGTGCAAGTCCAAACGAAGAGTTCAGCCGAAGAATTTCATTCCAATATTTTTCACTCTCGACATAGTATCCTTCTTCAAAAAGGGCTAAGCCTTGATGAAGGACAGTCGTGAATTCCGTTGGCTCATAGACCTGGATATTTCCTTGCTCCCGGTCGGTCACATACAACCGGCCCACTTCGTCCACTTCGATACTGGACGGCTGCATAGTCAATCCCAGGCGGTTGTTTTCATTCGTTTTTCCCCCAAAAGAAAAGAGAAGGTTACCCGAACTATCATACTCATAGATGATGCCGTCATTACCTATTGTATAGATGTTTCCGATCGACCCTACGGAAATATCGACCAGGTTTTTCTCTTCCGTCATCTCGGAAGGAAGCACGTTTCCGCCAGCAATATTCAACTTTCGGATAGCTTCCCAGCTGGTACCGGAAGTGACGGTGTAGACTAACCCTTGTTCATCAATCGAAATGTTCCCTGGAGCAGGTGGTTCTTTCATGAAAAGATTCGCTTTTTGCCGCTGGGTCGTAATCATATCCTGCACGAAGGTACCTATGGAAGGCGGCAACGTATTGGCACCATAATAGCCCAGGAAGGTTCCATCCTGACTTAATTGAATAATACCGTTATTCGCACTTTCACCGATGATATAGATATTCCCGCGCTTATCTACCGATACTTTTTCCGGTTTATATGGAGCGCTTTTTCCGAATAATGGGGATTCCGGCCTTTCATACTCCTGGACTAGTTCACCATCTTCCTGGAATTTAAAAACCTTTTGACTCCCATAGTCCGCAACATATACATTGCCATTCCGATCGGCATGAACCCCCATTGGCTGCTTCAGTACATCTGTACCATATACCTCCATGTTATTTCCTTTTTCATCAAACTTGGTTACGGTTTTCATACCGGAATCCGCGACATAGATATAACCCTTATGATCGATATAAATATCTTCAGGATTGACAATTTCTGTTCCTTTGGCAAAAAGACCGATAGGGACATATGCGGTTTGCGTTTCGATAACATTTCCATCAGCTGTCAATGTTTCTGTTTTATAAGGAACAGAAACGGAAGCAGAGGAAAGTGTGGGAAACAATATGATCAACCAAAAGCAAAATACTGCAATGAAGAATTCCCTCATTTCCCTTCCTCCTAAAAATTACTTGATACCAGAATGTGCCATCGTGTTCATGACTTTGCTTTGCATGAAGATGAAGATGATCAAGTTAGGTACAAACATGATCAGTGATGCAGCAGCGGCCATCCCTTGACCTGCCACAGAGTTTCCGCCTGTATCAGCCGCTAACGTCGACATGAAAAATGCGAATGTCTTCAAGTTTTCATCATCGACGAATAAGGTGGATGTCTCTGCGTTGTTCCACACAGCCTGAAAAGCAAGAATGGAAATCGTAGCGATGGCAGGTTTCACTAACGGAATGATGATCTTAAAGAAAATTTGAAAATCGTTGGCACCATCAATCCTTGCCGCTTCGAGCAATTCATCTGGTATTTGGTCGATGAACTGCTTGACCAGAAACAATCCGACGGGCATCGCTAGTAACGGAAAGATATGAGCGAAAAATGTATCCAATAGTCCGACCTCATCAATCAACAGATAGCGTGGAATAACGACTGCTGCAGGTACAAACATCAAAGCCAGCGTATTGATTTCAAACAACGTCTTCTTGAACTTGAAGTTCTTTTTTGAAAACACGTAACCAGCCATCGTACTGATCAGCACGGTCAGGAAAACAACGATGATGGTGACGACGACACTGTTGAAAAGGTACCTTGACATCGGTACACCGGTAGCATTCGTGTTGCTGGCCAGGTCATAGAAATTCTGAAGCGTAGGCTTCTGTACAAAAAAACGCGGCGGATAAGCAAATAGCTCATCGATCGGCTTGAATGCATGGGAAAAGATATAGACGATCGGAATGATCATCAATGTTGCCATTGGTATTAGAAAGAAGTAAAACTTCAATTGGCTCCGGTGAAACCTGTCCGGATTAATTTTCGTTCCATGAAAAGATGCCATAGTCACACCCCTCTTAAGTTAGTAACCTATTAATCTTTTTCTGCAAATAGCTTCATAGCCACCCGTGAAAATCCATAGATGAACAAAAGCAATAGTACGGACAACGCGGCAGCGTATCCCATTTCATAACGGATGAACCCGAAATCCTCCAGATGGTTGACGATCAGCTGACCGGCATATTGCGGTGTCGGGTTCTGCCCCGAGAGTTCAACCCCGATTGCCCCGGCCTGAAACGTGGTAACCACCGCCATGACGGCACCAAATAGCATCTGTGGTTTCATCGAAGGAATCGTAATATAAATAATTTCCTGAAAACGGTTCCTGATTCCGTCGATATAGGCCGCTTCATAGATTTCTTTATCGATGTTAAGCACCCCGGATAACATCGCGAGGAAACCGACACCCATACTCCCCCACAAGGTCACGAGAATCATAATGAGCATCAAGTAGTCCGGCGACTGCAGGAACTGGATCGGTTCATGGATGAACCCCATTGAAATCAGTAAATTGTTCAAGTAACCGGTCTGATCTCCACTGAATATGATTTTCCAAACGACGGCCATCGCCACACCCGCTGTCATGGACGGGGAGAATAGAATCAAGGCGAGTACCGTTCGCGGACCTTTGGAAATCTGGGCTAGCATCCAGGCCAGTAAAAAGGCCAGGATGTAACCGCCAGGTCCGACAATCAGTGAGAAAATCAGTGTGTTAGGTAATACAAATTGCATGAACGTGTTGTCCTGCGTGATGATATTGACATAATTCGACAGTCCGATGAACGACGGCATTTCGATGGTATTGAAGTACGTGAAAGACAAACCGATGGCAATCGCCACCGGGATGACGATGAATGTTGTAAACAGGATCAAGTAAGGCGCCAGAAATATGGATGTACTTAAATAATTTCTGTTATTCATCTGCTTCCAGCCACCTTTCGATTGTTTCTATGGTCGGGATCGTATACGGCTTGACCACTTCACCATCTTCCATATAACCGAATTCTTCAAGCTTCCTCCGCATTTCACGATTGATCAATATCACGCTGTCATCGACAGCGGCACGGGCATTTTCGCCATCAAAGACGACCTTATTCCATACGTTACTAATCTCACGTTCTACCATATAGGAGTACGGTGTTTTCGGTACTTCCCTTAAATACTTCCACTGCTCGAGGACGACTTCTTTGTGCTCTTCCGGCAATGGCAATTGTTCAAACGATTGGAGATTCGCTGTGTTCCACATATATTCCGGTCCGAATAACGTCTGTAACGTAACGGCAAATTCTGTCTGAGTTTCTGTCGACATCCACCACTTCAACAGCTCCCAGGCATCTTCTTTTTTACCGCTCCCGTCAAAAATCATCGATGCCTGGCCGGAACCAGGTGCCCATCTTTCCACCGTGCCATCTTCCTGTTCGATCCCAGGCTGCGGGGTGATATCCCACCACCCGGAGATTTCCGGAGCGGCGGTTGTCAGCTCGACATAGGTCCCAAATGGCGCTACACCGATAGGAAGCGTCGAGTACCGGAAATGGTTATAAAATTTCGGCACCTGCAATGGCATGCTGTAAATCGTACTTAAATCAGCCATGAACTGGATACCTTCCAATGCATTCTCTTCATCAATGGTCGTTCCCATGCCATCTTCTTCATATAGGCTGCCGTTAAACTGATAGATGAACGGTGTAGTGACCTGGAATGCTTTGAACGCAGATTCCTGTGCTAATGGGGTATAATAATTCATCCCATAGCGCTGTAATTCCGGCAAAATTTCTGTCACTTCATCCCATGTATTTGGGATAGGGATGTCCAACTCTTCCATGATGTCCTTTCTGTAAAACTGGACGAAAAAGTCCTGCGTCTCAGGTAAAGCGTAGACACCATCTTCTATCACTAACGGCAGGAATGCACCTGGTGAAAATTGTTTCCCTACCTCGTTGAAGTCTTCGAATTGTCTCAAGTCCACGGCAGCTCCACGAATCGCAAGTTCATACGGCACCCAGTTACTGATCCCAAGGGCCAAATCCGGCTGCGTGTTGGCAGCGCTTGCCAGAACGAGCTTTTGTTCATCCGGCATCAAAGAGTACTTTACTTTGATCCCTGTTTCCGGTGTAAAATTCTGATCCGTAATATTCTGAAGCAATTCAACATACTGTCTCGGACGGTTCACCCACACTTCGAGCGTATCGTCCGCGACTTCAGAGGTAGCGAGATTATCTTCTCCGAATGATTGTAAAAAGCTTACGACCGAGTCTTTCGCTTTTGTTAAAAATCCAGCCTCAGCATCCGGGAGTCCAGTGTCTCCGTGAACATAGAAGCGATCCAATAACAATGGCTGTGCAGAAAGGTCCATCGCTATTTCACCCAGCAGCTGGGCAGCGGAATTAGAGCCTGTCGATAATTGGGTCAGGCGATTCGGAATCTCATCCGGTTCTGCTGCCAGTTTTTCTAACTTATCGATCGCGATATTCAAAGAAGTAACCTCAGTAGAATCCTCCCCACTACTTAGCGAACGGAGATAGGCCACTTCTTCTTTCAATTGTCCGGCCCAGCCCTCTATTTGTTTATCGATGCCAGGGATATATTCTTCAATCTCCCAATCTCGGGATCCTGACTGATTACCCACTAACTTTCGAATCGATAAGGATAACTTATCAATCTCCCGCATGACTTCATCGATTACAAATAAGACACGCGAATGAATAGAGGGATCTGCTTTCAGACTTATCTTGTTTGTTCCTTCTTCTAAATAAAAGAAGTAAGGGTCTCCATCTTCATTACTAATGGTCTCGTTGAACCATTTCTTACTATATTGGAATTGGTACTGTTCCACTTCCTCAAAAGGAACATGTCCATTGATCAATAATTTCCGGTAAACAGGGGATTTTGATTCTTTATCCTGTAACGCCTTGAATGTCAATTGATAGAACCCGGCTTCATCGACATCCACTTCCCAGCTGACTGTCTGCCCCGGCTCACTCCAGGAATCGCCCCCAAATGTGTTCAATAGCAGGTTATCTTTATCATAAGGGTGTACGGATGGGTCCTCTGTCGACTCCGGTCTGATATAAGAGCTGTTTTTCTCAGAAGGATGTTCTGCTTCAAATACCTTCAATTCCTTCTGTTTATCCGCATCCGGATGATTATCTAAGTAGCTTTGATAATCAGGGATTTGCTTAGGGGAAGTAACATGAACATCACCAACTAGCATCTCGCCCCTTAAGTTAAGTAATGTAATCGTATTTTTTCCTTCATTCAAATGAAATTTAAGCGGGCGTTTGTACATGTATGTAGAATCCTCGGCTTTTACATGCGACCATTCCTTGATAGGCTGCTGCTTCGGAATGATTTCATTGCCTGAGCGATCGGTTTCGAAATCTTCCGTTTCGTTTTTCCATTTACTCGGAAACACGATCTGCCTGCTCTCTGAGAAAGGATATTTACCATTAACCTGGATTGCACCCTCTATTGGCATTATCAAATCACCTTGTGGTAAATAATCAAAACCAATCTCATATACTCCTTCTTCTTCTACCTCTACTTCAACCGTTAATGATTTTTGATTACGCCAATAGAATACGCGATCCCCATAACCTTGGCTCTCCGAAGATGGTAATAATGCATCATCATCAATTCCTGTAAATGAAGAAGGTGGGATAGCACGCTCGAATTGAGCGGTGCTATCCAAACCTTGTTCCTTCCATTCGTTGAGTTCGAGGCGATAACTCTGTTCTTCGACTTGTTCGACAGCATCAATTCCGTCTTCATCACCATTCGCTTGAGCAATCGACTGGGGCATAAAAAACACCACTAATAGCGACCATAACAGCACTTTAGATTTCATGATGTTACCTCCTCAACCTTTCTCAAAGCTTTACTCTCCGATTGCTTCAAGTTCTTCCTGGTATTTCTGATTAGCCAGCTCATTGATCTGGCCCGTATAATTTTCGATATTGATATCTCCTTTGGTACTTGCATCAATCAAAGCACCCATCGTAGCATTTCCTTCTTCCCCTACGGCTACGCCAGTCGGTGCTTCCCATCGTGCTTGTCCATATCCAGGTGTCGTTTTGAACGGTTCAACCACCGCATTTTCAATGTTCTCGTAAGATTCCTCAAGACCTGGCACGTCTACTCTTTCAAAGTAAGCATCCAGCACTTCCTGATCGTTCAGCAAAGGTACACCATTAAGGCTTACTTCTTCTTCCGCATCAGCAATTTCCATCCGCTTCATGTATCCTTCTTTACCAAAGCCCATCCATTTCGCTAGCTCATATGCTTCTTCCGGATGCTCTGTAGCACTGGAAATACCATAATAGTCGTGGGTAATGACGGTTCTATCACCTGGAATACCGATGAAATCCCAGTCGAAGTCCGCGTTTTGCTCATAGACACCGATTGCCCAGCTGCCATCCCATCTGATTCCGATACCACTGTTCATCCATACTTCATTAGCATCTTCACCGTCGAAGTTTGCTTTTTCATCTTCCGATAAAGTGGCATAAGCATATCCATTCGTATTAATATTACTTGCCAGTTCGATTCCGCTAATAAATTCGTTACTATTTAAATGAAATCCATCATTGAATGTATACCAGCCCAATTCGTCGCTTGCAGCAGCGGGGTACCACTCAGGAATGGCATTGGCTTCGTTCAAACCGATGACACCTTGGTTAACATTCGTAATATTACTTACAGCTGAAGTAAATTCATCGATACTCATGCCAAGGTATGGAACATCCAGGTTCGCTTCATTGAACAAATCTTTATTTACGTAATAACCAAGAATGTGTTGAGCAGCAGGAATGCCATATACTGTCCCACTATATGAGTTAGCTTCCTTTACGGTATCAGGCAGAGTGTCATAGTCTTCATCTGCTTCCACATACTCCGTAACATCCAGCATCCAGTCATTAGCGATAGCAGTCGGTAAATGAGGAACTGCGTACACATCCGGCATTTCACCGCCACTGGCTGCTGAAGCGAGAGATTCATTCCAAGGATCACTGATGGAATCATCAATTTCCACCTTGATGTTCGGGTGCTCTTCCATGAACGCTTCCAGCATCATACGATCCAGGTTTGCTTCTCCTTCTGCACCGAACGACCAACTCGCTATGGAAAGGGTTACTTCTTCCCCACTGTCACTGCCACCATCATCTGATTCTTTTCCTTCTGACTGGGAATCGTCAGAACAAGCAACCAAAAGTGCGAAAATCGCAAACAAAGATACGAAAGAAAACCATTTTTTCATCTTATACACCTCTTCTAATTTTTTGGTAAATCAAAGGGCTTAAGTAGCTTCAACAAAATTGATTGTCACTTTTTCTTCCATTGATGGAAGCAGTTTGACTTTGAACTGATGGTCCGTTTTTTTCTCCACCTCCACTCCAGCAGTTTCCAATGGCTGCCAGCGTGTCGATTCCAACACGATTTCATCCTCGGTCTGTTTCAGTTTCACATCCAGGGATAACGTGTCTTTGGTCCGGGTAACATCAAAGATTTCTGCCGTACCATATAGGAGCTTTACATCCTCCGTAATTGGAATATTAACCGGAAGCATCAACCCGCTTTTCGGCGGAACTGTAATCGATGCGCCATCAAATAATGGTTGTGCATCTTTTTGAATGGGAGTTACCTTCTTGTATTCATCGAAATTATGGAGAAACACAAAATAACTATCTTTAGCAATCTCTCTTATAGAGATATCCAGTTCATCTTCTAATGTAAAGCTGCTTGTGATGCCCACTCGTTCAGCCAGTTGTTGAACCACGTCATATTGATAATGGTAATTAAGCTCCAGGCCGATACCGAAAACAGTCACCCTGCCTTTACCCAACTTCTTCTCAAAAGCCGCAACACTCTTGTCCTCATCTTCCGACCAGGCAAATGCACCTTCATCCACGTCGAATGTCTCCATGTATTTCGTTTGGACGCTATCGATGTCACCAACCGTGGCAAAACCAGTCTTCCTGCCATTCAAACCAACATCGATGTAATCTTTGAGCAGCGTACAAGCGTTGTAATTAATATCCTTGGCAGGAATAGATGGAAACAGAACCAAGTGTCCGCCATCTTCCAGATAATCGACCAGCTTCTGCTGCACACGGGCATCCATCCAGTTCATGGAGAACATCCACAGCGTCGGCACTTCTTCTACATTGATCCGCTCGCTGTTTTGGATATTGAGACTTTCAAAAATGATGTTATTGACTCGCAATCCCCTCGCTACACCGTTGTAGAGATGGAGATCTCGCTCCCGTTGAAACGTTTCAATAATGGTGGAAGAAAAAAGATTACTATATTCCGTCATGTAGTAATCCGGATAAAACGCCACACAAGTATTGGTTGTTTGGGTCGAATCAAGTAATGATTTTTCAAACGTATGGAACATCTTTCCTAAGTGCTGGATTGTCTGAAAATGCGGTTTCTTCTCTCCAGAAGCTGACAGCGGTGCCTGCCATTCATGCCTTCTTCCATTCAACCCGATATTTTCATAGTTTTCGCCACCGACGAACATGTAATAATTGACGGCATTCATCCCATTCGCAAAACAAAGACGTGTCGTCAAATCGAAGGTGCTCGGCTGCAATCGCGGCTTATCAGAAGAACATCCGCCCTGGAACTCAGCTGAAAACAGCGGCTGATCCGGCGATTGAATTGCTTTTGTAAAAGCATTGGCCAGTACGACATCGACATAATTATCAAACTCAATATTGCCTATATAATAATCGCCGGCCATCATGGTATCTTCCATTTTCGCCGCTTCCATCAATTGCGCCACACCAATCGGGTACATGGTGCCCCTTTTCAGGTAATCGATCGTATGAAAACCGTGTATATTGACGACAAAAGGAACGCTTATGCCCTTTTGGTGCGCCAGGTCTTTCAAGTGTTCAAGATAAATACGATAATGATTTCGCATAAACAGGTAATATTCATTTTTAAGTAGTTGCGCAATAGGTTCCTCGGGATGATTCACCATATAGGTAACCGGCTTATCGATATTGTAGGCAGTTTCATAGACTTCAAGATTTGCAGTTTCTGCCACTTGTTTTTCTTTTAAGTATCGTTCGAATTGTTGGGTCGTCACTTGATTGTAATCACCCTGATTGGTAACCCAATGGAACATGCCGACTTCATTGTCAAGCTGGAACATGATCACCGGGCCGCCTGCGTCGACCTGATAAGGCTTAATGATGGAACAGACTTCGTTGTACCAGTTTTCCACCTTTTCTAAAAAGGTCGGGTGCATATAACTGACCACCCTTGTCGGATGTGCCTTCCCTTCATCTGTCTGTGCCATAGCTTCCGGATAATTTTCAATGAACCAGGCTGGAACCCCGTGATCCACAATTTCCGCCATGACATAGGGGCCCGGACGAACAAGACAATACATATCCTCTTCAGACACCACTTGTAAAAATGCCTGGAAATCGCGTTCACCCCTCGTTTCCCCTGTAAGGTCAATGGAGCCCTCTTCATATTCATGGAACATCCACGGTACATACGTGCTGATCATATTGATTCCAGCATCTTTCGCTTCCTGGATACGGCTGCGCCAGTCCTGTTTAGGGATACGGAAATAATGAAGTTCAGCTCCATAAAGCAACGTCTCTTTACCATTGATAATGATTTTTTCGTTTTCTACTTTAATCTACCTTCACTCCTTTCATGCTTGATTTCCTCGGAATAAATTCAATTGTAATCTCCTCCTCTGCCACAGCGGCCTTTTTATCCAGCATATGGAATAATGTTTCTGCAGCAATCCGTCCCCATTGTTTTTTCTGGACACAGACGGTTGATAAAGATGGCTGAAAATAGCGGGCTAAGTCAATATCATCAAAACCAGTAAAAGCGATATCTTCTGGAACTTTCAAGCCTTTTTGCTGTGCGGCTTTGATCGCCCCCATCGCCATTTCATCATTGGCAGAAACAAACGCTGTCGGATAATCATCTTGCTTGTCCAGATACTCATTCATGCTGAGAAGACCGCTGATTTCTGTAAAATCAGCCCTGATCAAATCATTCTCATCAAACACCAAACCTCTATTGGCAAGGGATTCTTTGAATCCTTCCAAACGACTTTCACCATCAAACGATTCTTCAGATCCGGCAATAAAACCGATCCGCTTATGTCCTTCTTCTACTAAATGATCAACGACCTGCTCCATGCCAAGTTTGTTCGGAAGTAAAACCTGGCTGATATGAGGATTTTTCAGATCTCGATCCAGAACAACCAACGGAAACTTTTCACTCGCCAGACTGTCCAGTAAACTATCGTCGATATGATAATTCAGGATAATGGCACCATCCACGTATTGTTCCAACAATAAACGGTGCTTATCGTCAGAGGCACATACGACCATCTCATAGCCCTTCTTAATGACCGTATCCTGAATACCTTCTAACAATTCATTAAAAAACGGTCCCGTGAATCCACTTAAGAAAAAGCCGATGATATGGGTTTTGTTCTTCTTCAAATTTTTCGCATTTCCATTGGGGCGATATCCTAGTTCTTTCGCCGCCGATAGAACTTTTTCTTTCGTTCCATCAGTAATAAGATTACTTCCATTCATTACATAAGAAGTAGTTGCTAAACTGACGCCAGCTTTTTTTGCTACATCCTTTAAAGTAGCCAATATATTCCCTCTTCTCTAAGCTTTCATCTGCAAGTTAACATTTCATTGAAACGTTTCAATAAAAATTATAGCTAAACTTGAAAGCGATTACAATATAATTTTCAGAAATTTTTCACGGCTTGTCAAAATTCAGGTTTTAAGTACTATACTTTGGTTTGTTTTACCATTTCAATGAGTAATTTATTAGATACTGGATTGCTTCCTGCCTAATATTAATATTAAGCTTTAACAAAACCTCTTAATGAAAAACATGGTAACCTTAAATGAAGAGACTATGAGTGTATATCACTTCGGGGAGGTTGAGAATTATTTTAACAGGAAAGGACATGTCTTATCGTACTGTCACAGAGGTTCAGGACTGGGGTCCTGTGGTTACAAAGGTGATTATTCATTTAGGCAAAACAATACCCGTCAGCTCCATTACCAAGAAAACATTTAACGTTTATGTGCAAAGATTCGACAAACGGTTAGATACGCCATTGCTGGATGAAGGCTACCGTCCCGTAACAAAAGCCTATGTTTGTAATGAGGAAGGACTCCCGGCTGCAAAGGATGAAAAATTCATTTGCTTAGATATGAAAATCGGGCCTACTGATAAATTGGGTTCGGTTCATCATTTTGATGGGGAAGCTAATCAGTGGATCGATTCACACTATACAATCACACAAGCGGAAGATATCAAACTTGGTAATGAAACCCTTTCCGGGTTGGTTATTGACACATTTGCTGGAGACATAAAAAAAGTTGTAGAGGATTTTTCGACCGGAAAATTCACACATCATGATATTGCCTTGACCTATGCTGATTACGTACCGAAGAAAAACAATCAGAAAAGGCCATTGCTCATTTGGCTTCATGGCGGCGGAGAAGGCGGCACCGACCCAACGCTTCCCCTGTCTGCTAACAAGGCTGTCAGTTTTGCCACAGAGGATATACAACAATACTTTGATGGGGCATACATATTGGTTCCCCAAGCTCCGACGAGATGGATGGACGGGTTTACGGGAAAAGCGGATGGAACTTCCATTTACAAGGAGGCATTGATGGCTTTAATCAAAGCCTATGTTTCAGACCACCCTGCAATCGATACCAATAGAATATACATTGGGGGAGCATCGAATGGCGGATATATGACGTTGCTTATGACTCGCGATTACCCTGGGTATTTCGCGGCCGCATTTCCGGTATGTGAAGGGTTGGATGACTCGCTGATTTCCGAAACAGACCTTAAAAATATGATAAGGACGCCAACGTGGTTCGTTCATGCTAAAGACGACACTGTTTTACCGCCTAAGCTCTACACCATTCCAACGTATAACCGGATGATTGAAGCTGGCGCAGACAATGTCCTTCTATCCCTATACGATGATGTCCATGATAAAACGGGGCTGTACAAACGTGGCGAAGGATCACCATACCAATACCATAGTCATTGTTCATGGATTTATCTGTTCAATAATGACCCCTCTACAAAAATCAATGGAAAAATAACTACGATTATGGAATGGCTGGCTTCCCAATCATTAAATGATTAGCATGCAATATTTAAAGATGATTTTCGTTTTTTTGCAGGTTAAGTAAGAACATGTAAGCGTTAGGGCGGAACATAGCGGAGATTAGGCAGAAGATTCAAGCTCAAAGAGTAAATTAAAAGTGCCTGCCCCTCATTAAACAGGGACAGGCCACTTTATTTTTGACAATACTAAGCTGCCGCTGATTGGTTTTTCTTCGTCAATGTAAAAAACATCACACAGCCGATCGAAGCGGTAATGAATAAAGTGGCCCCCATCGGTACGGCGGTCGATTCATCGATGCCGACAAGAGGAGAAACAAGCGATCCGAACAATAACGGAAGCATTCCTAACACGGCACTCGCGCTTCCGGCACGATGTCCCTGATGCTCCATCGCAAGCGTAAACGTGCTTGTCAGTATCATCCCCATGGACGTCATATAAATAAATATCGGAATTACCAGAGTTGCTAACGGCCCTTCGATAATGGTCATGATCAGGAGGAAAGAAGTAGCACTCACGGCAATGATGACAGCAGCTCGCAGCAGGCTCCTTTCGTGTATGATACCACCCAGGCGCCCGATAATAGCACTGCCGGAAATGATGGCAAGTCCGTTAATTCCGAACAGGATGCTGAAAACCTGCGGGGAGACATCATAGATGCCCTGATAAACAAAGGGAGTTCCCGAAACATAGGCGAAACTGCCACCATGAACAAATCCGATCGTCAACGCATAACCGATAAAGGAACGGTCCTTCAGCAGCCGGCCGATCGTACGAATCGTTTCCCCAAGCTTACTTGGAATCCGTTTTTCTTTTGGCAGTGTTTCCGGTAATTTAATATACATGGTAATGACAATGATTAGTCCGACTAAAAATAAGAAATAAAAAATCGTACTCCACGAGGCAAATGGCAACAGCAGGATTGCTCCCCCTGTCATTGGTGCAATCATTGGTGCGGTCGCATTAATGACCATCAAGAGTGCGAAGAATTTCGTCAGGTCTCTGCCACTAAAAACATCCCGTACGACAGCCCGCGATAAAACAACGCCAGCCGAAGCAGTGAAACCTTGTAAAAACCGGGCAATCACAAAAATGTAAATATTCGGAGCCAGAGCACATAAAAGCGATGCCAACGCAAACAGGAAAATAAATACCAGAAGCGGTCTTCTTCTTCCCTGCGAATCACTGATCGGCCCAACGACAATTTGACCTACAGCAAGTCCGATAAGACAGGTGGTTAAACTAAGTTGTACAAACGAGGCGCTCGTCCCAAAATCATCAGCAATACCAGGGAAACTTGGTAAATACATATCTATGTTCAGGGGGCCTAAAACCCCAAGCATGCCGAGCAATAATGCCAGCCCGAGGCGCTCTTTTCCAGTTGGATTATGTAACATGATTCTCAAACACCTTTCTCATTCGTTGGAACACTATTAAACTAAGATTCTACTCTTCTGAAAAAAAGAATGCCAGCAAAAAGCCCGCCACTGCTCGTGACATTCACCAGCAATCTTTCAATATCAAGGTTCTTATTCTTCCCGTTCCCCCATATATTTTTAGGCAATAAGCAAAAATGTTAGGGGCTGGAACAATGAGAACTACTTACAGAAGGTGGTCAGCATATCCTTACCAAGGCGAGCAAAATCCTCCGACACCTTATCCTTCAGCAGCTTATTACCCAATGTTTTTTATTTCCAGGGGAGAAAACAATTCCTTTCTCGATCCTTTAGGAAACCAGATTAAGTGGGAAATTAAAAATCCATCTGAAATTAATTGGGATAGCGAATTATTGCTGGTGGAACAAACGTTATCACGCCTGACACCCCAACAGATTCAGATCGCAAACTACTGGGGAAACTCCGAAACAACGGAAAACATGACCCCGATCATCTTCCATTTAGCAAAAAAATACAGACTCGGATCCCCCTATATAGCTAGAATCCTGGCTTATTTTCATGCTGGAATTAATGATTCCTTTGTGATTTCATGGTATTTGAAATACCTTTGGGATGTAGCGCGCCCCAACCAATACGGCCGGAACATCACCCCAATTCTTCCTACACCCCGATTTCCCGCCTACCCTTCGGCCCATGCTACGGTGGCAGGATGTGCAGATGCGATATTAAGGTATGTATTTCCGGCAGATGCAACCGATATAAAGAACACGATGGAGCAATGCGCTATGTCACGTCTGTATGCCGGCGTACATTTCAAGGTGGATAATGATGAAGGATTAAGATTAGGCAGACAAATCGGAGGTATCGTTGCAAATGTATTAAAGAGGCAAAACTTCAATAGTTCCCGCTAATATATAAGTTCAGGTGCTTCCATTGAATGGCTGCTTGTCCTGCTGACCACGAAAGCGAGCTGAACTACTTTGTCGATGACATGGACAAGATTCATATATCAATAAAAATTCTGCCTTAACGACAATAACTTCTTTCCTAACCCAACCAACTTCTGCCCTAGCTCCCACATGTTCCTCCCTAACGAATATGTGTCCTACTCCAGCAGTCTTAATCATTAAAAACAGACGCCTTTTACCTTGCTTTGGAGGTTAAGGCGTCTGTTTTTCTTGGTTCCTATTTTTTTCTTATGCCAATGACTCTTCCAGCTTGTTTCGGCTTTTCCAATCCTTTTTGTTCTTTAAACATACCCGCTATCTTTTCTTCGATCTGCTCAGGAAAAGGCGCACCTCGTCCTTCATTCACGTCTATCCCCATCAGCATTTCTTCCAAGGTCGCTACGAGATCGCCATCCGCATTGTACATCGATAAAAACAGATGGATCCGCTTCTGGTCGTAATCAAGCACCTGGGAAGTAATTTCGAACGCTTGTCCCTCTTTCATCTCCTGCAGGTAGCAAATATGGGTTTCGAGTGTGAAAATCGTATAATTATACTCACTGCGAGCCGCTTCATCTAAACCGATATGATCGATGAAGGCATCGGTCGCCTGGCTGAACGCCCGGTTATATTCCGCATCATTCATATGGCCATTGTAATCCACCCACGCTGCAGGTACGGTTTGTTGAAAACGAAAGTCCATGACGATTCCCTCCTTACATGCGTGTTTTTTCTGTTTCTTTTGGCCAGTATTCCTGGACGAGATCATATAACTTGACCAAAAATTCGTTCCGATGCGCATCCAGTTCACTCATGGACATGCCGTTCGACTGCTCTTCACACCCTGACACGACTTTATCGTACAGCTCATCCGTAAGTTCCGGGGCTTCCAGCTTCGTCCATGGTTTTTTCAATGCCGGGCCGAACTGTTTCAGCATGTGGCGCATGCCGCCTTCACCGCCGGCTAAATGGAAGGTCAAGAACGGGCCATACTGGGCATAACGCATTCCAGCTCCATGCGTAAACGCTTTGTCCACCTCTTCAGTTGTCGCAATCCCTTCGTTGACGATGTGAAGTGACTCGCGCCAGATTGCTTCAATCAGGCGGTCTGCGATATGACCTTCTATCTCATGACGTACCAGCAGGACGCGCATCTGGATCGCTTCGTAAAAAGCCTTCGCCTTATCTGTATTCTCCGTCGTCGTCTGTTTTCCTGGTACGACTTCCACCAATGGCAAAATATAAACCGGATGGAATGGATGTGCTACGACGAACCGCTCCGGGTGCTGCAGGTTTGCCTGCAGTTCAGATGGCATGATCCCTGACGTGCTGGAGCCGATCAGCGCATCCGGCTTGGCATGACGATCGATATCCTGAAGTACACGCTGTTTCAGTTCTTCCACTTCCGGGACGTTTTCCTGGATCATATCTGCATCTTTCACCGCTTCCGCCAAATCTTTTTCAAACGTGAGACGTTCCTTCGATGCACCTTCCGCTAACACTAGTTGCTCCGCATATGGCCATGCCTGTTCAACGGCCTTTCGCATGCGTTCTTCTGCACCTTCTGCCGGGTCCGTCGCAACGACGTCGTATCCGTTAGCGAGCATTCGGACGATCCAGCCTGTTCCAATAACTCCTGTTCCGACTACTGCTGCTTTTTGTACTGTCATATTTATTTACCCCCGTTCGGATTACGTAAATTCAATAATTCTCTTGCTTCCTGTGGTGTCATCGGCTCCAAGTCCAGCCCGTTCAACATGGTAACTGCTTTATCAACGAGCTGTTCGTTTTTCGCCACAACACCTTTAGACAGATAGATATTATCCTCGAGCCCGACACGTACATTTCCGCCCAGAAGTGCGGATTGAGAAGCCATCGGCATCTGCATCCGTCCGATTCCGAATGCGGACCAGTGCGCATTATCCGGAATGCGATTTTTCATATAAGACATGGTTTCCACATCAGCCGCTGCCCCCCAAGGAATACCAAGGCAGAACTGATACATCGGTTCACCATCAATCAAACCTTCTGCTACTAATTGATTGGCAAAACGGACATGGCCAGTATCAAAGCATTCCAGCTCCGGTTTGACTCCACTTTCCTGGATAAGCTTCGCCTGATCACGCAGCCAATCCGTCGGGCTCATATAAATCATGTCGCCAAAATTAGTGCTTCCGCAGTCAAGCGTGCACATTTCCGGAAGCAGTTCGCCAACCGGTTCATGACGCTCAGCAGGCGTCTGGATATCCGTACCGTCTCCACCTGCTGCCGGCGTGTTCAGGCTTGGGATGAAGTCTCCGCCGCCACCGGAAGTGATATTGATAATTACATCGGTTTCTGAATCACGGATACGGTCGACAATCTCACGGTAATGCTCGACATTATGACTGATTCCGCCAGTTTCCGGATCACGGGCATGCACATGGGCAACCGTCGCGCCTGCTTTCGCAGATTCAATCGCTGACTCCGCAATTTCTTTTGGTGTGACTGGCACATTCGGGTTCTTCTTTATCGTATCTCCTGCTCCTGTTACGGCAGAAGTAAGGATCACTTTATTTTTCATGACAATTCCTCCTTCAAAAGGTGATTGTTGTTTTTGATTCCGTTAAAACTATACCATCCGGACTGTTAATATTCAAACCATTTATAAAAATAATCTCTAAATACATCCCTACATTCACATTTCAATATTAATCAGCAAAATTAGTGATTTAAGCGACTGAACTCCGCGCATATATTATAAGATGCTCTATCCTCCTGTTTCCTGCCTTATATCATCTTTGAAAGAAAACCGTCTGGATTGTACAGTTTTAAACGTCGATTAAAACAGAAGTAATTTCAACACATAGAGGAGGATTCTTTTGAGAAAAGAACTCATGGATTGGAAAACGTTTGGAGGGGCGCTGTCTTTATTATTACTCGTATCCCTGCCCCTAATCGTTTTTCCAACACAAGGAAAACAGGTAGTTTTAGCCATTAATGAAATAATGACACAGCGATTAGGTTTCTTATTTTTAGGCGTGGGCCTGGCCCTGCTCCTTTTTTTGATGTTCATCGGAACAAGCAGGTACGGGGACATCAAGCTCGGGGAAAAAGACACGAAGCCCGAATTCAAAACAAGCTCCTGGGCTGCCATGCTATTTACAAGTGGAATCGGGACCGGCATTCTGTACTGGGGTGTCATCGAGTGGGCATATTATTATGAAGGTCCTCCATTCGGACTGGAACCCGGCTCCAAGGAAGCGATCCAATGGGCAGCCACCTATGGATTTTTCCACTGGGGGCCGATCGCCTGGGCGATGTTCGCGATCCCTGCCCTGCCGATCGGCTACATGTTCTTTGTTAAAAAAACGAAAGTATTCAAAATCAGCGAAGCTTGCCGTCCGGTACTTGGAAAATATACCGACGGTCCGATTGGACGTCTCGTTGATATCCTGTTCATGTTCGGCCTCCTTGGCGGTGGCGGGACCGGTCTAGCGCTATCTGCGCCAATCATCTCTGCCGGGCTGAATCACCTCGTCGGCATCCCGGACACAATGACAACCAAGTCCGTCATTTTGATGTTCTGTACGATGATTTTTGGTCTCAGTGCCTACTCCGGACTGCAAAAAGGCATTCGCAGGCTGAGTGATATCAACCTTTGGCTCGCCTTCATCCTGCTGATTTTCGTGTTTGCGGTGGGACCGACGACCTTTATCACAGAATCAACGGGGACTGCGCTCGGAAGAATGATGGATAACTTCTTCCTGATGAGCACATGGTCTGAGCCATTCAATGATCTCGCTATGTTTGAACGGACAGGATTCCCGGAAGGCTGGACGGTCTTCTACTGGGCATGGTGGATTGTCTACGCCCCGTTTGTCGGCCTGTTCATCGCCCGTATTTCCAAAGGACGAACCATCCGCCAGATCGTTTTCGGCACCGTATTGTTCGGCAGCCTCGGTACCGTACTATTCTTCGGTATTCTAGGAAACTATTCCATGTATTTGCAATTGAGCGGACAATATCCGGTCATTGAAACATTGAACCAGCAGGGCGCACCGGCGGCAATTATCGGAACTTTGACAGAACTGCCCCTTTCAACACTTGCCATCATCGTCTTCGTCCTGCTTGCGACCATATTCTTATCAACTACGTACGATTCCGGTTCTTACGTCATCGCTTCGGTCGTCCAGAAGCATGTCGAAGGAGAACCGCTCCGCTGGAATCGCCTATTCTGGGCATTGGCACTATCCATCCTGCCAATGATTTTCATGAACATGGGCGGACTGACAACACTGCAAACCATCAGCATCATCGGTGGTTTCCCATTGTTAATCATTCTGCCGATGTTAGGCTGGTCCTTCATCAAAATGGTGAACGAGGACAGAGAAAAAGAAGAAGAAGCGAAAAAAGAAGCATCATAAATATAAAAAAGTCACCAGCTCTTCCCAGTAGAGCTGGTGACTTTTTTATTCTGATTCATAGGTTAGTTCGGTTAATCGCTGTAACACCTGTTCCCGTAACTTTGGAGGCAGCGGTCCCAGCCCGAAGATTTCGGACAGCCACAGGCCATCGACGGCAAGGCGCAGGATCGTCGCGTCCACCTGATCGATCCCATCGTGCTCGATATGATTCTGCCAATCCGCATATGTATCCTGCAGGGGCTGGAGCAGCTTCGGATTGATGCCCTGAGCTGCCAGCATCCCGGCACTGATCGTTCTATTTTCCGCACTTTTATCATGCATGACGTTAATGAAAGATCTGGCCCATTTGCCGGTTTCTTTATCATCTTTTTTTACAAGTTCTTCGACGTTTTCACGATAGATATCATTCATATATTGGACAAGCCCTTTGACAAGCGCTTCTTTGGTTGAAAAATGATACAAAAGTCCGCCCTTGCTGACTTCTGCTCGTTTCGCAACTGCATCCAGTGTCAGCGCATCACTGCCCTGTTCGGTCACAATCAGCGCAGCCGCTTCTAGCAATTTCTGGCGCTTCGATTCTCTTGGCATGGTCATTCCCTCATTTACAAGTCCATTTTTTACTAATGTTATCAGTACTCGCACCGATTTTCAATTTTGCTGTAACGGTAATTTCACCACCAAATAAGGATGGTATCGAAGTGGTGAAAATTTCTTTTAACAAACTTACCAAATTCTATTGTCCCTTTTCCGGTTTATTGATAGGATTATCTTTATTCATTTACAGCAAGAAAGGAACATGCAGATGAACCAGAAAACACCATTCTCGACTTATGCCATTATCGGCACCATGTTATTTGGCCTGTTTTTCGGAGCAGGAAATTTAATTTTCCCTATCCAGCTGGGACAGCTCGCCGGAACATCCTTCTGGCCGGCTTTGATTGGGTTTCTCGTTACAGCCATCGGTCTTCCACTGATGGGAATCCTCGCCATTGCACTGTCAGGTAGCAACGGACTTCAGGATTTAGCTGGCCGGGTTCACCCTTTATTCGGGATCGTCTTCGCTCTTATTCTTTATTTAACGATCGGCCCGTTTTTCGCTATTCCGAGAACTGCGACTGTTCCGTTTGTTGTCGGTTTTGAACCATTTATCCAGCCTGGTCAAAGCAGTCTGTGGCTTGCCGTATTCAGCTTTATATTCTTTGCTAATGCATACTATTTTTCCCTGAACGCTGCCAAGGTTATGGATATCGTCGGCAAATACCTGACCCCGGCTTTTTTATTGTTCTTATCAATTTTGATTATTACTGCCATCGTTAAACCGATGGGAAGCTTCGGCGAACCGGCAGGTGACTACAGCACGCTGCCATTTATGACCGGATTCAAAGAAGGTTACAACACGATGGATGCCCTCGGCGGTCTCGCCTTAGGAATTGTCGTTATCCATGCCATTAAAAACTTGGGAATTACGGACAGGAAGGCAATTGCGCAGGCGACATGGAAATCCGGACTGTTCGCCATGGGCCTCATGATGCTGATTTATGGACTGATCACGTATATGGGTGCCTCCAGCGTTTCCACTGTCGGTACGCTCGAAAATGGCGGACTCACGTTTGCCGCTGTTTCGCAGCATTATTTCGGTACATTTGGTGCTATCTTACTGGCGATCATTATCGTGCTTGCCTGTTTAAAAACAAGCATCGGACTGATCATCGCCTGCAGTGAATTTTTTCATTCGGTCTATCCAAAAGTCAGCTACAAAACATTCGTACTGATTCTATCGCTCGTTTCGTTCATGGTCGCGAACTTCGGTCTGACGAATATCATCCTGTACGCCGTACCGGTACTGATGTTCTTATATCCATTGGCGATCGTGCTGATTTTATTAGGACTAAGCTCGAATTTGTTCCAGCACAAACAAAGCGTCTATGCCGGCGCAATGATCCTGACCTTTTTCGTCAGTACCATCGATGGCTACAATGCCTTGGCTGAAACACTCCCAGGAGCTTCCAACTCTCTAATGGAAACCGTCAGCAACTTGTATCAAGCCTACCTGCCCCTTTACGGGATTGGGCTGGGATGGATCTTGCCAGCGTTTATCGGTGCCGCCATCGGTTACTTTTGGAAAAACAACAGCGAACCGGCCGTACTGCAAAGAAAAGCCGAAAACCTATCGCATTAACAACGAAAAGACCAAACCCTCGCGTTTGGTCTTTTTTCTATTATTCTCTTTTTTGTTTATACTTTTGAAACAAATAGTAATAGCTAATTTCGAATAGTATAAACGCTGCCACCAGGCTACCTAAAAAAGGAGATGGAGAGTCGAAAGCCATAAAGATGATCAGGCATAAGAAGAAAGTGACCAGGCCAATCAATAGGGAATACTTTGCATACTTTTCATGCAAGTCAAAAGCCTCCTTATTTCCTTTAACAGCAAATAAACCAGCCCGGAATCAGTAACATTACAACCAAAAATTAATTTCTTTATAATTTATTTCCGCCAAAAAGCAGTATAGTCCGCTTTATCTTCGATATTAAACGATATCATTCGCTCGAGTAAGGTATAATCAACTGGACTATCCCACGGGATACGCATGAGCTGCTTGGTGTGATCATAACCAGCTTTTTTAATGTCATCCGAAAAATGAACAATTCCTTTATTTTCAGGTGCCACAGCCAAATGCTTTTTGGCAATACTGAAGGCAATAATAAATGTCCCATGATCAGTGAACATTGGCTGATTCCACTTAATAGCCGGTTCTAAGTCCGGGAATTTTTCTGATACCCAGCCCAAAACTTCTTCCGTCCTGGCCCGGTGTTCCGGGTTATCAATATCTTCTAAAAATGGTGCAAAGACTTCCATTGGATTACCCCCTATTTATCATTTAAACCCTTTCCATCCAGAATATGCGGTGTATATTTTTCAATCCTTGAGGTGCGAGTTTCTGTTTTTTTCGCTTTCGAAAAATAAAGGATGTATGCTCGTTGTCGTCCCGGTGTTAATCCTTCAAAAGCAGTTTTCAATGCTGGATTTTCACCAAATTTTTGTTGAAGCTCTGCTGGAATTTCCATCTTCTTTTCCACTTTCACTTCCAAACCGGCCTTCTCCACTTCGATAGCTTCCAGGATATAATCTTTCAAAATGGATTCATTGTCCTTAATTTCCTCGACATTGGTGAACCGAATCTGGCGTCCTGCCTGAACATTCTCTGTCTGTTGGATTAAGATGTCATGCTTGTCCTTTAACAAGGCACCTTTAAAAAATAGAAGCGCACAATACTCTTTAAATCCATGAATCAACACGATGTTCTTATTCTCCAAGGTGTAACAAGGATTCCCCCACTTCACTTCTTCGGTAAGTCCACTGGTGAGAATGATTCTTCGCAACTGCTCGAACTCTTCCTTCCACTTCTGCGATTTGCTTAGTAGTTCATCGACCTTAGAATTCCTGTTTGTCACATCGAACACCTCTCTTTCAAAAGTTATTGGCTTTACTTGAATATACATCAACCTCGATCCATTTTCCATGCCCCTCCTGGCAAAAACACGACTTCAATCACCGCATGACGAAATTACTTTATTTGCTTTTTATTAAATCGATGAGGTAATGCACTTGTGCTATTAAATAAGATAATAATAATACTATTATGGAACCCACAGACAGGATTTCTGTTTCTAGATGGTTCCCGCCACCAAAGACTGTTTGACCTGACATATAAATAATGACACTCACTACAATTGTTGCAAAAAAGCTTTTTATGTATTTCCCCATTCTATCGCCCCTTTTGCTGGAAACTCTTTTAAGAGCTTGTACTATACTAGTTAGTATTAATACTCCTGTCTACTCTTTTAAGATAAGGGTGTATATAACTACGATATTCATCCGTTAACCCCTCAGGTAAGTGGTTTATAGGAAAATACTTTATTTCTAAAGACTCTGTGGGATCAATGTCGACGTCTCCCTCGACTTCATATGTCAGATACACAGCTGTGACGGAATATAACTCATCGCCATTAGACACTTTAAAATAAAATTCCGGACCAGAGAACACGTCTAGTAATTCAAGACTGCCAACTTTTAGTCCTGTTTCTTCTTTTACTTCTCTCCTGGCTGTATCTTGAAGGCTTTCTCCCAATTCCATTAATCCACCAGGAAGGCCCCAGCCTCCAGCGGTACGATGTTGAAGTAACAATTCGTTGTTTTCGTTAATAATTAAGACAACTGCACCTGTTAATATGAGAGGTTTATGGCCAACCAAACGTCTTATATCTTTTACATAATCCACTATGGAACACCATCCGATTCAAATTTAGAAGTTTATGAAAATATATGACAATTATTTCAAAACCATCCTCAATACTCAAGTGTACACGAAAGATCAAAACAACGTGTTTCAGATCTCCGCAACGTGAGGTTCGTCATTACCTAAATTAAGAAGGCTGCCTGTCAGCTGATACTGACAGACAGCCCTCTCTGGCTCTTACTTCAATAAGGGTCAGCCTCGTGACTTTTTTCTACAGCTTCTTCGACTGCTTTGTGCTGAGCGGTAGAACCACGACCATATTTTGTTTCTGCTGATTTACGACCTGGAACTTTATTATCCTCCTGCATCTCCTGCATTTCCTTCATTTTGGCTTCGATTCCTTCCTTCACACGGCGCCCGTAGTCTTCATCTGCCTGCGTAAAGTGATCGATCATCGCCTCTCGTATCCGCTTATCACAGATGGCGAGTGCATTCGAAAGGTTATTGATCAATTCTTCTCGCTCCCAATCCTCAAAGCTGCGGTACGTATCACCGGCCTGGCCATAGTTGTTCGGGCGGTCAATTGGCTCACTCATAGCTGCCGCATTGTACGTAGGTTCATGCGGCGGAGTTTTCGATCCATCTGCTTCCTGAAAACCGCCCACCATGGAAGGCTCATAGTTGATATGAGGATTGTCCCCAGACTCTCTCGGGTCGCGAATGTCCATTTGCCCGCGTTGCTGATTGGTCCGGACACCTTTCATCGGAGCGTTAACCGGCAGTTTTAAATAGTTCGCGCCGATACGGTAGCGCTGCGTATCGGAATATGAGAAGGTACGCCCCTGCAGCATTTTATCGTCTGAAAAATCCATTCCATCCACAAGTACGCCGGTGCCGAATGCCGCCTGTTCAATCTCCGCATGGAAGTCCTCTGGATTACGATCAAGCACCATACGGCCTACCGGATGCCAAGGAAACTTGTCCTCTGGCCACAGTTTCGTATCATCGAGCGGGTCAAAATCCAGTTCCGGATGATAGCCGTCCTCCATGATCTGTACAAACAGCTCCCACTCTGGATATTCTCCACGTTCAATCGATTCATATAAATCCTGTGTCGCGTGACTCACATTCTTCGCCTGGATCATGTCGGCCTCTTCCTGGGTTAAGTTACGGATTCCCTGTTTCGGCTCCCAGTGATATTTAACCAGCACAGCCTCCCCCTTGTCATTCACCCATTTATACGTATTCACTCCGGAGCCCTGCATATGGCGGTAGGTGGCAGGTATCCCCCATGGAGAAAACAAAAATGTAATCATGTGGGTAGCTTCAGGCGTACGGGAAACGAAATCGAACATCCGCTCCGGACTTTTGATATTGGATGCAGGATCCGCTTTAAACGCATGAATCATATCCGGAAACTTCATCGCATCACGGATAAAGAAGATCTTCAAGTTGTTTCCGACTAAATCCCAGTTGCCGTCCTCGGTGTACATTTTCACGGCGAACCCCCGGGGATCACGATCCGTTTCCGGTGCATCTTTCGCTCCGGCTACCGTTGAGAAGCGAACCATTAGTGGTGTTTTCTTACCTGCGCCTGAAAAAACCTTCGCACGGGTGTATTTCTCCACCGGCTCGTCTCCGACTTTCCCATACGTCTCAAAATACCCGAATGCGCCAGAACCCCTTGCGTGTACGATCCGCTCCGGCACCTCTTCCCGATCAAAATGGGAGATCTTTTCAATAAAATGATAATTCTCAAGTGTGGCCGGGCCGCGATTCCCAATCGTACGGATGTTTTGATTGTCCGTCACAGGGCGCCCTTGCCGCGTCGTTAACGTCTCACGTTCTACATTTTTTCCGTCAGAAGCCTGGTTATTTTTGTTGTTTGCCAAAAAGAAAACCTCCTTAACATAAACTGCCATTAGCTTTTCTCTGAACGGAAAATTTATACAATGTGCCGCCATCAGCTGGAAAAATAAACAGCATATGATTTAGATTAAAAAAGCGCCTCATCCCTACCAAACTAATTCATTAGCGAAGGAGGGATAGGCACCACAACTTCAAACGTATTTAAATGCGCAATCACTCGATCAAAAAAAGCACCTTCGCAGGGAAAGGTGCTTCACAAAAGTACTTGGTATAAAAATGTTTAATTAATTTTCTTATTATTTTTATCCCTTATAATAATTTCATACGGGACTTCTTTAATAGATAATTCTTCTATTTTTAATTCAATTATTTTTTCCACATAATCCTCAATTTCTTTAACCTTCTCATCGGAGTTCTTGAACCAGCTATTATTTATATTTGTCTTTATAATAATCTGTAATGGTTGAGGGTGGAAGGAACTAGCAAACCCTCTATATTCATTAAATTTCTTATTTGTTTCCTCACTTATCGCAGTAAATATGGGTTGCCATTCCATATCCCGGATTTCACTTTCGCTTTTCTTCTTTAATTTAACGGAATAATTCAAATTTGTCTTTGATAAAACCGCTTTAGAAATAAGTTTTTCGAGTTCATCATTCTCTGCAAAATCTTTATCTGTTCCTTCAATTACGATTTCTTTCTCCGGTTTCACCGATATCGAATAAGAAAGGTTATATCCTCTATCCTTTAATTCGTCCGAAACTACATTGGAAACCTTTTGTATGGATTCCATTACCTTTTGATCCTATTTATTTTGGGTAACGTTCCTATTCACTACCGTAAACGTTATATCAAAATCATTAAATCCTACTTCTTTCGCAGTATTAACTATTATATTTTCCATATGAACCTTGTTGTCCTCTAGAAGATCTTTATCATACACTTGTACGGTAAAGATACGTTCTTCATTAGAGTAACTTAAACCGACTTCTCCGAAACCTTCGTCCTTTAATGCTTTTGAACTTTTTGTAAATAACTTTTCTATTTTCTCTTTTTCATTTTTAGTTTCTTCCATACTTTTTCTTAATTCACTTTTTATTCGTTCATCAGATTTAGCATTTGCCGGTTCACCTGAGTTGTTTGCAAATACTAAAGTGAAACCTAAAATGATTATTATTAATACAATACCAATAACACTTTTCTTCATAATAACCACCTCTCTATATAAGAGGTGTATGTCCAATTTTTTACATTATTCCTTTGTCTGTATAAGTTTGGTGAAGTAAACTGCAAGCTATCGGAAGTGTTATGCCTGTTGGTTAAATTTTACATAATTGAAACAAATTTCATATTTATTCGTATATATAGTAAACAGCTTTCAATAATGACCGTCAAATGCTATCTAATAGGGAGGTATGGGAATGATCTGGCTTTATATGTTTAGTCCATTAATAATCTTTTTAGGGATCGGTATTTATATAGATACGAAAAATAAGAAGCACAATAACGTGAGAGAAAAAATAGATCGCAATGAGTATAAGTATAAAACATATCAGGAGGTTGACAGGTACCATGATATGAATTAATGATGAGTTTTTTTAAAAAACAGAAGCCTTAAAAGTGCCTGAGCCCCACATTAGTAATGTGTTAACGCAGCGGGATCAGGCACTTTTTATTAGTGGAATACTATCGTATTCAATATATATTAAACACGATTTAAATGCGTGTCTTTAAATTCTGTTGGATACTTTAACCCATATCCAATCATCCTATCCATCCCTATATGGGATGACCATATCAAACCGATTGCTAAAAAGGTCGGGCTGGATAGTAGTAGTCCAATGAAAATAACACCTATCGATACAATATATGTATGAAATAAATTATAGAGAATAGCTCCAATTTTATTACTTAATACATAACCAAGAATTGAAATATCTGGTGATAACAACAAAATAAAAAATAATCCCCAACTGAATTGACTATTTCCATAAAAATAAAGACTTAATATTAAAACCGCAAATCCTTCTATACGTAAAAGAATTTTATTCACCCTTCATCCCTCCAAATTCCTTTTTATATGAGCTCATTTTTTTCATAAAGGCCAGTATATCTGCCCCACCAAACTAAAGCTATAGCGTAAATGGAGGGTATGCGGCGAACCGAAGTAAGTTTATACTCTATCACGGTTAATTCTAAAAAGTTAGCCTAATTTACTTGGTTAAAATTATCGGCTATATTAAGTACTTCTTCTTTGGAAGTAGAGTCGCTATCCACAAATAGTTCATAATAAATATCATCTTTATTCCATTTCAATATTTTAACCTTTTCTTTTTCCCCGTATTTTCCTTCCAGGTCTCCATTTATTTTTACGTCTTCCTCTGTAAAATCAAATGCATTTTGGCTTTTTGATGCCTGAAAAGTGATCTCTTCTTGATTTTCACTTATAAAGGAAACTTTAATAAAACTATTCTCCATTCCTCCTATACCTTCAACGTTTACTCTTATCTCGGTTGGCTCAAATGGAAGCTTAGTTGGGACTTCCGGAGTAAACGACAAATCGTTTAATGCGTTAATTACTCTTTCTTTATTATAATCTACAAGTTCCTTTGAGTCGGTTTCATCAATGCATCCTACTAAACTAAAAATAAATATCAATACGATAAAAATAACTTTTCTCAATACTCTTCCCCCATGCTTTCGTTTATCGGATATTCTCTCACTTCTATTCATTCAGTCTCTCTGGGCTTTAGAAAATTAATCCTCAAGCATCGGATACACTACCGTTCCATCCTCTTCCACAATGGGCATCGCCCCCCAACGCCCAAGTTCATGACTGACCAGCTCCGTTTTTCCTTTAGAGTCGTTGATTAAATGAAAAACATCCCACCCATTCGCCTGCAGCCAGTTACTGATCAACAGGCGGTGGCACCTTGCCGGATGCCTCTCGGAGCACATATAGACCAGGTTCTTTCCTTCCGCTTCCGCTTTTAAATCCTCCAGCCCATTTTGAAACTCCTTCGTTAATGTATAATCCGCATAATTGTGGAACGAGCGATTGTCCCACCCGGTATTCAGATCCTCACCAATCTCGCCTGATCGGCTCCGCCTGCCACCAAGCAACGGGTAATGACGGTACGCGAGACCCGCTTCCTTAAGCCAATCACCCATGCTATCCTTGTTAAACTGCGGGTACTTACGGCTGGCAGGGAAGGCGCGGATATCAGCCACATATTCAATATCTGCAGCCTGAAGCATCTGCAGGAATAGTTGCTTGTTATGGTCGGAATGACCAATCGTATAGATTTTCATTACCCTGCCCCCTTTGTTATAACCTTATGTAACGACTATATCCTTCCACGATACTTTCTAAATCACTATCTGGAAGGGAAATCAAATGAATGAAATAACAGTTTATTTTTTTTGAGCCATACCAATCAATTCTGAAAAGTCATTAGTAACCATTGAATCAGGATCTCTTCCTAAATCCTGCTTCATCCTATATAGACCCTGTTCATATTCTTTGTCGTCAATAAGGGTTAGCACGGATATATCTCTGTTTTCCACGTGGCCTATATAATCTGCTACTTTGACATACTCCATTTGATACTTACAATCAATTCGAACCTCAAAACCTCTCTGAGAAAGCTCTTTAAATATAACTTCACGTTCCCAAAATCGCTTATAATCCTCTAATAATGCAGACGGAAAGTAATGATAGACCCACCATTTTTTCATTCCGTAAATATCTATATTATGTAGTTTGAAAATCCCTCCCCCTTTTAACACACGTTGTATTTCGTCTAAAGCTTTCTCTTTCTCTGTAAAGTGATGAAAAGCATAATTATTAGTTATGATATCAAAGGTTTCATCTTCATAAGGCATGCTTTCTGCACGTGCATGCTCAAATGCTACAAGATCCACCTTGTCTTTTGCTTTATTTAACATATCCTTTGAAGCATCAAGTCCGTACCAGTGAATGTTAGAATCCTTAAAAAATTCTATTTGATGGTGGAGGTAGATACCTGTTCCACAAGCCAGGTCCAGAAAATTGTATCTTGATTTAGGATTATCAGTTAAAAAGTTTTTCAAGTCTGAATCTGCTGCTACTTCCTCGAATCTAAATTGGTTCCTATCATAGACTTTTGCTACTTCTGAATAGTCAGTGACTTTCATCATAACCCTCTTTCTGAAATGGATTTTTCTAAATGCGTGCGTTGACCATCATTTAGATAGGAATGATAACCGTTGATAGAATAAAAATGTAGAGCACTTTCCCAATTATTATTGGTTTCTAAAACAAGTTTCGTATAATCAAGTGCCCTTGCATACGACTCGATAGACTGTAACATTCTTTTCCCCACGCCCTGTCGCCTATATCGTCTTTTTACCGACATCCGCTCAACCCTTCCCACCCGCTCACTTTCTTTAGTAAGAGCTCCAGTCGCCACTAGCTCTTTGTTTACTAAGGCAACTAAAAATATATTTCCCTCTTTATTAAAATGGATCATAATGTCATTCAGATCAGGAATAAGGGAATGATCAATAAAGCCAAAACGTTCTAATAATCCATCTAATATTAGGAGCTTGGCTTCTTCTTCAAACTTTTTATTGACCGGTAAAATTTGCAGAGTTCCAAATGGAAAATCCCAATTATTTCTCACCCTGTACCTCCTTTCGTGATCTGTCTAAACAGATCGTCAATTCCAATTATTCCAAAACCTTCTTATTAAAACAATACTCATTGCCCACAAAAAAAGAGGCTTTCCTTATCCGGAAAGCTCCAAAGTTAATAGACTTTAGTCCGTAATATTATCTTGTACAAATCCCAACTCATTGCCATCTATATCAAGAATCGTAAACTTTCTACTTCCATATGGTATAGAAAATAATTCCTCTACTACTTCGGCTTTGTTCTTTAATTTATCCCATAGACTATCTACATGATCGACATAAAAATTAAAACGACCTGGGGTTGGATGATTTTCATGTTCCAATAAAGCAAACATCGCTCCCCCTTCATCTTCAAAATGAACGTAATTAGGATTTTCCGGTGGCCATGTTGCTGCAACAGTAAAACCTAGTACTTCTTCATACCATTGTACTGACTTTTTTAAGTCCTTTACATTTGCCCGTACATGCAAGAGTCTTGTTTTCATCCCTGAATTCCTCCTTAAAGTAATTTTAGATTCCTTCAACATAACTACATGCCTCGATATTCCTTACAAAATAGCAATCCAAAAGAAAACAGAGCATGATACACGTGTTACCATGGAAATAAATAGTACATGAAGGAGTTGATTCGACATGACCATACGAGCATTACCCCATTTAATGTTTGACGGAAATGCAAAGGATGCGATCCAACACTATAAAAACATCCTGGATGCTAAAGTTTTATCAATCCAAACGTACGGAGAGATTCCGGCATTTCCTGGAATGTCTTTTCCTGAAAAAATCTTGGACTTTGTGGCGCATGCAAGGCTACAAGTTGGTGAAACGGAAATGATCCTTTTCGACTCGCCAGGGTTCCCCCGTCAAATAGGAAACCAGGCAGCTATTTATGTGACAACGACCGAAGTGGAGAAAACAAAACAAATTTTTGAAGCCTTTAAACAGGATGGAAAGGTAATCGGTCCATTGGAGGCAACTTCCTTCACCCCTGCTCAAGGGTATGTAATGGATAAGTTCGGTGTAACCTTCACAATAATTACTGAAACTAAAAACTAGATTCCTATATAGGTAAAGCATATAATTCTAACTATCCTTTATAACTCAACTTTGATGATTAATGGCTGTTATTTGCTATTTGTACAGGACGTTTATGAAGAATGCCCAACACATATGGGCGAGCCCACTGGATGATAACCCCTGTAATTAATGCATTTAGCAACGTTCCGATACCAATAGCCCCATTGAAAAAGAAAGCAATAATAACTAACACAATACTAATGATCGCCCGTGACCTGCTAAAGGACCAACTTGTTTTATCAGTTAAAATAACCATGGACCGGTCCATAGGATTTGGTGCAAAATTTGATTCTAAATAAATCGCAATACCTATACCGCCTAAAAAAATGCCTAGTAATACTAATAATACTTGTTCTAATAAGTGATTAGGAATTAACCATTCTCCTAATAAAAAAAGCCATGTATCAATCCCCATCCCAGTAATAATGGAAGTTAATATAGCTAAAATTTCCGGTCTTGCTTTTAAAGCTGCTGCATTAAGCAAAACCATAGTAGAACCCACTACAATTTCCCAAGTACCAATGGTTAATCCAAATGTGCGATATAAACCAACGAGTAATGCATCAAATGGTGAAGTGCCTAATTGCGATTGAATAGTGAGAGCAATTCCTAATGTTAATACGGATATCCCAATAAAATAGATCAGAAATGATTTACCGATTTTTCTCATATATATCCCCATTCCCATAAAACGTTTGAAGCTTCTAAGTCCATAACTGCTTTTATTTCCTCAAGTCTAAACTAGTTACTTTCATAAACTTCAGCATACTTTTAAGTAATCTGTAACCTTCATAAGACCCCTTCTCCCGTTAGGTATATACACAGCAACATTATTATACAATCTTATAAAGAACTTTCCCTCGTTATTTAATATTCGATTTCAAGATTGTTTAAAATATCATGAAGATGGTGCAACAAATTCCACTTTTATCCTATCCGGATCTTCAAAATAAACTGCATAATAATCTTCACCGCCCGCGAAAGGGTGTTGGTTTTCGTATAAAATGTTTATATCTCTCTCCTTAAGCATCTTTGTCATCTCATCTACTCTTTCTCGTGAAGAAGCGTGAAAAGCCAAATGATTTAAACCAGTCCTACGCCTGTGATAAGGAATATCTAAAAACTTATCTTCCGTCTGGACAAACACTAAATAAGTTTCTCCTAACTTCCAACTTTGTCCTTCATTCCATTTTTGGTAAGGCTGGTAACCTAACTCTTCCAAGAACCAGCCCCAAAATGCTTCTGACTTCTCTAAGTTCGAGATATAAATTTCTACATGATGAAATAATCCCTCACACACTACAATCCCCCCCTTTATATACCTATTTTCATCATAACATTATCGGATATGAAGAATCCCCCTTATTAGGACGTGAAAAATTTACTCTCTTCAAGCTGCACAATTATTATAAGTAAAAGAGTGGGTTTCCTACTTCGAGCAGTTCTGGGATAATAAGCTTTCGATGTTGAAGTATATGGTTGAGGAAGATTTTGAGGATTAGAAAGAAAAGGTGCTTGTCTAATGTGACAGGCACCTTTGATTTTTATAAAGTATCTATTCTGAAATATTATCTTGCACAAATCCCAATTCATTGCCATCTATATCAAGAATAGTAAACTTTCTACTTCCATATGGAGTAGAGAACAATTCCTCTAATACTTCAGCTTTGTTTTTTAATTTATCCCATAGACTATCTACATCATCGACATAAAAATTAAACCGACCTGGGGTTGGATAATCTTCATGCTCCAATAAAGCAAACATCGCTCCCCCTTCATGTTCAAAATGAACGTAATTAGGATTTTCCGGTGGCCATGTTGCCGTAACAGTAAAACCTAGTACTTCTTCATACCATTGTACGGACCTTCTTAAATCTTTTACATTTGCACGTACATGTAAGAGTCTTGTTTTCATAGCTTCCTTCCTCCCCAGCATAATTTAATCTACTAACCATTTACTTGGCAGCTTAATACCCGCTTGCTTTAAAGATACAAATTAATGATCTTGGTGTATAATCCAGGCGATCTCCTTGAGGAACTTTATTTTTTAAAAGATAATCCATTTTCCTTCAAAGCTTCCTTTAGTTTCGGGATAGACGCAGGCCCCAAACCATGAAGTTTCAGAATCTCTTTTTCACTGTATGTTGATAATATTTGTAAAGAAGTCACTCCGTTGTTTTCCAAAGCTCTTCTGGCTGGTGCTGAAAGCAATGAAAGAAAGCCATGTTTAGGTTTTCGTTCATTTTCACAAATCGGACAAGTGGGACAATCGCTACTTTTATAATATTTGTGTCCATTGTCACAAATCCTTAGTTTGTTATTTGGAGTCATAATAAAAAATCATCTCCTTCACTTCTACAAAACCCATTCCTTTCTTGCTCCACATTTGCGCCCCTCCATTTTTATGTATTAAAGAGGAATGATTTGTTATATTGAAGAAAGGCTAATCCTAAAAGAATAAGCCCTAAATTTCCGACTACCATAAGTATATGTCTTTTCTGTATTTCCTCATTCAATCTCGTTGCCCCCTTTGAAGTTCTTCCGCAACTACTCTATCCCGTTGGAATAGCTCTTTTAAGAAAAGATATTAGATAAATCGGTTCTTTTGAACCATCTTATAAATTCATCAAGTGAGAAAAATAAGGCGGCTATTGGTATTGCCCATATGAGTAGGAGCGGATAGATTATTAAAGGTAAAGTGGCTCCTAAATGGAATATCAATGAATAAAACAATCTGGCATATCCAAGTTTTTTAGTAAGGTTTTCAATCAAAATAGAAATAAGGATACCGTACATTACTCCTACCGATATGTAGTGCAAAGATATAAAAACATTTGATATAGGACCGTCCACTTCAAATAAAGGGAGAGAAACACCGAAATATGTAGAGGTAATTAACGTAGTTAAAACACCGGCATACAGTTTTCTTTTCCACAATCTACCTCACCACTTTTCTTATAACAATGAACAAATCAAAATTGTTTCCCCTTTGATCCGCCAATTAAAAAAAGTTTGTAAACCCGATAATTAAACCTAAAGCAAGGAATAGTCCACCAGATATTTTTTCTTTTCCAAGCATCATACCTAAACCGGAGAAAAATAACATGGTAAAGACCAACCACTCACTCACAGTATCAGAATAAGTGAATCCAATTAAATTAGATAATATAAACATCGTTAGGAAAACAGCTGCACTTACAAAACCGATTCCTTTCATCACCTTGCTCCACATTTGCTCCCCCTCCATTTTTATGTATGTATCGAGGAATAATTTGTTATATTAAAGGTCTTTTGTATCCATATCTTGGGTTGTTTCTTAACTAACTCATTCTTTAATTAAATAGGGTACTCACCTCAAAATACTCCTTCAACTGTTCCCGTATAGCCCCCGTTAGCTTAATAACAAACTTCTTTAATCTTCTCCACTAATAAGCAAACAAGAAAGTCATAACCCTTGTCTCCAAAATGAAGTCCATCGTTTCTTATCCCTTTAAGTATTTGAGGATAGTCATCCAGAGCAATCACTTTCGAAAACAAATCGATGAAATGACATTCAGTATCACCTGCTACTTGTTTTACTGCCGAAGCATAATCCAATAAGACTTCATTGGTTCTAGCAAACTGAACCTTTTCATCAACTGGAGATGGTGTTATTAAAATTGTTCTCTCAGGTTTAATCATCTCGGTTATTTTATATATGTTAGTTTTATAAATTTCCAAATCCACCACCTTATGAAATGCTGCATCATTAGCACCAAATAATACTGTTACTAAATCTGGATCATGTTTAATCACATCATTCTCAATTCTGGATATAGCATCGATAGTGTTATTTCCTGATACACCAGCATTTATAACCTCAAATCCGTCCACTTGCTCAGCTAACTTTGTGGTGAGCATAGGCGTAGCCCGGCCTTCTTTTCTAGCCGTAATACTGTCACCAAAACATACTAATTTAAGCATCTGACTTCTCCTAATACATTTTTGTTTAACTATACTGCTTCGTATGATAGCCACTGTAAAACTACCACCCACCATACATGATGACTCAATTTAGAGATAACCACCTTCTGATAGCAGCTTTAAAACTTAACACCAATGTGTATACTCACGCTTGACTTTGGGATCTTCAAATATGTATTATAATTTCTCCTTTCCTCCTATATCACTACCAATTATTTCAAAACAGCGTTGAATGCGCAATCAATCCAGCAAAAAAACACCTTCTTTTTGAAGGTGCTTTTAAAAGTACTTTGTATAAAAAATCTTGTCTTAGTTTTTCACTCAGTTGAGCATAAATCTTTGTCGTCTTACTCTTTTCGTGACCAAGCAAACTTTGGATAACGTCAATAGGAGCGCCGTTTTTCCATGTAATATTCCAAAAACCTCATATTCATCGTCTTGTTTTGATACCCCATCCAAAGTGTTCCCAATTCTGCACTCGAAATGGACACGTGGTCTGAAGTTGTCCTATCTATGGCCTCCCACTATTTAAACCGTTTATCTTTAATCTGTCTCCAATCTTAATATTTATTACTTTAGACACTGCAATACATGGAGGCCACACGCCTACATGGAAACATAAAGAGTAATAATAAATTCTCTGAGAAGAACTAATACTACATTTAAATATGATTACGGAGGAGGTCAACAATGAATAAAAATGAGGAGCTACAAAATCAAATTTCAGAGCATCAAAAAAATAAACAGTTAACTTCTGCTGAATTAGCAGACTTGTATAACAATTATCTTGGTGACTCTCTGTTTAGTTGTATGTTTGAGCACTTCCTTCAACTTGTGGAAGATGAGGAAGTCAGAGATTATGTGGAGTTTGCATTAGCACGTTCTAAAAAACACATTAAGGAAATAACAGCCATTTTTAAAAGTGAAAATATTCCTGTCCCAGTTGGGTTTGGAGAACAAGATATTCGTAAAGATGCTCCACGTCTTTTTAGTGATGAGTTCATGGTTTTCTATATTGTTCAGATGTCAACCTCTTCTATTATCACCTATGGAAACGCATTTTCAACTTCAAGCCGACAGGATATCATGCATTATTTTCGAGAATGTGTCAATGATTCAGCAGAAACATATGAAAGAGGAAAGCATTTATTATTACTCAAAGGAATAGATACTAGCTACCCAAACATCCCGTATGCATCAAAGGTTGATTTCGTTGAAAAAAAATCTTATATTTCCCTTATCACTGGTAGAGAACGTCCACTTGCCGCAAATGAAATAAAGCAATTGCAATATAACATTTTCACGAATGTTTTAGGTAAATCACTTATGTTAGGGTTCAGTCAGGTTGCCTCCTCGGAAAAAATCAGAAAATATTTTCGCGATGGAGCTGAACTTTCAGGGAAACAAATAAATAGTTTCTCTCAACATTTAACGACTCAAGACCTACCGGCACCTACTTTAATGGATGAACATATTACTGATTCCACTTCTTCTCCTTTTTCAGATAAATTAATGATGTATCATGGGTCATTGGCTGGCAACATTGCGCTCTCTAACCTAGGTACTGCGCTTTCGCAAATGTTTAGACACGATCTGGCAGCAGAGTTAATGAAGTTAATTCCTATTATTGGTAAGTACAATAATGATGGACTCAATATCATGATAGAACATGGCTGGTTTGAAGAACCATTTACGGCAGCGGACAGGGATAAGTTATCTAAATCATCCCAGAGAAATTGACATAACAAGTAGATGGTTTCAATAAATCTCCTCTTTATTGAAGGAGGGCAAAAAATGTGAATATAAAGGTGTTTGAAGTCTTGTTATGGTCAATTGCACTACCTGGGTTTGGCCAAATCTTAAATAAAAATTATGTAAAAGGAATTCTGTTCCTTTTACTAGAAATGCTCATCAACCTTCAGTCTGGATTTAATAAATTAATCATTTTAAGCTTTCATGGGAATACGCATGCTGCTATAGAACAGGTCAACTTCCAGTGGCTTATGTTTTATCCCTGTCTGTACTTCTTTGCAATGTGGGATGCTGTAAAGGATGCTTACGAAGGAGAATGTTCTCCTTTGTTATTTCTCCCTTTTGTTTTTATAGCATACTCTGTAACTGTGGGATTGATCTATTCCCCAAAGATCATCATTTTTGGTTACTTAGCAGGTCCTGTTTTCTTGCCTATACTATTCATTATTCCAGGGCTAATAATTGGAATTATTGCAAAAAAACTCATTTCTCGTTCATAAATGCTCGTTTAAGAGTAATTTAATTCGAAATCAAGTCTTCCATAACCTCTTAAACAACATTAAGAAGGGGACAATTCTTTTGTTTCAGAATTGCCCCCTCTACTTAAAGACTTGATTTCGAGATATTTCAAAGGTAAGTAAGCGAATTAGTCAGCCAACCATAATTCCTTTGCTTCATGCTTAGATAGTTTAAACTTCTCAATAAAGAACTTCTGGAGGTTAATCTCAGAAGATTTATCTCCCCAATCCTTATAGCATTCAATTAACTTATCCATGTCTCCTCCACAATATTTTTCAATCAATACGTGAACGATATGAGTGCTTCTCCAGTAATCATAAAAAGCAGATGAATAAACAAGGTCATTTCCACCTCGGTATCCGGATTCACCAAAAAAATCGATCGTGTATTCTCCATAGTCAGCCTTATGTAATTCAATTAAACTACGTTCAACTTCCATAATTGCATTGAATTTGTCCGTTGATAAAATCATTTTCCTTGGAATGTAAAAACACATCCCTTCTTCAAACCACATGTTCTCTTCTTCATCCCAATTATCAAACTCAGAATGAAAAAAATCAGCATGGTGGGTTAACTCATGCGCTGCAATAACAGCAATATCCTCTAACGAAAGATTCTTGTAATACTGTTCAGCGTTTATAAGGCCTCTTGTCGTTGATAAAAAAATGTCCTTCCATGTATCTATCAGCGGGTTTATATGTATTAAGTCTCTTGAAGTATATGCCTGGAGAGGGATCGTTGAATAAAGCTCTGTAGCCGACTTCAAATCATGGAAGATGATCCCTCTTGGAGATCCAAAAGTAGTTATGGCTTCCAGCGAACGTGAGAAATGGTTAAGTTTTTCTAAAAGGAGTAGTCCGTACCTTTCAATTTCTTCAGTATAAGACGTATTTGTAACTGAAACTGCGTATTCCATCCAATCCGCCTTCCCTTGGTGAAGAATTAGGAGATGACTAACACTATTTTTTAGATTTCATTGCTTTTATCTTTTTGATACCCTTTGTTTTTTTTAGATCTTGATACCTCTTAGACTCCACAGGAACTAATTCTGCCTTACCGTTGGAATCAAAATAGATGCCCCAGCCAAAACGTTTTGGTAATGCTGAAGTTCTCATACATGCACGGCTTTTATCCAAGAAACGCACCCTTTCTTCATTACGCTGAGCTTCAGGAATATCTTTGTGTTTCATATAAACCTCAAATTGTAATTCCTTCTGCGTATAAAAACCAGGCTTCTCACTGAGAAGCTTGTATTCGATTTCAGCTATTGTTTGTTTTTTTCGTTTAGATTCAGGAACCCTGCTTTCGCATACGCCACAATCATCAGAAATTAAAATAAACGTATTATGATAATTCATCGAATCCTCCCTAGTTTTTAAATAATCATTCTCTTAATTCCAATTATTACAAAACACTAAAACTAACTCAATAGCTTCAATTTTAGAAAGAAGCTTATCTTTTTTGAGGATAAGCCCCTTTAGTTGACGACTCAGTATCAAGATGAATTCTATTTCATTTTGATAATGGTCCAACGTGCCAATGGTTAAATTTAACTGAAATAGTTGGCGAGCCGTATGCGGTGAAAGTCGCACATACAGTGCAAACAGGGGGAAAAGGGGGCGATAACGTAAAACTCTTACCTATCTGTATAATAAGATTAGCGCCGATATCACATATATGGGGCAGATTGTGGAGTAAAAACATTTTTAGCAATCGAGAATAAATCCTGGGCAGACGTATGTGATAAATTTAAATGGAATCATAAAGAGGAGGTTTACTAATGAATGAAGATCAAAATAACCCCCAACCTGGTACGATTATTTCTGCTGATGTAACCGTTAACCAATCAGAGGCAGTACGTGATTTCTACAAGAAAGTCATCGGATGGGACCATAGTGAATACAAAAGGGGAGACTCTACCGACTATTTTATGACAACTTCCGACGGGCAACCAGTGGCGGGTATTTGTCAAAGAGCTGGAAGTCTTGCCGAACTTCCCCCGGTTTGGCTCGTTTATTTTGGAGTCAATGATCTAGCAGCAAGTCTGGAAGAGTGTAGAAATCTTGGTGGCAAAGTACTCACTGAGCCTCAAAGTGTGGGTCGAGGCAGTTATGCTGTCATAGAATATCCGGTTGGTGCTATTTGTGCACTTAGCCAAATATAAGGTTTTCTCGTTTAATAGCGCCATTTACTGTTTCTTCTATATAAGGGCCGTTACTTTAATAAGATTTAATTAACATCTCCCAAATAAACAGGAGCTTTTTCTTTATTAAAGTGTTTAACAATATATTTCCTTATCTCTTTTGGATAAAGTCTGTATTCCAACAAATCATTTACTTGTACCCATTCTATTCCTACTTGATGACTATCAGGGTTAATAGGCTCGATATGGTTATTTTCATTGTCTTTTAGGTCACAAACAAAATAGTATTCCACTTGATGAACAGCATAATCAAATTTTGAGTATTCATGGTTCTTACCTATATACTCTCGTATGTGTAGGAGTTCTCCAATCTCTATATGAAATCCCGTCTCTTCGATACATTCTCTTTTTAAGGCTTCATGAAGTGTTTCACCATGTTCTTGCCCACCCCCAGGACAAAGATAAAAAAAACCTTCTTTATCTTGATTTTTTGTAAGGAGTACCTTGTCTCTATCACTATTCACAATAATTGCTTTTGCTGAATTTCTAATGTTCATTACAACCCTCCTAATTACCTTTATATTAAATCAACCAATTTAAATAGTTGTTAAATTAACCTGCTCTGTTAGCACAATAAGCGATAGCCGCTGTACAGCTATCGCCCCCTTTAATGGAAGACTTGATTTCGAAATATTGAAGTAGATTTTCAACTAACGCGCCCGTTTGTTTAAGTACATTCTTTCACAAACATAACCCATAATCTTCATTTGTTACAGGTATGCTGCCCAGTTTGTTTTCACTATAACTAGCACTAAGTATAAACCACCAGAAATCAGTTTTCTCTGCTTTTAAGTTGGAGACGCTTTAGAATTGGAAACCCCCATTCTTCATTAGCAGGGCTTCAGTTCCACCTTCTTTAATGCCCACTACTTTCATATCTTCGGTACCAAAGGTCACATTGACTAACAAAAGTGAAGTATTCAGACCCGCTGCCTTCAACTCTTCCTCAGATTGGTCAATGCCATTTTGAATATTGGAAGGAGATGCATTTCCGATTCCAATATGACAGGACGTATTTTCATCAAACAATGTATTGTAAAAAAGAGTATCTGTCTGAGCAAGAGGAGATTTATTAGAGACCAAGGCGATTTCACCTAGATAATGTGAACCTTCGTCTGTTTCGATGAGATTTTGTAACACTTCCTGTCCCTTTGCGGCATAATAGTCGGTAATCCGTCCATCTTTAAAAATTAGATAAAATTCATCGATGACACTTCCCCCATAGATAAGAGGCTTAGCACCTACCAATTTGCCATTCACCTTATTTTTATGGGGAGCAGTAAATATTTCTTCCGTAGGAATGTTCGGAAAGAAGGGTATTCCATTTTTATCCATAACACCCCCACCGATATAGAGGTGATTTTTAGGTAGACCAACTAATAAATCAGTTCCGCGGCTATTTGTAAAATGCAGGGCTTCAAATTGGCTCTCATTTAGGAACTTTTTTCGAGACTCAAAGGCTCTATTGTGACTCGCCCAATCTTTTATAGGATTTTTCCCATCTGCCCGAGATCCTTTTAAAATTAATTTCCATAATGATTGTAAAGCTTCCTCTTTACTTAGGTTGGGAAAAACTTTAGTTGCCCATTCAACGCTCGGGACAGCTATAAGACACCAGCGTACCTCATGGGATCTAATTTTCGCATGATAATCACTCAATTTGGTACGAGAAGCTTTTTGGAAAAGATTTATCCTTTCTATAGAAACCTCCTTAAAGACTTCTAAGTTTTCAGAAATAATATGTATATAAGCAGCACCTGCATCGTCCCATTCCTTAAAACGGGCAGCCTGCCAATCAGGAAAGTGATCGATGGCACTATCTGCTGCATGTAAATAAAATTCTTTGGTAGACTCTTCATCTGTCCAATCTATAAATACATTTGAAGCTCCTGCCTCGTATGCTACCGTTTGAATTAGACGTGCAAACGTAGCATTTTGTATATCACTATGAATAATCAATAATTGATATTTTTGCAGATTTACACCAACTCGTACAGCAAGTTCTGCATACTTTTTTAACTGTTCTTCACTTATAAATTCATATATTCCTTTAATCATTTAATTCCTCCCCTGTGATGTTCTTGCATAGTTTTTACTACAGAACCCTGACCTACTTAAACTAACCTGCTCCGTCAGTTATACAATCTAAATTCCCAAAAACTCCAAATGCTTATGTAATAAGGGCGAGCACTCTTTTAAGCAATCGCCCCCGATACAGGAATCTTGAGTTCAAGTTCCCTCGAGAAATCTTAATTACTTACCTCAGCCAGTGTATTGGCCTAACTAGATACTCTGGAATTTTAGTCTGTGCATTTCCTTTAGCAGAATTGATTTGTGACTGAGTTAAAAACAGTGCTTCATTTAAATTAGCTCCACTGAAGTTTGCATCTCTAAGGTCAGCTCCAATAAAATCAGCCTTTCTCAAGTCACTATGTTTTAAATTAGCAGCAATCATAAGTTTTCCTCTAAGGTCCTCTCCGCGTAGATCCTTACCATTTAAGTTAGCCCCTATATAATCTGATGATTTTATTGTCCTTGGCTTATTTATGAAATCTGCTCGGTATAGTTTGCTTGTCTCTACTAAATGTTCATTTACAAGCATTCTGTGAGTTGGAACATCAAGCTCTAATATCTCTTCAGGGGTTTTTGAAGTTAATTTAACTGTTTTATTATATACCTCAAGCAGGTTAGATTGAATGGGAATGGTTTCTTTTAAGCTTAGAGCTTGTTTAAGATACCAAAGCATCTCATGTAATTGTTGGACAATAGGAAAAACCGTAAACATTTCTTCGGCACGCTCACCACATTCTCGCCAGCTTCTTCCTTCATATAGAACTTGGGAAACATGCTGTCCGGCACCGAAACATTCATAGGTTATACACCCATTAAATCCACTATCTTTCAATTGGTCATGTATAGAACATAAGTGATTCGAGCATAAGTTTTTGCAAGGTTCTCCTCCTTTCTTATCAAAAGGAAAGTCTGCTGATTTAGCAAAAGGCAATGCTACACAGCATAACCCAAAGCATTGCATACAATTTGACTTTAATTCTTCAATCAATATCGAACACTTCCAATACTAAAAATTTCTCTAATTAGTGAAATGTTTACCATTCACAAGTATATATTGTAAAATATTTCATTTTCACCTTATTTAATTAGATTATCTCAAAATCAAGCCTTCCACAATACGGCCCGTTAGCAAAAAAGCGATTGCTCATATTGAACAATCGCCCCTATAATTGAATAACTGTAAAGCTAATGATGCTTTTTTAAAAACTTCGTTTTTCTGGCCAAGCTCCTTGCATTTTACTAAGGAACACAATTTGCCCAATATGATATGCGTCGTGCATTGCTAAGCTCTTCAGTTCAAGTACTAATGGATAATCTTCATTTGGGATTTGTCTATACATATCGTCATGGTCTGCTTTTGCTAGTATTTTTCCAAGTTCACGATGAACATAAAAGTATTCTTGTTTTGTTTCCTTCCAATTTTCTAACGTCTCATTTGGTAATTGAAATGTAGCATCATTATTTTCTGCGTGTGGTTCATTTTCTGTTTCACCAAGAAAGCGCATCAGAAATCTCTTTTCAAAGAAAAGCAAATGACACACTAATTCCCAAATGGAATTCATTGACCCATCAGCTGGTTTCCAAATTGCCTGTTCTAATGAAATATCTTCTAGCACTTTTTCAAGGGGTGGAAACCAGTCTTCTTCATCTAAGCAGCTTGCCCATTGTTGTAACAAGAGTGTCTTCACATCCATTTTTTATTCCCTCCAATTTAATTACTTTAATAGATAATCCCTTTGGTCATAATTCATTTGCGATGTGTTCTGGATAGCTCACTTATAAGGTGTCATGCCAATCCTTAAACTTCTTTCAACAATCAGCGGAAGTTTTTGCATATATAAAATTACTTCTCAAAGTTTCTACCTCCTCAACCTTTACTTCCATAAAAAAGAGCATTTCTCCTTCTTAGAGAAATGCCCCCTATTCTCGAAAACTCAAATTCGAGATACTTATAGGTCTTGATATAACCCAATTCTGTTACCATAAGGATCCTCAAACGTACACCAGGCAGCTGGAACGCCCTCCCTAGTATTTACATCTTCTATTGCTATGTTTAGCTCATCAATCAAACGTTTTCTCTCATTTTTGATATCTTTTACTCCTAATCTAAGAGGGCCATTACCATTTGTTGGTATCCCTTTAGCGACCTGAAGCCATGCTCCTTTGGTTATTTCCCATTCTGCAAAGTCCTCATGCGGTATAAAGTCAGGCTTCCTATTAAAAAGTTTTTCATACCAAAGCATTCCTTCTTCATATTCTGAGATTCTTACCTGAAATGTTACACCAGTATTCATCCTACTTCCTCTCCCTTCCCTATTTAAAAAAACAGGCCAAACTATACTTTCTATAAATTGACTTAAAATTCCTTCGCTTACATGTAAGGATTTATAACTGCTCATACCTCGGTAAAGAAGTAGGTATTCATGTTACGCCAACTGGATAATTAAAAGGGAGCAAATCACTTTGTTACGGATTTGCCCCCTTATTATGGAGTTACTCTTACAGGGATATTTCTTAAATCAAAGAAGCAGTTTACCCCACTCGTATACGACAACTACTGGCTATCGGACACGCCCGATGTTGTTAAATCGATCTCTTGGGGCAACTCAATTCCACAGATGGTGAACAATAGACTTCGGGACTATTCCTTTATGTTTAAGAAAAAGACATTCGAGGAAGATATCCTATACTTAGTAATGCATGCCTTTATTATTTGTGCATTATTCAGTTATATAGTTTTCCCTCGTGCTATTGGATCCGTTCATCTTGTAATCAGATTAAGCATTTACTATTAAAAAAGGGGGAGTGATGTGGAGCACATTCGTGTATTAAGCAATTTTCTTGAGTCTATATTGATGAGTGATTATGAAAATGTACAGGTACATGATTACCCATATCTTGCCTACGGAAAAAAAATAGTGGATCAGCAGGGCGATTATATGATTATATATTTTCATGAAGAACTCAATCGCTTTGTCTATACCTTCAAAGGAACGGAAGATATCTTTTTCTCTTTACAACTAAAGAGAACTAATCCAATTATTTACTAGAGACTTACTTTTTTCTCGGGAGGCTATTTAACTGCATCACCAAAAAACGTTTACGCTGATGGCAGCGTAAACGTTTTTTGGTGATGAAAAGGAACTGATTAGAAAGTTTTATTGAGGAAAAAGTGTTCGATTCTATCAAGTGGAAACTGTTGAGGGTTTTGGGCGTTATCACATCATTTCTACAACCTTCCAATCTTTTCGGTTACTTGAGTAAAGTATAATGGACTGGAACTAATCTTTTCAGTGCGTTGTTCGTTTCGCTTGTTGTTGTCGGATAGCCTAATTTTCCCTCATCAAGTTTACTAATTAACTTGTATCCTTCTCCGTTCTAATCAAGATTTTCCCTCTATTAATCATTAAAACCCCCTACCAACTCTTATTTAAATTCTTTCTCTGTTGGGAAATCATTAGGTGCATTTTTGAAACCTTCTATTACATTTCTCGTATATCTATTTGAGAGATAACAAGATATAGGAGGAATTCATGTGAAAAAACGATGGCGAAGTAAGATTCTTATGCTGGTGTTAGTCTTTTCTTTATGTATCCCTTTGACTGCTTTTGGCCAAGCCCCTGGAAAGATTTCGACCTCTGAAGAACTACCTTCCAAACTTATTCCAGCAGCTAATTCAGGAATTACCCAATCTCCCAATCTGTTAAAAGGTATAAACAGTTTTAATCCAAAAAAGCAGAGCGAAGCTTCAGGTAAAGGTCCGGTCGTAAAGAAGGAGAAGCAAAAGCAGCGTTTCATTCAGAATGCTGTACGTTTTGTGAAAGATCTTGATGCTGGTAACTACCAGCAGGCGGTTAAATCAGCTTCTCGCCCTTTAAAGAAAACCATCTCCGCTGGATGGATGGAAACTTATTGGACTGCTAATTTACAGCAATTAGAAATGATAGCAGGACCTTTTATCGGAGTTGGTTCAGCCGAGTTAACAGAATCCAACCTTGTCCATACCAATGTTGAAATCGAGCTTCAATTCGAACACGGCTCACTTCCTTTCATACTGAGAATGGAGAGGTCGGGGAAAGTCGATGACTTTTTCATCAACCAGTTTACAGGGCCATTCGCTGAGCTTCCTGCATACGGTAATCCCGATTCCTATACTGAAAAAGATGTCGTGGTTGGGAAAGGAGATTTTGCATTACCTGGCACCCTTTCGATTCCAGAAGGTAAGGGCCGGTTCCCGGTTATCGTACTAGTCCAGGGGTCAGGAGCAAGTGATAAGGATGAAACTGCATATGCTCTAAAACCATTCCGAGATTTAGCCCATGGACTCGCATCTGAAGGAATTGCAGTTTTACGTTACAACAAACGCACATTTGAACATGCAGCCAAAACAATGGCAGACCCGAATCATACCGTGGAAAAAGAAACGACGGACGATGCGCTTGCAGCAGTGCAAACTTTAAAAAAAGAGAAGAAAATCGATGATGGCCAGATTTTTATTCTTGGCCATAGCCAGGGCGGGATGATGGTTCCTCAAATGCTGGATAAGGATACACACGACACTATTGCTGGTGCTGTCGTAATGGGTGGACCTGCACGTACGATACAGGATGTCGTGCTGGATCAATTTGACTATCTATTTTCTATCGGTCAACTCGCTCAACCTGAGTATAATTTTTATAAGGAACAATTCTCTATGTTAAATGACCCCAATTTCTCAGGGGATAACCCTCCAGAAGGATTCCAGCTGGGGCAACCGGTGTTTTGGGATTCTATAAATGATATTCGAGCAGCCGAAATGGCAAAGGACCAATCAGAACCTCTTTTAATTATACAAGGTGAGCGGGATTATCAGGTAATGGCAGATAGTGAAATTCCTATCTGGCAGGAAGAGCTGTCTCATCGGAATGATGTAGAATTCCAGCTTTACCCTAAGCTGAATCATTTCTTTACCGAGGGTGAAGGGGAAATGAGTACGCCTTATGAATATTTAGTACCAGCAAATATTCCTGATTATGTGATCAACGATATCGCTGAGTGGATTCATTCCAGACCTTCTACGGAAGATTGAAATAAGATGAGCTGAGATTACGTGGTAACAGGCAAAACCGAGTATAAATCACCAATGTTAAAAGGGGAAGTATTTTATATCGGACAGGTAATAAGATATAATAAAAAAATGAATCATTTTTGTTTGTCTTATGATGACAAATAGGAGGTACGAACCATGTCAAAATTGACGAAGGTTGCAAAACTGCTGAATAATCCCAAAGTAAAAAAAGCAGTTAAAGAAAAAGGTGTACCGATGATCAAAAAGGCAATTGAAAAGAGAAAAAACAGATCGAAGTAGGCGATCGCAGGTTGTTGCGGTTGTCTTTTTTTTGTGACGATTATTAGCGTTTTCATCTGTACTATGTAAGGGGTACTACCAGCAAATTGAGGAAACGTACGCAAACCATAATATAAAAACCTCAGAGATAAAAAGAGAGATAAGAGGCAAAATTAATCCTAGCCTAACGGCAAGACCGGTGAAGTATCTCTTCATTGATTGGTAGAGATAATTTTATTAAGGGTCTCACATGGAAAACATTCTTTCAATCCAAAGTAGCTGTGTCCACATAAAAAAAAGAGCCTCTCAAAAGATTATGAACTCTTGAGAGCCTTATAGATTTCAGTGGACATTTTATAAACCAGTCATAAAGATAGTTCATGAGATTTTCACATTTTATGAGAGAATACTCTGTAATTCAGAAAAATTCATTGTACTTAAGATGATGGAAATGACCAACAATACGAGCGCTGGCACGGATTCCTTGAACGGATCTTTTACTCTGATATGCGCGAACACCGCAACCAGCATGGTAACGGCAAACCATAATCCTGCTATGACCACAACCCATGGCAGCCAAAAGCCAATAATCAACCCCACCACACCAACTAACTGTATCCAGCCAGTTACAACCCGAAACCATTGGGGAAGGTTAAGGTTCTTGAAAATGTCAACCTGCAGCTGATAACCCACTATTTTCTGTATGCCGAGACTTAAAAATAATACACTGAGAATACCCTGTAGCACAAATGAAGTAATCAAAATAATCCCTCCATTCAATATGAATATAAATATAGAACAATTTCAGCTCTCTCCTATTTTCTCCACCGTAATAATCGAAAGAAAAATACTGATACTTCCTAACACACACAAAACTGCAAGGACTAGATTAAAAGGAAGGTTAATTATTGATGAGAGAAATGGCGACTGCATCACGACAATCGCGCAAATCACAGTTGGGACTGTCGCTCGTTTCCAAATTCCAAAATAAAAAAGCGGTATAAAACTAATCAAAGTAATCATTAATGAATGAAGAATCATCTGACTAAAAAACTTAGTAAAATCTGTACGAGTCGGAGCGCCATTTATAATAGGATGCACTTGGTCAACTAAATAAGTGACAAAACCTGTTAATAAATAAGTAACTATAATGAGGAGAAACACAAACGTAGCGATAAATAGTATTTTCGCCCCAAATAGTTTTTGCCTGCTTATTGGGTACCTAAAAGATAGAGAGATGGTTCTGTTTTTGTATTCGTCAATAAAAACCTGATTGATTAAGGAGGCTCCAAATAAGGTATACCCCATTTGAATCGACATGTTCAAATCAATTACCTCCGCATAACTCTGACCAAACTCAGGACTGACAATTTCTATAAAAAACACGGGCAAAAACATTATTATGAGTGGATAGATAACCACTTCACCTATTACCGATTTTTGTTTTAGTTTTTTCCACTCTAATCGCATTAATTTAATTATCGACATCACCCCCATTAATTTGTTGATAAAAGTAGTCTTCTAATGAGTAAGAATGTTTCTGTATTTCTTCAATTCCGATATTATGAAGAATAAGCGTTTTCGAAATGTCGCTTTGGGTATGCCTTATATCATATATGCGAATTTTACGATCTTGAATTATTTTCATATTTGAAATGTGGAGCTCGTTTTCCAATAAACAAACGGCTCGCTTCACGTCTGTCACCACAAGCTCGATATAATCGGAACGTTCTTTTCGAATATCAGCAAGAGTAATCTCATTTAATAATTTCCCATGATGAATGATACCAACTCTGTCAACAATTTGCTCCAATTCTCCTAATATGTGGCTAGAAAGAAGAAACGTCATCCCATATTCCATATTCAGCATCCGAATTAAATTACGCATATCTTTAATTCCGATTGGGTCCAGTCCATTTGTCGGCTCATCTAATACGATCAGTTCAGGCTTTGTGATAAGTGCTCTCGCAATCCCTAACCGTTGCTTCATCCCAAGCGAAAAATCCTTCACAATTTTGTCTTCAATCCCTTTTAAATTCACCAATTGTAACGCTTGTTTCATGTCATGTTCGTCATAAAATCCTAAATACTCACAATGTAACTTCAGGTTCTCCATTGCGGTTAAATGCTCAAAAAAGACCGGATATTCGATAATGCTTCCAACTCTGACTAGTACGGATTTTGCTTTTTCAGTAAGCCTCTGACCAAATAACAGAATTTCTCCCGTTGATGGCCTCGTTAATCCTGTGAGCATTTTCATAATCGTTGTTTTACCAGCACCATTCCGGCCAAGAAAACCGTAAATTTCTCCCTTTTCTATGTGAATATTTATTTCAGAAACAAGTTCTCTCCCTTTAACTTTTTTCGTTAAGTTGTTCGTTTGAACGACATATCCCACGATTCAACCCCCTTTGTATCTATCATAATTAATGAAGATATCATTTTTCTTTCTCGTTCCTTACAAATTTCTTAATTATGTTTGAAATAAAAAAGAGGCCGTTCCTGAAGAACACCTCATACGAAAAAATTTTTAAAACGTATTTCTTTTAAAAACACATGTGAACACTGTTTTTTCATATGGTTCGCTCTGCAGTCGAATTTCACCATTCATCACCTCAATTAAGCGTTTGGTTATGCTTAAGCCAAGACCGCTTCCTTGAAACTGAGGATTTCTTGCATCATCCAACGTATAAAGCCTATCAAATACGTAATCAAGATGGGGCTCAGCAATGCCTTTGCCGCGGTCCCAAATATCAATGGCGATATTTTCGCCATCTTGCCGAATGGTTAATCCAAATACGCCTCCGTCACTGCCATAATGAATTGCATTAGAAATCAAGTTGCTCAAAATCCGATTTAACGCATTCTCATTACCAAGAATGAAATAATTCTGCTCTGGAATATCTACCTCTACATGAAGACCTTTTGATTGCAATAAATGATAAAATTCCAATACATTCTTGCGGCATATTTCGTTTATGGATAACCGGCTAAATGATAAATCAACATCATGTGACTCCAGTTTAACAAGGTCAAAAAATTGGTTCATTAAACCAATGACACTTATTGTTTTTTCATGAAGGCGATCCAATACCTTAGTTTGCTCTTCTTCTAACATTTTGTCCTGTTGTTTTAATTTCTCAACATACCCAAGAATAACGGTCAGAGGCGTCTTCAAATCGTGAGACATATTGGAGAGCATTTTTCTTAAACTTTCTTTCGTTTTAGCGTAATCGGCAGCGACTTTCTGGTTATAGCCTAACAGACGATTAATTTGGATAAGTATTTGCTGGATGGATTGATTATTCGTTTGCAGGAACACTTTCTCAGCAGTTTCCTTTTCTATAATTTCAGCTAATTTGTCACTCATTTGATTGAGTTCACCATTGGTTTTTCGCATTGATAAATGTTGTGCACCTACGACAAACAGTAAAACAATGACAATCACTAAAAGTATTAATTCCATACCTTACTCCCCTAATTTGTAGCCAATTCCCCAAACCGTTCTTATATAATATGGATTGGACGGGTCCTCTTCAATCTTTTCACGGAGCCTTCGAATATGGACATTGATCACATTTTCATTGCCAAAGTAATCATCTCCCCAAATCAACTGATAGATTTGCTCTTTTGTAAAGACTCGGCTTTGGTTGGTCATGAAAAGCTTTAAAATATGAAACTCTTTCGATGTAAGCTGTATATTTTTCGAGTTTATTTGTGCAGAAAAAGTATCCATTTCTAGTGTCAGTGTTTTGAACCGAACAATACTTGGTGAAGCATATTCCGTTTCAGCAAGATACTGTGTAGCCCTTCGAATTGCAGCATGAACCCTTGCTGTCAATTCGATAACGGAAAAGGGTTTGCTAATATAGTCATCCGCTCCGAGTCCTAGACCTAACGTTTTATCAACATCACTTTCTTTTGCTGAGATGATAAGTATCGGCACAAAGCTTGACTCTCTAATTCTCTTCAAAAACTCCATGCCATTTAACTTCGGAAGCATTATATCAAGCAATACAAGGTCAATTGAGTTATTTTCAAATAACTGAATTGCCTCTTCTCCGTCAAAAGCGTTAACCACTGTGAAGTTTTCCTGTTCTAAATGACTTGTAACAAGTTCATTTATTTCCTTGTCATCTTCAACAAGTAATATCTTCTTTTGCATAGTAAAACATCCCATCCTTTGCGATTATAATTTTATTATAAACTTTTGGCAAAAAAGATGGGAAAAATCATATTAATAATATAGATTGAAGCATTATCATAAAATCAATCGCTCTTACTCTAGTATAACTGAAGTTCTTTTGTAATTATTCAACCATCTCACGTAACATAAACAGCAATAAATACTTACTAGTCTAGGTATCTAAACAATTATATGAAGCTAAAACTTTCCCTTGAGAAGCTTGACTCTTCCGTGACGTAACGGTATATAGTAAAGTCACCGGTAGAAAAAACGCGCAGATGGGATGATTATTGCAGAAAATTGTTTGAACATTGGCGAGCTTGCTAGCTTATAGAGAATGTGTAACGAAAGGATAAGTAAATATGTCAAAAGTATATCTAGGCATGACTTTATCGATCGATGGATTCGTCAACGATAGAAAAGGCGAATTTGATAAACTCTTTGCCAGCTTCGAACCAAATGAAGAATTAGCGGCGATGTTGAAAAATACCGGGGCTGTGGTTATGGGACGCAATACCTTTGAGGAGGCTGACGATACTGATTCGTATGCTGATTCATACGAATTCCAGGTACCTTTGTTTGTGTTGACAGAAAAACCGCCAGCTAAGCATCCCAAGGAAAACGACGAATTGACTATTACCTTTGTGACCGATGGGATTGAAAGTGCAATAAAACAAGCCAAGATCGCTGCTAAGGATAAGGATGTTGCGGTGATGGGTGCAAATGTCGGCCGGCAATTACTTAAAGCTAACTTGGCAGATGAACTTCAAATAACAATCGCACCTATTTTACTCGGCAAGGGACTGCGACTATTCGAGCATTTGGAAGATCTTGAAATTTACTTAAAAAAACTGCGAACGATTGAAACCAAACAGCAGGTAGAAATTTGGTATAAAGTAAACCGGTAAAGCAAGGAGCGACTCCTCATGGGACACCAACTTTATAACTGTTAAGGCTTAATTGTTTGATTATACCATTGGTATCTGGGATGCACTTTTCTCCTATCTTAGACCCGATTAGCTCGTCCCACTCATAGGAAATAATTTAGAATATATTTTTTCTTAACCTTGACCCTTACGTGACGTAACGGTATATAGTAAAGTCACCGGTTAAAAACTCGCGCGAAATGAGGGGATGATTATTGCAGGAAGAACATATTGGAAAATAGGCGACCTTGCTAAGTTAACAGGCTTAACCATTCGAACCTTAAGATATTATGATCAAATTGGTTTATACTCTCCATCTGAATATTCGGATGCAGGATACAGGTTGTATAATAAATCTGATATTTCCCGCCTACAACAAATTTTAGCATTAAAAGATCTTGGTTTATCCCTTGTTGAAATTAAATCTATTCTTTCGGAGGAAGATTACAATCCAGCCGAAATCGTATCCCTTCAGATAGATCGACTAAAAGAAAAAATAAGAATTCAACAGAAGCTGTTAAAAGAATTACAAAATGTATCAAACCTGATGAAAATGGAAGAACCCTTGACTGTGGAGGATTTCACAAAATTATTAGACATGATGAAACAGAGTCATGAAAAATATTTTAACGAACAACAAAAAAGCATGGAGCACCACCTCGACAAGCTTGGTGCCTTTTTCGAGAACCAGCCTTAATGTTATTCCGAAGGAGGAATGAATGATGAGCAAACGATTTGCAACCCATGACACGTTTGTTATTGAGAGGATCTATGATGTTTCACCGGATAAAGTATTTGCTGCCTGGTCAGCTCCCGAAACGAAAGCCCAATGGTTTCCAAAAGCTGATGAGTTCGACTTTCGAGTTGGCGGGAAAGAGAGCAATAGAGGGGGGCCACAAGACGGCCCCATCTTCACTTTTGAAGCTCTCTATCAGGAAATCGTTCCTGATGAACGTATCGTCTATTCCTATACCATGGACCTCGGTAAAACACGAATATCTGTATCAGTGACGACGGTAGAGTTCCACCATACGGAAACCGGGACTCAACTCGTCTATACCGAGCAAGGAGCCTTTCTCGACGGCCACGATACTTCCTCCCAGCGCGAACACGGAACGAAAATTATCTTGGACAAGTTGGGAGAAGTACTACGGAGTGAACGTGAAACTAATTAACATACAAAGGAGGAGGATTTTCAAATGGCTTTTAACGATGCGACAAATAATAATCCATCTGAGAAAATTTCAGACCGCGAGATCGTCAACTCACGCATCTTCCATGCCTCTCGAGAACACATTTTTAAAGCATTCAGCAATCCGGATAAACTGAAAAAATGGTGGGGACCGAAAGGGTTTTCGAACACGTTCTTCGAATTCGATATGAAGCCTGGCGGCCATTGGCACTACGTCATGCATGGTCCCGAGGGCATCGACTATGAAAATAAGAGTGTCTTTTTAGAGGTCGTTGAATCTGAAAAACTCGCCCTTCGTCATCTGGAACCGGATCACGAGTTTCTACTGACAATTACCTTATCCGAACTGGATGGGCAAACCAAGCTCACCTGGCATATGCTCTTCGATACGCCTGATGAATGCAATAAAGTAAAGAGTTTTGTCATCAAAGCGAACGAACAGAACTTGGACCGCCTTGAAGACCAGCTGAAATTATCTTACTGAAGCGAACAAAATTAAATGAAATAAAGGAAAGAAAACGGGGCTGTCCCATAAGTCTGTAAAAGACTTACTGGAGCAGCCCCTAGGTTGCGAGGACATTATTAATCTTTAAACAGAAGCAACTTTATTTAGCAATTGCCCCCGTTACTTGAAGACTCGATTTCAAGATAACAATATGGAAAGAAACTATTTTTTCTCGAATCTGAGTCTTCAACTATCCTGCCCTTTTTTCTTGAATAGAAGAAAAAGCTGAAGATCAACTATACAATCTTCAGCTATTGCCCCCTTTAACAGAAGACTTGAATTCGAGATAACTTTGTTGTTTACCCTTTAATTTAAATAAAAAAGAAACAGTAACTATATCACTGAAGTGGTAGATGCATTTTCCTTGTTGGGTTATAAACGTC
>NZ_JBIEKI010000006.1:0-168530 GCF_043497085.1 Halobacillus sp. B23F22_5 | reverse complement strand
TAATTATACAGGAGGCCTTTCTCTATTCTATTTATAGTGGCAATGCATTCCGCAAAGGGTGGCTCTTTTCTCCGCAAAGACTGGCTCAAAACTCCGCATAAGTGGCTCATTTCAACTGCAATAATCATAAATTAGATAAAGGCCAGAATCGCCTTATTATTATTGATGAATTTGGTAATCAAACAAAAGAGTTACTTGACGAGTTTATAAAATCTCCTGTTCCTGTTTATAAAAAAATACAAAAAATAATAGAAGGATAAATTCTAAACAAAAATGGAGGTGTTTTTCAGTTATTAACCCAGTTAAATAAATATAAGCACTCTCCTCAAATACCGCTTAGAGGAAAGTGCTTATAATTTAAATCAAATTAAAGTAATTTCTAACATCAAAAATTATGGATTAAGAGAAAGAACACACACAAGGAATAGTGTCGTCTTGAATATCTAGATAATTTTCTACACCTTCAGCATCCATAATTTCCCGATATTCTTTTAAAGTGAACCTTTTACCTTTTCTTTTTAAAATTGATACATCTTTATCAAAGTATTTTCTAAAGCGTTCTTCCATTTCCTCTTGTTCTTTATATCTCTCAGGCCACACCTTGTAAAGCCGCGCATAATGCCCTAATCCACCTCGAACACAACGCCCTCCACAGTTAGCATGAGAAAAACCTAAGTCATACATTCTTGGTAACTTAATATTCCATTCATTTTCAATAATACTTTTTACATCGATATCTTCTCTATACGTATCGACCATCGGGAAGCGAGTTTCTACTGGCTCTAGTGGATGGTGAGCATAAAAGTTTTGTAAGTTTTCCATTCTATGTTTTTCATGCGGTCCAATTCCAAAATAAAGAATAGGTTCTAAGTTTTGCTCATCCCTTAAATCCTCTAAAAAGGTAAGTGTCTGGTACACTTTAAGCTCTTCGGAACATTTAGCCACTCTAGAATTACCTAAAAATTGATAATCATAAAAGACTTCCTCTGGTGTTCTTCCATCTATAACCTCTGTCATCTCTACTCCAATAAATTCAGAGACTTCATCCATGAATCTATAATTATCTTCATCTTCCCATAAAGTATTGGTAAAGAATAACATACTATTTTCTTTCCCGTGTGCCTGGACCATCTTGTACGCTACATATGCGCTCGAGGCGCCACCGCTAAACATAGCAATATGGACTGGCTTTCTATTTGTCTGTGTCATGCATTCCCCTCCTAGTTACTCTACAAATTCCTCCATCAATTGAAATACTAACGTTTCAATTTCATCATTAGAGACTGTCCGACCACCGTTCTTCAAAATACGATGAACATTTTTGTATAAGGTTTGCGTTTTCGGAGACATTTCAACTTGTCTGATAGTCTTTATTTTACCATTATAAGAAACCTCTATGCCCTCTTTTTGATAATCATAAATACTCTCTACATACCTGGTTACTTGTTCATAAAAAGCTTTAGCTGTGACATCGGACCAGTTTTTATATGAAACTCCAATCACTTCATTCGAAGCCATTTCAGCTAGTTCTGAATCGGTATTAGAGTTAATAATGGAGTAAATCAAAGGATTAGTCTTTTGTTGGAAACTATATTCCTTTTTAATCCATCTTAATAAAGAAGAGAAACTATCACAACTTAACTGTTTAAGTATATAAGTAACAATTTGATTAGCTTGTTCATCAGTAAAGGCTTCTAATTCTTTCTTATATAAATTAATGAAAGAACTATTCTCTAACCATTTTTCCTTTAGATAATCTAACGATTTATTAGGATCAATTTCTGCATAACGTATCGTTTCTTTAAACTCTACTACTGAAGGATTTATTTTTTCGGTAAGCTGTGCATATTTTGGTAAACTTCTCAACCATTCTAATAACGCACTTGTAACTTGAAGAAAGCGCGGCTTATTCTTCATCGATTCATGTATATAATATGAGAATAAATCAGAGATATACTCAAAGAATTCTTTAGACGTTTCGTCAAAACTATAATATTTTACATATATAGCTTCTGGTTCATCCTCTATCATTTCATATATAATCTCACCATTTAAACCTGCTATAAACATATCATTTTTATAAAAGACCAAATACTCCCATTTATCGCGAAGTAACCCTGTTAGCAAAACAGGAACAATAGGCTTTCTTATCCCATAAGGAGGTTTTGTCATCACATCAATTAGGTCTTTTAAGGTAGCGTCCTCTCTTTTTTCAATAATAGCACTTAGATTCTCTCGAATATCTTTCAAGCTATTATTCTTAATGTTAGTTAAGTCATCTACTTTCACACCATTATTTTTAAATATTGTGGCATATATAAGATAATCTGGACCGGTCCCTTGTATTCCTACATTTTCATATTCAGGTGTATTTAAGACTGCGTTAATTACATCGATAGCAGCTTTTTTCTGAACCCTATTTATTGTCCTACGATTAAAAGAATCATTTAATATTTCTGGAGTATCAGGATATAAGGCAAACATTAATTTGGAGAGGTTATTCTCTAACTGCAATTGATCAGTTATGGTGAAGACTTCGCCTTCTCTTACCCAAATTAATTCTTTAGCTAAGTTATCAAATTGTTTGATGTTCTTATATAATTTGTTTTTTAGCTCCTCGATCTCATATTCTAATTCTTCAATTACACCTGGATCCTCTCTAATTAAACTTTCTTCTTCAAGTAAGAGCTCACAAGCTTTCCAAAGCTTAACTTCTTTTTCTAATTTATAAAATGCGAGTTGGTTATCAATCACATAATACGTAGAGGGATCAGAAAAATCTTTAGCTTTATTTATTAAGTCTTCTGTAGAAGAAATAATAGGTATAAGATAGTTTATTGTCATATCTGAACTATATGGATCATTTACTATCTTATTTTTGCTATCGCTGGTAATTTCTGTTTCAACAATAAAATTAACTTTAGCAAACCTCGTCATGCTTTTTTCATGGTTGTATTCACTTGGTAAGAAAAATTTCTTTTTCAGTAAAGATAACAAACGTTCTTGTAACTCTGTATATGAGAGTCTTATTTCACTGTACTTTTCATCAATGGCCTGCTCTAAGTTAATACTACTGCCATCGTATATTTCCCAGTATCCTTGCACATAGTTAAAACGAATGACTTTTTTATCTCCGAGACTCCTTAACTCAGTTTGCACATCTTCACTAAATGCAAAAGACAGAAACTCAGTTGATACTTTAACTTTAGAATAACTCCCTGTTATCTTTAAAATAGACAATAACTTCAGTAAGTTATCTTCTTTAGATGATAAAGTGGTCTTATTTCTTACCCTATTATATAAGGTTAAATATTCACTAGAACTATCTTCTTGAGTTGCAAGCTTATCTATATCTTGAAAAAAATAATCAAATAATTGATAAGGCAAATAAATATTACTATTACTTTTAATGTGATTTCTAAGTCCACCACTAACATCACTTTCTAAGAAAGTAAATAAGGTTCTTTCATTCTGCCCAAAAACCTTTGAAAGCTCTGGTAATAAGAACGTTGCTACCGGATGCATGGGGTAAAAACCTTTTACAACTAGCCGCTCGATTTCTGTATTATTTAATTCTTTAAATAAAGGGTACTTCCGTACGTCCTCCTTTATCTCTTTGGTAGTATTAGCAGGTGGGCTCACTTTATATTGTTGAATAACTTGCTGACCAAGTCTTAAAAAGGTAGAACGATCATTGTCAATATAATAAACACCATATCTTTTTTCGATACGTTGAAATTCTTGTTGAAACTCTCTTGATAAATGAGCAAAGTATTGACGCAAATTTTTATGGGCGATAAATACATTATGTAAGTTCCCATTATGATCATTTGATAGCTCTGCTATATCCTGCAAGTCTTGCATCGTCTCGTTTATTGAGTCTGTATTTAAACTTTGAAGAAACCTACCAAACTCGTCATATACGACAATCAAACCTAAATTATTTCTTTTTAATTCATCTAATACATATTTAACCTGTCCCGTGAAGTCTTCTGTCTCATAACTTAAGAAAGAAGTACCAGCAGTTAACATAGGAAATACATTTTTAAACCAGTCAATTTCTTTAGAATTATAGCTCAATACTTCTAAGCGCCATAATTCAAAATCCTTATTATCCTCTTTTAACTTCTTTTTAAATTCTTTAAAAGTCTTTGGAAATTCATCTTCCCACATTTCAACAGTAGAGATTATCCTTGAAACAACTCCAGGTACAGTGATTGATATATTATTCTGCTTTAAGGTATTAAGAATGCTAGATAATATAGCATCTCTAAACCTACCCTCGTTACCATTTAGAAATACTGGTAATAACTTTTGCTTATTTTCCTTGATTTTAATTAATTGGGTATAGATAGATTCATCTACATTATCAAACTTATTAATTAATGTTTGATAAGCATCTTCCTCAATTTGTTTGGAGGCCATACCAGCAATAAGCGTACCTAATAATGACTTACCTGTACCATATGGCCCTAAGATAATATGAGATTTTTGACCCCCACCATTTATCCCCCGTAATAGTGCATTCATCGCTTCGGCATGAGAAGGTGTAGGGAGATAAGTATCAAATAACTCACTCTTAGCAAAATCAAATTTTACATTAATGCTTGTTTTTATGGTCATACCACAACTTCCACCTTTCTTTCATACTCGAACTTAAGAAATTCAAGTGCAGATATCTCTGGAAGCCTGATAGTATCCAAATTATTTGTGCGAGTGAATGTAATTGGATATTTTGGATGCTCAGCCAGTTTATTTAAGGAGTCTATAACACTTGCACGTGACATATTAAATACTTTCCCCCATAAGCCGTCATTTACCATTAGTTCATCAACCATAAGGGTATCTGTCCCTGCTTTTTGGGCATGATCTAAAAGAACATACATCAAAGCAGCATAACCTATGTCCTCCCCTACTTTAAAGTTTTTTCTTATTTTATTATTATTTAGTTCTACTAACTCTAGGGTATGAAGGGGGCTCTGGTTTACTTCTTCAGGATCTTGTGTATCTTGACCAGCAGTATAAAGTTTAATCATACAGTCAACATCTCTTTTTAGTGAATTCTCTGATACATTCAAGTCATTCTCAACGTTAACCCAAGTTGTTAAATCTTCTGTTATTTTTTCCTTATTCATTAATGTTTCATTATATAAATTAAAGAACCAGTACCATGTCGTTGCAGGTTCACTCCTACTTACAATATGATAATGAAGTAAAGATAAGGTATCTGTTAATTGTATATACGGATCATTTTTATTTATAAATTGTGCAAAGTCTGTTATGAAATGCCCCTTTTTCCTATCCTCTCTAATTCTTTCTTCTACTAGATTAGTAGCTATAGCCCAAAACCTTAAAGATTTTACCATATTTTTCCCTAAACCAACTTTCTCAAAAGCATTCTTCCTATAGAAAAACCGGTCATCTTGAGGTAAATTTTTAAAAACTTTATTAATCCATCTATCCCTAAGGTAAAAGCTTTGATGTTGTCCGAACGCCATGATTAGCAACCCTTTCTTGTTGGAGACTAGGCTCCAATAGTAAACTACCGCGGAAAAAGTGCACCTATTCATGAATAGGTGCACTCACCTTAACTTTTTGCTAAATATTTAAAGATAGCACCTTGAACTTTTGGTTCTAAGAATGGACTTTTCCCTCTAATTGAGGCACCGCTACTTCCTTTTAGTAAGAAGTCACCTTTTCCTGCTAGTTTTTCAGCCCCTGTTTCATCAAGTATTATCTTTGACGAAGAACCATCTGTTACTTTCAAGGCTAGACGTGCAGGTAAGTTGCTTCGTATCGTTGTATTTATAACTTCAGCTTTAGGATTTTGCGTACAAATGATCAAGTGCATCCCTGCCGCTCTTCCTTTTTGTCCTAAACGCTTGATTGATTCTTCTACACGTTTCGCCATTTGCTTGTCCTGTGATTGAAAGTCCGCAAATTCATCAAATACAATCACTTTATGAGCCATTCTATTATCTTCATTTACTTGCTCATTATAATCCTTAATATCACTCATATATTCTTTTTGCATTAATGAATATCTTTCATCCATTTCTGTACACAATTCTTCTAACCTTATAACAGATTGGTCTAATTCATATATGACCTCATTTGTATAAGGTATATTTTCATATTTGGCAAATTCAACTTTTTTAGGATCAATAAAAGTAAAAGTCACGTGTTCTTTTGGATAAAGGAGCATTAAGCCGATAATGATGGAATTTAATGTAACACTTTTACCACTACCTGTAGTACCCCCAACGAGTAGATGAGGAGTCATAGAATCAGCCATATCAATTTTTAAGACATTATTTAATGGATCAATCCCGATTGGAACTACCAAGTTCTTTTCAATATTATTATTTAAAGTCCCTCTGACTTTTTTCATAAATTGATCAAAATATACAATAGAAGGGGTTACGCGGTTTATATCGATGTAGAGCCCTTGCCTATGAACACCTACCGTAGGCTCCGTATCAAGTCTTAACCACAACTGTAAACTCTGCGCCTTCTTTTGAATAGTGGCAGGAGCTAGATTTGCTGGTATTTCCAAGTATATCCTTATTACACTAGATCCAATAACTGTATCTTTAATTTTAGCCGGTATACTATTCTTATTCAAATTTCTTACCAAAATTCTTTGATACTCATTTACTAATTCATCTAAATCTTCATCCTGATTATTTCTATCTAAAATAATATTTTTTAACGCCTCTTCTTCAGGATAACCCTTGTCTTCAGCAGCTATCACGTCAAGTTGACTTCTATCGCCTTTTACTTCTATTACGTCTTCTACCTCTTCATTGCTCTTTTGACCGCTTTCCTCATACTTTTCTTTTTCTTCATCTTCACGGTCTACTTTTTCGTCCAAAGTGTTACCTGATTTACCATTTGAATTATTACTATAACCTTTGTCCCCATCATTTTTCACATCTTGATCAGAATCTTCGTCTTCGTGTTCTTTATTTTTTAATTCGCCATAATTAGCTTCTTCTAATAAATCAGGAACCCCATATTTATCAAGAATATATTTTCGATTAAAGATGTTAAGGGTTACATCTTCTTCAACTTGGTCAGTAAACACGCCATCATCACTCATTTTTCCATCATAATTCTCAAGGAAAGAATCATATGAATATATGTTTATTTGAGAAGTGATAACAGTTTGAATATCTCCCATATTTGCTCTTTGGAGATCTTTAATCAGGTCTACTTCGAACTGCATATAGTCTTTATTTTCTATTAGATAATTAATGAATTCTTCTTTCCAGAACTCACTATCTGCGTTCGTTTCCTCAAAAGAAAACAAATCTTTATAAAGACTCATGCCCGCTTTTACTTGTTTTATCGCATCGATTTTTTCTCTATCGACTAGGGATTCACGAATAAATTTTAGCTCAACAAGATTAAAGTCCACGTTGATTTTATCATTGTTTTTATAAATGTTAGTAACGACTAGGTCTGGACGCCGCTTGTTAGACCCTCTGTTTCTCGAAAACCACGGCAGTTCATCACATGTAGAGACTATTTGAAGTTTCTGTTCGTCGGCTGAACTTTCAGCATACAAATTATCTTTAAGAAATATATAAGTAGCCATTAATTCATGCGAAAACTTACCAGGCCCTAATGCTTTTAGTACTAGTGAACCGGAAATTTCTTTCACTTCATCCACCGTTTGTTGAACCTCTCCATGTGCTGAAATTTGTTTTACTCTTAACAGCTGCTTAAGTTTCCTCTCCAAACGTCCATAGTATTCCGTTTCACTTTTGGCAGTATTTAATCGCTTTATATTTCGCGAAGATGAAACTAGTAATTTAAATTGCTTACTAGTACCTGCTTTAGATTTATAATGAATAATTTGTGCTTTTCCAGAAGCCTTTTGTAATAAAGATCTATCCAGGAACCTATCCATGATCATATTCCAGTTATAATTCTCATGCATGTAATCTATTAATGATCCTTCATTGAATTTATTAGCAGAAATAGTTTGACTTAGTATATAGAGGTCATCCTCTTCCGGTATTGCATTGGTATGTGCAATATATTGCATTTGATAAAAGTCAATTAATACCTTAGGTAAATGTTCGCTCTCTAAAGGTAATCGTTTAATTGCTTCCATTTCTTTCAATGGTTCAACAGTAGGTTTATTAAACCAGTTATCCTCAAGATTTATTTGTTTCCGATTAAATTCGAACTCTATTTGACCAGACTTTGAAAAGTAGTCAGCCAGGATTACTAGATCAGCATCCACCATATGATAATTTAATTCTTTTTCTATTTTGGATATACTATCTCCATTTATTACATTGACTTCTACTTTTGGAAATTTATTTTCATAAGTAGGCAATACAAATTCTTCATTATGCTCAATCCATGAATTAATTTCATCATGCAAAATTGCAGAATTTGTACTGTGTGCTGTAATTTTTAGTTTGTTTATACCAAGTTTACTTTTGAATAAATTCTTTATGGACTCCGTAATAATGTCTGAGTGATCTACATGCAAGAATAAAACATCTAGGCCATCTTTTGCGTATGGAAATACTTCTAGATAATTCTTCGTAACATTGACTAATTCATTTGAAATTTCTTTCGTATCATTTGCACTATAGGTAGACCGTTTATTATCCAATGAGAACAGTCCATTTCCCATCTCCTCAAAGACTTCAATAAAGTAATGACTATTGTCCCCTCTATTAAAGTAACGAGGAGCAAGCTTATGATATTTTTCTGTTGAAAACTCAAGAAATTCTTCTCGTTGTTTAACGTTCAATTCACCTTTTGAAGCTTGCTCCATCCAAACGTTAATATCGTTGCCCATTTGTTTGGTTTTATGAATATAACTCAGTAGACGAACTGGGTTGAATACAGTTACTAACCTTTCAACCGGATGTATAAATTGAGACGGTTTTTCTTCATAATAATCTAGTACACCTATAGTATTAATATAACTGAATAAATTCTGAACATTAGAAACTGATTCGTATATATTTGACAAAAGATCTTCTAATGAACTCTCTAATATTGAGTCATCGATATCATAAATACCACCTGCTATCATGGTACTCATAATTGAAGAATAGTCACTTAGGAAACGCAGGAATTTCTCATACGCATTAACAGTCTTTGTATCGAACTGGTTTAAGGTAGGGCTTACCTCCTTCTCGATAACCTGGACTAAGTCTTCTACTACCATATCTTCTTCAAGGAATTGCTTAATATGTGGAACCTTGTATTCGCTAATCAGGTCAAAAAACTGTAAGGCACTGCTTTTATTTAAATCATTGACAGTAAAGAGATTACTATCAATTTGTTGAGAGCCTTTATTCAAACAAACTCTAAAGGAAATATTCTCAACATTTTTTTCATTTCCAACTTTGTTACTCTCTTCATCAAATTTTAAGAAGGGAATTTTGTTATTGATATTTTTCAAATAAAAGTTTATTAAGCTAGAGCTATTCTCATCAACTTGTTTTGAATTAACTCTTACTAAAAAATTCAAGTTTTCTTCAGATGCCTCAAAAGCCTCCGAGTTATCTTCAATTAAAGTATATATTTCATAAAAGAGTCCATCCAATATATCATTATACTCAGAAGAGTGACGCTGTTTTTCCACATAACGTTTTAAGGATTTTAAAAGCTTCCCGTCAGATTCTAATATTTCTTGATAATCATCTATAAAACCCTCAACAAAATCAGGATCATTTTCATAATCGACCACCTGAGAAGCACGTTCAATTCTCTCTTTATCTTCTTTAGATAGATCTTCATCATCAAACTGATTTCTAACTTTTTCTCCTAAGGATTGTTTAACTGGCTTGAAGGCAAAGATTTGATTGATCACTTCATATTCATGATGCAGGAGGTTATCACTTTCAGAACTAATAAACTCAAAAACTTCTTGTCTTAAGTCATTTACATTAATTTCATTCCATATCTCATGCGGCCAATTTTTCTTTTCTTCATAATCTAAGAAGGTGTAAAACTTTTCCTGCAGTTTCTCTAAATCAATAGAGGAACCTTCATTTTTTTGTAAATGAGATAAAAAATAGTTACTTTTAAGACGTTTTATATGTTTCTTATCCACTTGAAGGTTACTATCTTTAAAGCAATTAAGATGAGGTAAATTTGATTGTACTTTGTTAATCATAGATACCTGTTTATCGTTTAATATAGCTGAGACAAAATTAGTTAAGCTCTGCAACTGAGGCTCAGAAACTTTTTTGTACATTTCAAGGAATGTTTCTAAAATTTTAATTTCTTCGCTAGCTATTTTATATTCCATTTGTATTAAGAAGAATAAGCTTTTTATACCTTCGTCACTAAGTAGAACGGATTCATCTAAGGAGAATAGGTTTTCTAAGCTTTGCGCTTCACTAGTAACATTATTTATTATTAAGAGTAAAGCTTCTCCACTTTTAGTATTGTTTCGTAACCATATACTAGTCTCATGTTCTTTATATGAGTACTGCGAAAAACCTTCTACGGGGGTAATAGTTCTTATAATGGGAGTATAGTAGTTACTAAGTTCATTGAAATTATCATTTAAATAATCTAATACTGCCTCTATGTTTTTTTCAGTTAAACCATTTATTTTTAAAAATAGTTTTTCACTATTATTTCGCGATTGTTCTTTAAAGTATTCTTGGAGTATAGTTTGGACCCATTGGCCAGTTAATTGCTGAGGTGTGACCATTATAATACCTCCTCGCTATGTGTTCCCTGCTTTATTGAATTATAAGGATTATGAATTAAAGCGGTAGCATCTGAATACTCCACTAATAAACCATTTTGTTTCAGTTTTTGGCGAAGTGCTTTCTCATTTTTCTTAAAATAACTAATATTTAATTTAGATTTTTCATAGATTCCTGAATCTTTAGCTTGTTGCTCTCCAATGATAAATCCATATTTTTCATAAAGTTCTTGCAGGAAAAAGCTGAACTCTTTGTCTTCATTTGGCAGTACGTTTATATAGACTAAAGTTTGTAAAAATGTATCTGACATAAAGTATCTATATTTAGACCCAGCCCTAAAGCCTCCAATACCACCGTCTCTGAGAAGAATTTTAATAATACTTGATTGATCTTTCTTTAAGCGGTCGGATACCATATCTTTCACTACTGGATACAACTGACCGTAAATGTCACTTTTATTATTACACTTTTTTAGCGAACTGAGTATTTGAGAGCGTTTAGGCTGACTAAGTTTACTCACCCCAAGTAGCTTTAGTAACTCGTTGCCATTTTGAGTTTTCCAGTATTCTAATTTTTCATCACTGTAATTTTCTCCCATAATTGCTTGGAAAGATTCATTAAACTTTTCATCAAATTTATGCTTAATCATTAATTCATTTTGAGCAAAAGTATCAGATGACTGCCTCAATAATTGTGGAAGTTGTCCATCCATACAGTCAAAGAAAAAATGTATATTAGTATTTTCTTTTATTTTAGCCCTATCATACATATAACGAGTTAATTGAAAACTTACTAAACTTGTAAGTAACTGAAACATCTCATACATATCCACCTTGATTGAAAGTAAGTTTTCTAGTTCATTAGCAAACTCTTTATATAAAGGATGGTCAATCACAGGCAGATAAGGATACTCACGGGTAGAAGAGGTCTTCACTAAGTAAGCTCCTTTATTCTCTTCTACATAGTCCTCTTCTAGGATTTGTTTGACATTCTCTACAATATGTTCTATTGATTTGTTTTGATTAAGTAGAGTTTTAAATCTTTCCGTAATAAAATGACGTTGTCTTAAATTGTTCTCTGTTCCATACTTGAGCATAAGAAAATATAGTTCCCCACCACGCGCAAAAAAGTTACGTTCAAAGTCTACAGCTTTATTTTTTTTACGTAATTCAAAAAATAGCAATGACTCGTGTAATGGAAATAAAGAACGAGCATACCATGATCTATCAGCTTTTTTACCATTGTTATTATAAAGTGGGACCTCGAGATTTCTAAAGAACTCTTGGATATAAGAGACTTTTTCAGGGTCATCTACTTCTCTCTTTAATTTTTCTTTTTTTTCTTGATCCACTTTCGCTATATCTCGTTTACTGCCTTCTTTAACTCCCTCAAAAACAAACTTTCTAAATTCCTCACTTTTATATCTATTATAAGATTCCTTTTCAAATTGATAACTAGTGCCCTTCATCACATTCAAAAATTCTAAAATATATTCTGGGCCCCGCTGACCATCAGTAAATCGATGCCCCCATATTTGAGCAGACAATTTACTAGAGAATTCTTTAACATCTTTAATATTATTAGAGTTGCTCTCCATAATGTTCACTCCTATTCAAAACTAATGGCATCAACAATGTAAAGTCCGGCTTCTTTATCTAAACGAAGTATTTCAAGTTCATCCTCTTCTGGGTCACTTGAATTAATTAATTCATTTTTAAAGGTATCGAGCAATATTTCTACGTCTTGCCTTAAAATATTATGAGTACCTCCACCTGCAATCCTCATTAAATACTCAAAAACTAGTAAATTAATTTCTAATGGTACATCATCTTCTTTTAGCTCTACATTTAAGTTCAGTTTAGAGGGGAGATGATCAATATCATTCCTCGTTTTCTCTAACTCTATAGAAATATATTTTTTATTATATTCTCCACTCACTAAAGCATTTTCACTAGTAGCCAATAAATGTTTTTGTTTTGGTGAAATTAACTTTTTAGAAAAGGTACGGTTTAATCCTGCAATTAATTTATTTTTTATTCCTGACGAAATTTCCTTATTCTCAAAAACCTCAAAATACTCAGGCAGGTATTCAAAAGCCAATAATTCTTTCACATCAAATAAATCATTCTTTTCTAGTTCAAAAAAAGTCTTTCTCCGCAACTTGCTTATCCATTCTTCTATAAAAGTTTTATTATCAATTTCATCATGATAGCGGTAAGTATGAAGTTGATTTACAAAGTAATTAAACTTCATATCTAACTGATTGCTAAAGAGTTTGTTATGCGAATTTTCTAAATAGTCATCCCCACTAATATCTCCATTTACAATAAAATCATCTATAACTGAGTGGGAATATTTCCCTGGATCCAGAATTTTTAACACTTTCAATGCTCGCATCTCATCAAAAGCGTCTTGTCTAGCATGTGCTCCATAGAAATTATCATAGTAAGCACTTAATCTTTGCTGATTTATTTCTTCACTATCTGATGTGAAGATATCTTCGCATACATAACCACCTGTTATTGTATAGGCAATGTGAATTAACATCTCTCGCATGGTAATATGTTCATTTAGAAAATCTAATGTTCTGTACTGAGAACTAATTTGATCTTTAATATGCTGTTGGGAGGTCTTAGTGTGGTTGTGAAATATAATGCACTTGTCTTTCATAGGACAAACTGCACAGCTTTCCCAATTCTCGTCCGAGTTCCAATCATCTAGTACACGTCTAACATACTCCGAAGAAGTAACATCTAATAAATTTATAACATCTAATTCAAAGTTATTATTCTTATAGTCGTTAAAACGATTTTTAACTTCTTTATATAATCTACCTAAAGAATTTCTTTGAGAAAGAAATTTATTGAGCTTACCCTCATTAGCAGCAATCAAATAATATGTAGGATCTTCGTAATTACTAATCATCTGATTTTGAAGGTTTGTTAAAATATCCTCAATTACTTCATCTTTTAATTCTGATAAGTCTTTCACAAAAATTAATTTTCCATGCGGAAAGTTAATTTCTATGAGCCCATCTGTAGGCCAGGACTTTAATTCTTCTTCACTAAAATGATTGTACACCGTTCTGCAAAGTCTAGTTTTTCCGTCTCCAGCATTACCAGTCAGAATAATACTTCTTGGCTCATTTGAGAATACATTTAACAAATAATTTTCCACTTTTGTTTCTATGGTGAAATTATAATTCACTGTATTTTCATCGTTTGTATACTCATCATAGATTTTGGAATGATTAGGTGAAAGAACATTGTATTGGTCCAAATAATACACAAAATCATTTTTATGCATAGATTTCACTCCTTCATATTTAACGGAAATATGTATATTAATTCTTAGAATAATTTAAATATTTAACACCATTCTAGCAAAAATTTGGTTATTTTGTAATTTATCAGCAAAAGTAGGGCTGAAATTAAGTAACCTTTAAAGATAACATTAACTCATACTCTTTATTTTTATTTTAGATTTATATAGATTTATACCTTAAAGAAAACATGTATCCTATTCACTATTTTAAACCAGTAATTGGGAAACACTCAAGGGTATATTTTACTTACATTACAGTTAAGTTACAACAATATTTCACGAGAAAAGAGTGGTAATAATTTCTATAAGAACGTTCTATAAAATTGATCGTCCCAGGTATTATAGAGGGGATTACTGAAATAAAGTCGTTTTCCGCCCCTGCTTTGCAATATATTAGGGCTCCGTCACTATCCCGCCATACAAAAAGACCGGCAGTCAGCCGGTCTTTCCTTATGCCATGATTCTATTAAAAATGTACCGTCGTTTCAGCTGGTTTTGTTTCCGATAAAACTTTTCCGTGGCGGATCGAGTAACGGACAGCCGCCTGCTTTCTTACCGCTTCGTATTCATCTTCAGCATCGAGAACAATCAAGTTTGCTGGTCGACCTTCGTCTAAGCCATACGCTTCGTTCAGGTTTAAAATCCTGGCACTATTTTCAGTAATGAAATCCATGCCCTGTTTGATTTGTTCATATCCCATCAGGTGGGAGAGGTGGAGCCCCATATGAAGGACCTGCAGCATATTGCCTGTTCCGAGCGGATACCACGGATCGAAGATGTCATCGTGACCAAAACCAACGTTGATGCCGGCTTCCTTTAATTCTTTTACCCTCGTTAAACCTCTCCGCTTTGGATAGCTGTCGAACCTGCCCTGCAGATGGATGTTGACGAGGGGGTTAGCGATAATATGAATGCCGGACATCTTCAACAGACGGAACAACTTCGATGTGTAGGCATCGTTATACGAGCCCATGGCGGTCGTATGACTCGCAGTCACCTTCTCCCCCATACCTCTTTCTAATGCCTCTGTTGCGACGACTTCCACAAACCGGGATTGTTCATCATCAATTTCATCACAGTGCACATCGACAAACCGGTCATATTCTTGAGCGAGATCAAAAGCAATTTTCAAAGATTCCACCCCATACTCGCGGGTGAACTCAAAGTGTGGAATAGCTCCAACCACATCTGCTCCAAGCTTCAAAGCTTCTTCCAGCAATTCTTTTCCATTCGGGTAGGAAAGAATGCCTTCTTGTGGAAAAGCAACGAGCTGAAGATCGACCGCTTCTTTCATTTCTTCTTTTACTTCTAACAGAGCTTTCAAGGCGGTCAGCTCAGGATCTGTGACATCGACATGGGTACGCACGTGCTGGATGCCGTTTGCGATTTGCATTGCCAGAGCCTGCTTTGCTCTTTCTTTTACATCCGCTGCAGTCAGCTTATCTTTCCGTTCTGACCAGCGCTGAATTCCCTCAAAAAGAGTACCGCTTTTGTTCCACTCCGGATCGCCAGCAGTCAGGGTCGTATCCAGATGAATATGCGGTTCGACGAATGGAGGGATGACAAGCGACCCTCCTGCATCGATGGTGGTTTCATCTTCCTGGTTTATTTGGTCTTGCGTAATCTTCTGGATGACTCCATTATCTATCTGGATCGACCAAAGGCCTTCTTTTCTCCGGAGTTTCGCTTGTTTAATAATCATACAACTTCTCCTTCTTCAACTTGGTGGTGTACGGTCTGTTCGGCGAACTTAGACAGGACGGTATAGACAAGTATGGAAGCAATCAAGGCATTCACTGGTGCAATGCCCGGTACCCATTGGGCGGCCGCGACACCTGCTGCCCAGGCGATGATTCCGGTCCATTTGACTTTTTTGAATGTCTGGTGTTCAAATGCAGCCATGTCTTTACGACGGTATAAATAATAATCGATTAAAATAATCGCTCCAATCGGCGGTAGAGCAGAACCGAGCATCGTCAGCCAACCGACGAAATTGTTATACAGCCACATCGCGGCCACTGTACCGACAATCCCGTTAAAAATGACCACTTTGTTTTTAGTGATTTTCGTAATGCTTGAGAAACCGAGTCCAGAAGCATAGAGTGCATTATCATTCGTTGTCCAGATGTTCATACCGAGTACGAGAATGGCTGGAATAATCAGACCTTGTGTGAACATCACTTCGGATATATCCGCTTTTCCTGTCGCCATCGCACCTACTGCACCGAATAGGAACATAAGCGAATTCCCGATGAAAAAGGCAATGACCGTGCTTGTGACGGCAGATTTTTTCGTTTTGGAGAAACGGGTGAAATCAGGGGTTAACGTACCAGCACTAATAAAGGAACCGATACAAATTGTCAGTGCAGCCGCTAGTCCAAGTGATTCAGACGGGCTGTGCGCCATCAGCTGCTCAAAGCCACCCATGCTTCCAGCCGCTTGAAAAACGGAAAAACTTCCAAGAATCGTAATCAGGGGAACTGCGATAAAGCTGAGCCACATCAGCGCCTTCATCCCGAAGAAAGCCGTAGCTGTCATTAATACGCCAGAACCAGCGATCAGCCAGATCATATCGATGCCGGTCACTTTCTGAACAGGAAGAGCGAACATGACCACTCCGACACCAAACCATCCGACCTGCGTTCCTCCAAGAAGCAAAGAAGCAAGGTAGGATCCTTTTTCACCGAAAGCATAACGACTGAGCAAGTGAGTAGAAAGGCCTGTTTTTGCAGAAATATAAGCAAGAGCACCTGTATAAGCGCCAAGAATTAGATTACCGAGCAGGACAATCGCCATAAACTGAACAAACGTTAAACCTGTACCAAGTGTTCCGCCTGACCACATGCTCGCTGAGAAGAAAGTGAGTCCCATCATAACCATCAGCATCTTCCAGAATCCGTGCCGTTCTGACTGAGGTACAGCCTTTAATGCAAAATCGCTATCTGTCATTTTCATATTCCATTCCTCCAGTATCTGTAATAGATACCGGTACCGGGAGCGGGAAAGATTGGGCATAAAAAAAACTTCCTGCCGTTTCCGACAAGAAGCCTTAAGATGCTGCATGAAAAAGGTACAACTCTCTCGGAATTGTATGTTTTTCACAGATCTTTCTTAAAACGCCGTCCTTGTCAGCCTCACGGGACTGAATTAAAGGTACCAGTATGTTGTTAGTCAACATTATGACAAAATACAGGGGAAGTTGTCAAACTGTTTTTTGCCTAACTCCCCTTCTTCTGCCACTAGAAGAATAGTTTTTCATAAATATTTGCTTCCTTAATGCACTGCTCCAAAATCCAATCAGAACATGGTTTAATCATCCGAAACGAATCAATATATTATCCCCCAACCTTAATATCGAAATGTTGGAGGATTTTCAGTTTTAAGTAAGAACTTTCCAGGTACTCCAGCTTTTAAAGTAAACCTCCATAAATAATCGTAGAAACAATCACGATTACAATCCCAATTAACGTTTCATATGGCAGTGCTTTCAGTCGTTCTTTCATATGCATGAAGAAACTATCCCGTGAAATGTGAAAGAGGGGACCATGCGGTAAATGATCAAAAGAAACGGCACCAGCATTGATCATCGTTGCAGCAGCTAAAGCGCTGACTCCATTATCTAACAATATTTCACCAAACACATTACTGGAAATTGCCGCAGAAGATGTTGCGGATGCTGTCGCTAACGCCATAAACGAACCTGATAGAGGTGCTATGAAAGAGATGGGCAAATCAAATGCATTCAAGCCGCTCATAATCATACTATTGAGTGAGGAATTCACGATAATGCCGGCTAATGTCCCCGTTGCTAGTATTAAAATGGATATACCAGCCATTTTTTGAAGCCCACTTGACATAAAAGACTTTAAATCTGTTGTTTTTCTCATCACGACCGCCCCAAAGAACCCTCCAGCTGGCAATGCAAGTAATGAATCAATTTTAATATCGAATAACGGTTGCAAGGATAGGAGAAAAATCGCAAACAATGGCCCTGAAATGGCTGCAAAAAAAGGAGGCTTATTCCTCTCATCTGTCTTTTCTTCCCTGTTTTTAGTGACCATTGAACCTTTATTATTTATTTTTTTGGCAATAAAATATGTAAACGCCGCTCCGACGACAGCTGGCACTAGTCCAGCAAACATGACGCTCGTTAACGGTAAGGAAAAGCTTTCAGCCGCTGCAATGGTATTCGGGTTAGGTGACATTACATTCCCTGCTCTCGCCCCACATACGACAGCGATTAAAACACTTAGCCTTGAAACTCCGGTTCGTTTGGCAATCATTAAAGCAATCGGGGCAACTGTAATAACAGCTGCTGCGATAAACACACCTACTGCCGTTAAAACTAATGTGGATACCGTAATCGCTAATAAAGCTCTTGTTTCTCCCATTTTTGTAACAATCGTATTCGCAATGACGTTGGCCGCGCCTGATTCTATTAAAACCCCAACCAAGACTCCTGCTGCTAAAATCCGTAATACGGCTGGTGTCAGTAATTGAGCACCTTCGATCATGAAGTCGAGGGTAGTTGTTATATGAAGGCCACCGACGATTCCGCCAGCTAAAGCACCTGCCATCATGGCATATGGAGGGTTAATTCTCCTTAATATCAAGATTATCGTTAACGCCATTGCTACTAACACACCTAAAATACTAACCTCTGAATTGATTAGCCTCACCTCTCTTTCCTAGTTCTTAATTAATGCCTGACCCCAAAAGATCAGACGCTTTTAAGTAGCCTCTACCCTTTTTTGATTTTTGGTGTATAAGTTTTTTTCCGGGCCATCATCAAAAGTGATAGCAATTTGCTTTTTATCTGCCTTTCCCTTGTAAATCATCTCTTTAGTTACCATACCAGTTATTTGTTTCGGATTCACTATCGAAGCAAGACCTAATAATAACGTTTCTTCCGAGCAAAAGTGCCTTACCCCACTGCAGTAAAGCGTCAACTCACTGGGGGTCAGGCACTTTAAAATAATTAAGTTTCAAACAACCTTTTGCAGCGGGACGATAGACCTCTTTTTTCCATTGTGATCCGATCCACACGTTTGTTACGAAATTCCGTTTTTTTGATGTCTTTAACGAAAATTCGTTATAATTGGAGGAAAGAAAAGGAGTGGATAATTTGCATATACGACCAATGAAACAGGAGGAACTCCCATTTGTCCGAAACCAACGGATCGGCTGCTACGAGGAATACAAACCGCTTGTGTCCGAAGAACACTGGAACGCCTTGAAAGGAACGCTTTCTTCCGAAAATGACTTGAAAGAAGGCGTGAATATCTATGTTATGGAAGAAAGTAGAAGCATCATCGGAAGCATTGTACTTTTTCCTGCTAATACGGAAGCTTATGAGTGGCTGGAAGAAGGAGCAGATTATCCAGAAATACGGATGCTTGCGGTCGATCCCGCGTCACGGAAAAAAGGAATCGGTAAATCCCTGGTGCTTCACTGTATCGAAACAGCAAAAAAAGAAGGTCATACCCATATTGGTCTACATACCGGTGATTTTATGAAAAATGCCATGGCACTTTATTCAAATATGGGGTTTGAACGTATCCCTTCCCAGGATTTCGAACCTGCTGACGACGGTGTTATCGTCAAAGCTTTTAAAAAACCACTCCAATAACCTGAGTCCAACTGGCTAGAAAGAAAGTGCCTGACCCCCAGTCTAGTAAAGCATTACCGCATTGGGGGTCAGGCACATTTTTATAGGCACTTTTTTATAAATGTTAACGAAATTATTTATAGAAAAAGAGCTGCTCAACAGCTCTTTAGTCCTCTTCAACCAAGGGTTTCAAATTAGCAAGTTTGTTATCCCAATACTGTTCAAAGAAGGAGACCCATTCCTTTACTTCCATCAGCTGGGCTGGCTGAAGAGAATAAATTTTTGCTCGTCCTTTTTTCTTGCTCTTTACCAGCTCTGCCTCTGAAAGCACATGTAAATGCTTCACAATTGCCGTCCTGCTTACAGAAAAACTGTCCGCAATTTCTTTGATGGAGGCATCTTTTTCTGCCAACTGCTTCAGCATCTGCCGTCTGGTAGGATCAGCGATCGCCTGGTAAACATCATGCCTGGCAGTAGCAGCCATTAGCCCTCGACCACTTTTCTTAATCTGTCATCCACAATTTTGTCCCAGCCATTATTCATCGTATTACGAATATCCATTTGCGGCCGATTGGCTGGAGCCATTACGTCATCAGCCGCCCCCCAGCCAGAATGAACTAAGGTAAATGCGGTTTTCCCATCAACTTCTTCCAGGTAAAAGGTGATTACCCAGCCTTGCTCTCCCCAAGTGAAGGAGACCTCATTCGGTTTGTCTACTTTCAGCACCTTACAATTTGATGTTTCAAACTGAGACTTGATGTAAAACTCATGTCCCTCCACTGGTTTAAAGTTATTGGGCATGAACCACTCTTCTATTGCTTCCGCGGTAGTGACTGCGTTCCAGACTTTGTCCACAGGAGCATCAAACGGAGCATCAAACACGACATTCTTTCTGATTTCAGGCACTGTCTTCCTTTGATTACTCATCTAACCTCTCCTTTATGTAACACCTTTTGGTTATGTGTTTAATATAACACTAATTGGTGTTATGTCAATTCCATTCAGAAAAAGTATAGATTCTTCCTCTGATGGTTACATTGGTAAAAACACATGCATAATTATCGCTTTTTTGGAAAGGGGCAGCAGTATGGCGGATGAAAATACAAAATCGACGATGTCGCGACGACGATTTATCAAAAATTCAAGTTATGTCGCAGGAGGCGCTATCGGTGGTGGATTTCTTGGCACCATCCTTGGCAGAAATGTCTTCACCGATAACCAGCAGGCATCTCCTGAGAAAAACCAGGATGCGAATGACTACAACCGGGCATTGATGTATTTCACCAGGCAAAAGGACTTCGATATTCTCAGTGCGGCAACTGAGCGTATTTTCCCGGAGGATGAAAACGGGCCAGGGGCAATCAAATTGGGGGTTCCCTACTTTATTGACCATCAATTAGCTGGAGCCTATGGCCATAACGACCGTGAATATATGCAGCGTCCATTCTATCCGGGTTCCGACTTCCAGGGTTACCAAACGCGGTTGAAACGGCATGAGGTGTTCATGGTAGGGATCCAGGCGATTGAAAAAGAAAGCCAGAATGGATTTGATTCGTCCTTTGTGGATCTCGAAGATAAACAAAAGGATGAAATACTGCAGAAATTCCAGGATGGTGAGGTAGATTTAAAAGGTGTCACCCCTACTACGTTTTTCGAATTGTTACGTTCGGCTACGCTGGAAGGCGCATATTCCGACCCGCTCTATGGAGGGAATGGCAATATGGAAGGCTGGCTGATGAAAGAGTACCCGGGCAACTACATGAGCTACATCAATGATATTGAAAAAGAAAAATTTATCAAAAAGGAACCAAAACCATTACGGGCGCATTTCGCTTCGTAACCATATGGGAGGGAATTAAATGGCTGAGAAGCTGAAGAAAGTAGATGTGGTCACTGTAGGAGTCGGCTGGACTGGCGGGATTATCGCAGCAGAACTGACCAAGCAGGGTGTCCAGGTCGTCGGGCTTGAACGGGGAAAGGCCCGTTCGACCGAGGATTTCCAGCATGTCCATGATGAGTACCGGTATGCGATCCGCTACGAATTGATGCAGGATTTATCGAGAGAAACTATCACTTTCCGTAATCATCGAGATGAACGGGCCCTGCCGATGCGCCAGCTCGGATCATTTTTGCTTGGAGAAGGGCTTGGCGGAGCAGGAGTTCACTGGAATGGGCAGACATGGCGATTTTTGCCTTATGATTTTGAAATAAAATCAAAGACCGAGGAGAAGTACGGACCAAATAAACTCGGGGATGATTACATCTTGCAGGACTGGGGCATCACTTATGATGAATTGGATCCTTATTTTTACAAATTCGAACAGATGGCAGGGATCAGCGGGGAAGAAAATCCGAAAGGTGCACCAAGAAATAACCCTTACCCTACCCCGCCGATGAAAGAAACGCCGATAACGAAAATGTTCAAGGATGCGGCTAAGAATAAAAATTTTCATCCTATCCATATTCCGTCCGGAAACCTGTCAGAACGATACGAAAATCCTGATGGACAAACGATAAATCAGTGTCAGTATTGTGGCTATTGCGAGCGCTTCGGGTGTGAATACGGCGCCAAAACATCTCCGAATGTCACGGTTATTCCGACCGCTAAAAAAACTGGGAATTTCGAACTTCGCACCCATGCGAATGTGACGGAAATCCTGTATGACGGAAGTAAAGCAACAGGCGTCAAATATGTCGACCTGCAAACGGGAGAGGAATTCATCCAGCCGGCAGATGTCGTGGTCCTGACAAGCTACGTCATGAATAATACCCGGCTGCTACTGCAGGCAGGCATTGGTAAGCCTTATGACCCTGAAACACGTGCTGGTGTGATTGGGAAAAACTATTGTTATCAAATCTTGCCGGGGGCAACCGGATTTTTTGAAAACAAGAAGTTCAACACCTATATGGGAGCGGGGTCTCTTGGGGCAGCCGTCGATGACTATAATGGCGATAATTTCGATCATTCCAAGCTTGATTTCATTCATGGCGGTGTGCTGGCCATTACACAGACCGGACAGCGGCCGATCAATAACAACGTGGTACCGAATGATACACCGAACTGGGGCAAAGAATTCAAAGCCCAGTCCATCAAGTATTATCACAGAAACCTTGCAATTGGGGCACAGGGAGCATCGATTCCCCATCGGAACAACTATCTGAGCCTGGACCCGGATTATAAGGATGTGTTCGGCTTTCCGCTGTTGCGCATGACATACGATTTCACGGAACAGGACAGGAAACTTCACGATTATTTGAGCGGTAAATGCGCCGATATTATGAAAGAAATGGGCGCTGACATTGTGGAGCCAAGAGAGATCAAGGACCATTACAGCATTGTTCCTTATCAGACCACTCACAATACCGGAGGCGTGATTATGGGGGCTGATCCTGAAAACTCAGCCGTCAATAACTACCTGCAAATGTGGGATGCGGATAACCTGTTCGTGATCGGTGCTTCCGCTTTTGCCCATAATGGCGGCTACAACCCTACCGGAACCGTGGGCGCTTTAGCATACCGGGCAGCGGAAGGCATCATGAAATACAGGGAAAATAAAGGCCAATTAGTCAAAGCAAAAGCAGCCAGCAAACGAGCGTAATCATTTTCTATAAAAGGAGAGACGACCATGGGACTGACTAACATAGGAATTCCGGGGCTGATCATCATACTTGTCGTGACACTTATCATTTTCGGACCAAAGAAACTGCCAGAGATCGGAGCCGCTTTCGGACAAACCTTATCGGAATTCAAAAAATCAGCCAACAGCCTGATGAATGACGAACCTGACGAAAAAAATGAGGATAAATCCCCGAAAGAATAACCAGGCATAAGGGGGAATGAGAATGCGGGAAGTCGAAGCCAAAATCGAAAACCACCCGACGGAAGAACAGACACTGGTCGAACACCTTTCTGATTTACGGAAAGCGGTCCTCTATTCTGCCATCTTCTTTGTCGTTTGCTTTGTAGGATTTCTGCTATCTGTTAATCATGTGATTCCACTGTTGACAGACGAACATAAATTAGTGATGCTCGGACCGCTGGATGTCATCCGATTCTATACCGGGATAGCCGCTAGTCTGAGCCTCGGGGTATCCGCCCCCTTTATCGGCTATCAAATCTGGAGGTTTGTCAAACCAGCACTCTCTGATAAAGAAAGCCGGACAGCTCTAACGTTCATCCCAGGGATTTTCTTCAGTTTCCTTGCTGGAATTGCGTTCGGTTTTTGGGTGATTTTCCCGACCGTATATGGATTTCTCCTGAATATCGGAACCACTAATTTCAGCATGATGATCACGGCAAAAGAATACTTTTCTTTCCTGTTGATGACTACGATACCTATCGGATTTCTTTTTGAAATCCCGCTCGTATTGATGTTCTTGACAGCCGTGGGAGTAGTAACTCCAGAAAAACTCGGCAAAGTGAGAAAATACGGTTACCTGTTGATGGCTGTAGTGTCCGCCCTGATTACACCGCCAGATATTATATCGCAGTTGATCGTATTGGGGCCCCTATTTGCCCTCTATGAGCTGGGTGTGTTACTTTCCAAGCTTATGGAACGCGAAAGAAAAGAAACAAATGTATGATTTATCGAATATATAAAAGACAGCCGCGCTTTCCGGCTGTCCTTTTTTGATAAGCAACGATGTGCATTTTATTTTACAAGTATCACTCATCACTAAACATATGCTCTACCATTTTATCGACATGGATCTCCATCGTATTGATAAGCGGAATAGCTACGTCCCCTTCTTTAAGAATCATTGGAAGCTCGGTACATCCAAGAATCAGTCCATCAATACCAAATTCCTCAATCATCTGATTAATCACCCGGATGAACTCCTCTTTTGTATCTTCCTTCACGATTCCATTTTCCAATTCATCTACGATTTTTTCATGCAGATATTCCTGCTGCTGTTCAGATGGGACGGTGATTTTTTTATTATGCTTCCAAAATTGCTCTTTGAAAAAGTCATGCTCCATCGTAAATTTAGTACCCAGGAGGCCTGCATTTTTTATTCCAAGTTCCTTAGTCTCCTCATACGTTGCTTCGACAATACTGATCATCGGAACATTTACCTGCTTGCTGATTTTATCAAAAACAATATGCGGCGTATTGGCAGCAATCACGATAAAGTCGGCACCAATAGCTTCCAGTTGTTTGGCAGCACTTCCAACATACTCAATCAGCTCATCCATTTGATTTTCAGAAATGAAATGGAAAATGTTATACATATTGATGCTGTTGATATAGAGTTCCGGGAGCTTCTGCCTGCTGTTCACACGCTGCTGGTACTTTTCAATGAAAAGTTTATAATAATCCACCGTCGACTCCGGACCTAAACCACCTATGATACCTGCACGTTTCATACTCACATCCCCTTCTTTTTTACTTGATTATTTTTATTGTCGCACGAACCATTGGCATGTACAATAAGCGAGTAATCTATTCATGCAAATAAGTGCCTGCCCCCACTATAGTAAAGCATAAACTCACTGGGGGGCAGGCACTTTAAATTTTAGGATTCAATGCATGTGACCAGGCATCTCTCCACCAACATCCACATTCATCAAGAAGAGAATCAGTCCAACAACGATTAACAAAACAGCCCATATCAGATCAAAATTAACGATATATTTTCGTATTTTCATCATTCCAATACGGTACACAATAAAGGCAACCACTGTCATTGAAGTAAGCATCGCAAGTTCATGAAATAAATAGAGCGGCAGAATATCAGCAATATGATCCGCACCTAAGATGAACGGAGAGAGCAGCAGTCCGGAACCATGGGTAGAGGCAGCGAGAAACGACCAAAGCAGCAGCTGTCCGTACCCTACCTTCAATCCCCCCGTCCATTTCACATGTCGAAAATAGCGAAACAAACGATAAATGCCATAGCCAAGCACGATGGAAGCGATGCTCAAATGGACGATATGCAACGGGAATTGAAATCGAGCGATCGTCTGCAGGAGGACGACCGCTCCATCCCCTAGCATTTGCCCCATGCCAATCGGAATAATCGCATAAATGAGCACCCGCCAGTCGTCTTTTTGAACAGCAAGGAAAACAGCGAAGAGCCAGCCCATCGCAGGATTCAGTCCGTGAAAGGCACCAAGCAGGGCAGCAATGGCAATCTGACTGCCCTCAGAAACCAGCATATCCATTTTATTTTCCTCCAATCAGGATCAAGGGTAACAGAACGTATCCGTGGAGCAGTCTCCACCATCGAGACGGATTTGGTGGGCCCTGCCTTTCTCTAACTGAATCAGGAAGTCTGGATCGATTTCCATTCCTCCTTCAGCAAGAATATCTACTTTTACCACCGCTCCTTGAATGCCTTCCGGATAAAATTGATCGTCCCAGGAACTATAGAGGGAGTTACTGAAATAAAGCCGTTTTCCGTCCCGGCTTAATTCCACCATCTGTGGTCCGCCGGTTATCTTTTTACCATTCGGATGTGCTTTTTGGTTTACGATTCCTCCAATCTCCACTTTGCCTGTCAACTTCGCGTTAAACGGGTCACTGACGTCATATTGCCTTAGTTCCCCAGTCCCCCAGCACGGGACATAAAGATAACGGTCATCAAGGGAAAGCACGATGTCGGTCACTAACGGCGGTACGGCACCAACGTCTTTAAGTGCTGGCGGAAGCTGATCCGGATCGGCCGGCTGGGCAGGGATTTCAATAATTTTCTTCACGTCCCATTTCCCATTCTCCTCATACCATGTCCAGACCGAGCTGGCCAGATTGGTGACATCGGTAACCACACTCACAAATCCATACGTTTTCTTCGGATTATGCGCCGGGCGTAGCTCTAATACCATCTGATGCTGATCGCCAAAATCAATTTCCTTCAGATGCTTTCTGGAACGGCTGTCAAAGAAATGCATTTTATGTCCGTACTTTCGCTGCAAGAGGGCATCCAGCTGTAATCCATTCTCAAAGAGATCCGGTGTAGCCCATTCACTGGTTACCGTCACATCATGGGCAATATGCCACCAAAAATCATAAGAAAAATGCTGCGGCCCGCGGTCCATTTCCCAGGCACCTAACACATTAAAGTTGAAGTGGTCTAACAGGAGAATACCGCCAGGACCACCGTCACCATCCCCGGAACCCAGGGCACTAATATAGATTCCATCCGGCCCGCAATGAACGGTATGCAATCGGCTGTAGCCCGTTCGTTCCTTGATTTCTTCCGGTTCAATCGTTCGGACAATACGGGGGCTCTTCGGGTCTGGCTGCGTATCGACAATATAGATACGGGAAGAGCGGATACCAGGCAGAATTAAATAACGTCTCTCAAGCGTGGGATGAAAAGCGGTAGGGCAAAGCGCAGAGCTGCATGCATTCCAACCAAAATGATGAAGTTCATCTTCCTCCTCCCCGGGCAAAAGCAATTGATGAATCAGTTGTCCATAGGTCTCTGAGTCAGGATCAAGATCAATGACCCCAAGGGCATCCGGCTGCAGGAGCGCAACATAAGCAAGCTTCTCTCTGGGAGCTTCCATGGCTGATTTAGCAGAAGGATAAAACGTGGGATCAGTACCAACCCACTTAGCCATAATTCGTTCACCTCTTTAATTTAGTCATACTTTGTAGTACAGAACTCAACCACCAATTAATACGAGTGGTTTAGTCGGTTTTAAGTTTATATAATATATGTAAAATTAAAGAATATGATACTTTTTTTATAATGATTTCTTTCATAACAACATAATCTTCAATGACTCGCTCATGATCACGATATCTTCACTTTGCTTTCTGGAGAGGAGCGCAGGATCATTCTAATCACTTTGAAGTATTACTAAGTAAATTAGAAGGGAGACATCCGTCATGGATGCCTCCCTTCTTGATTTCAGTGAGCACTACTTCCAGTAAGTGTGTTTTATCGAGACTTTCTTTACCTACCCATGTTTACGCTGGCAAGCTTTAAAAAATATTCTTACCCTATTTTAGATTGTCCAGCATTGTCTTGAGATTCTTCATGGGAACTATTTCTAACATCATTCATTACCCTTCTTGTTGAATCACTGATCTCTGCCTTAAAATAAGGTTCATATGCTTCAAGAGGAGCTTTTTTGGTAGAATAGACAGCGATTAATACCCCTATTAGTGACGCAACTACAGCAATTACAAATGGCACGGTATACCCCATAGCTTTAGCCACCACATACACCACTGCACCGATGGTAATGCCTGCATAGGCCCCTGCTCTGTTCATTCGCTTCCAATAAAGGCCCAGAATAACAACCAGGAAAAAGGCTGCTCCAAATCCTCCGTATATATAGACAAATCCCATTGCTAAGAACCACGGTGGTTTAATAGCTAATACAACTGCTACGGCTGCAATAGCAAAGATACTCAACCGCAGCCAATTCTTAAACTTTTTGTCACTGATCCTTTTGGAAGATATATTCAAGTACACATCATAATATAAGGAAGTTGCACAGTGCAGAAGCATGGAATTCGCCGTAGATATCGCTGCCGCACAAATCGCTACCAATGTGATTCCACCGATGATCGGCGGTGTGTATTCCTGAATTACTAGCGGAATAATATAGTCTGTCGTTTTTCCTGCAGGTATGCTGGGTATCAGAACTTTTGCCCCTAACCCGATAATGATTAATGGGCCCATGATGAAGATGAGCACAAGGATGGTGCCCATCACCTGCATAATCGCTACTTTTACATTTTTAGGAGCCAGCATCCGGGTGACCCAGTGCGGTGAGGATGGTGTTCCTAATGAATTAGAGATAAATATAGAAAACAGTGCCCCCAAGCCAAACGTTCCTAAAGGGGATAACAAAATTCCTTCTTCAAGTGGTGGTCCCCCCTCAATGGTAGGAGCAGTAGTCGTTGCAAGCGTTTCTACTATATTACCTAGTCCACCGGTGAGTGACCATATGACGCCACTCGCCAGTAATACACCGACTGTAATCAAGATGGTATTTAATGTATCTGTCGCAGCAACAGACCAGAAGCCACCCACACTTGTAATTAAAATAAATAATAAAAAACCGAATATCGCCAGCTTATAATCAATGCCTGTGATGCTGGAAAACACAATTCCAAATCCAGTCACCTGAATATTGACTAACAGCAAATAACCAATAAACATTAAAATGCCAACAATCGCCTGCAGCGTACTCTTTTTCTGAAAGGGTTCAAACCGATGCCTGATATACTCCGGGAAAGTTCTGGCCGGTTTTTCAGGCCTTCTAATTTTGTAAGCAACAATCGGAATTAAACCTCCACCAAAGCACCAGCCCGCTACCCAGCCTATCACCGCAGCTACACCTGAGCTGTATAAATACCCTGGAACCCCAACAACTGATGCAACACTCACCCAGGTTGCCGCAGTCGTACCAATTCCTAGTAATAATCCCATTCTATGTCCGCCAGTAGTATAATCATCGACCGATTCTGCTGTTTTAAGACTTTTTACATTTGCCCATATAAGAAAAATAATATAAAAACAAAAAACAATTACATACCAAATCATGCTTCAATAACATCCTTCCTGAAACTCTTATTTGTACTTAAACAATTTCCCATTAGCTCCCCATCTCTTCACGCCTGACTTCTCGACTTTATAGCAAAGAAACGTGCCTAACAGCAAAGAAAAAACCATTGTTCCAACCCATGTCATCATCGCAATTATCATATGGAAATTCCCCCTATCAATATATTTTTCTGCTCCAGCTTGTTTCCAGCCCTCCCTTTTTCAATAAAAAAACTCTTCCCTCACGAAGAGAGAAGAGTCGAATACAACCGTTTTAACGTTTGCCAATCGATTCTCATCTTCGGAATAGCTTTCGCCTTCCTCTGAAATTGGCACCGTGCAAAATTTGCCGGTTGCCGAGGCTTCATTGGGTCAGTCCCTCAACCTCTCCAGATAAGAATATTAGTAATGCTTATAAGTAAACTAGGCTTTATTCTATCATAATCAGGCCTTGCGTCAATCTTTTTTTAAATTTAGTAAATTCAATAATAAAAAAAGAGCTATCCCTAAGAGGACTCTTTTTTTGAAGCGTTTCTTTTCCATTTATTAACCAGCCCATAAATAAGACGTATAAACAAAACAATGAATGCTGCTTGCAAAAGGTTAATAAATACATCTGGTGAGGAATTCTGAAAATAATCGACTGCTATCAGCCAAATAGAAAGCAGAATGAAAAATACTATCCAGATTATGTTACTTCTCACTTACGATCACTCCCTATTTGTGAAGAAATATGTAAGAATAATTATTTTCATACTACCAAGGGTTATCTCCCTCTGTCCATAAACAGTAGGATAAATACCAGCTAAGTGTAGCAGCGATAGCAATAGCGTTTCCTCTTACCCCTGCATTAACTAATTTTTTAGCTGCTGAAAGATATTTCCCTTGTGTAATATAATCAATTGCCATTGTTAGGGCAGCAATCCCAATAAAATCTGTCCAGTTATTTCTGATTTTTTGTTCAATGCATCGATCGACGGGGTCATACGTGTGCGATTGTATTCCAAAGGTTTGTGGTTCTTCTATATTACATTCCAGGAACGGAGGCGCCTCAGCTTTTCCAGGCACTTCATTTTGTCTCTTGGCAGGTTTATTCATTGTATTAATCTCATGTTTTAATTTATTTAATTCAGGAGATTTGCCGAACTTTTCTTCTATCTTTTTAAAGTCCATTTGAATTGGCTTTCCGCTTTTACTTTTTATAGTAGCTTCTTCAAACATGAACTCCAACTTTTCAGCGAGCTCTTTTTCTTGTTCAGTAGCTGCAGTAACGTCATTATCTGTTGCATGGGCCATACGTGAAAAAGGTGTTGCAAATAAAGCGAACGCTAAAGTTAGCACAAGAGATTTAAATAACAATTGTTTCATTTCGATCCCCCTCTTATATTTATTGCTAAGACAAATATTAAAACAACTATTAGCTTTTCACTTATTCTAGTCATACTCATATCTTCTAGCAATCCCATCAGAATGATAGACTACTTTTCTACCACACTTTCAGTATGAATTGCCTACATATTAGAGAAGCAAGAATTGAGCACAATTGTTAAATCCAGACGAGGAGGGCTTTTCTGTCACCCTTATAACATGGATGGAGATGCAAACAATTTAGGAGGAGAAAGGAGTTGCGATTATTTACCATTGGACCATCAAAAAAGTGCCATCCCTACAGCGTTAACATGGCTGGGTTCTGGCACTTTTTGTTGATATTTAGCGTGGTATAGAGCGGTGAGTAATTGTTCCCTGATGGAAATACAACTCCCACCTTTCTTCCCGCTGCTTCCAAATCGAGCTCCGAAGTGTATTCCGGTTTTTAGTTTTGTTATGAATGAAATATGTAGTTAAGACGACATCTGGTCCTAACTGATGAAGTTCAAAATCAAATAATTCCAGTTCATCTAAATCCACGCCACTGGTAATACATTCTTCCTTATAGATCATTCTCCCTGAGCTACCAATTTCAAAAAAGTCATCCGCTAGAATTTTATCCAGTTCTGCTGAAGATTTACGTACCTCCAGATTCAAATGGCTCTTCTCTAATTCCTTTATTTGCTCTTTCAAATTCACTAACCACCACTCCCTTTCTGCTATATTACCATTTACATGGCAGCATTCAGGAGAAGGATGTTTCTTTCTGGGATGACTTGCCTGTTCAGGAAGAACGTCCATATTAACGAGTTTCTTCTATATTATATGAGGCAAATCGGAAATCCTTTAGCCGGGATTTCCGATTTTACTATTCTAAAAAAAGCGCCTGATTCCCACACAGTAAAGCTTGTTTGGGATCAGGCCTTTTCACTTAAGTTTTATTGATTCTTAAATCACCAATAATAAGGAATTCCCGGATAATACAACGGAGATGGTATCTGCCTTGACGCAAATCTGCCCCCTTGCTGACCCTGGTTCTGACCAGGACCAGGAAGCCCAGGCATCATTCCTCCGCCAGGTACACCTCCCTGACCATTACCCTGCCCAGGGAATGGAAGTCCCGGCATGCCTCCTTGACCGTTTCCTCCCTGTCCCGGGAAAGGAAGCTGTGGCATCATCCCACCACCAGGCATGCCTCCCCCTTGGCCATTTCCTCCCTGGCCGGGCATAGGAAGCTGTTCCAAAATATCGCCATATGGTATGTCAGGCTGCCCGCCGTTTTGTTGACCACTGCCATTATCTTGGCCGTTTTGCTGCCCTTGCCCATTAGGCTGACCTTGAGGAACTCCTCCCATACCTTGTGCTGGCACAGGGTAACAGGTTACGGTAACTTCTTCATCATTAACCGTGACTGTCCCTTCCAGCCCGCCTTCTATTTGAGGGGCACTGCCCTCAGGAAAGCATACCATCGGACCTTGTCCTTGCCCTCCATTTTGCTGTCTGTAACTGTACCCGCCCGGTTGATAAGGATTGTAATATTCATACATGTGTCATTCGCCTCCTTAATATACATCATCATCCTATTCATTTTTCTTTTCGTTCGGGTACATTTAGACAGGAATTGAGTCATCTGCCTATATGAGTATAGTAAAAAAGTGCCTGCCCCTACTGGGTGTCAGGCACTTTTCCTCCTTACGCTTACACATATCGATGATACAATTTCTTCGCTTCCTGCAAATCTTCCACACGATGGATACTCGTTCTTCCATCCTAAAAAAGACTAACTCCTTTATTCCATCACTTATCAGAATAATCCCGGACTTATTTTTTGAGGTAAATACATAGCTATTTCCGGGAAGAAAGTTATCCCTAATAAGACTACTAGTATAATAGCAATATAAGGCATTACTGCTCCGAATGACCGTTCAATTGAGAGATTCCCTATTTTAGCTGCGAGCAGCAGACACAATCCATAAGGAGGTGTCACAAGTCCCACAGCCAGAGTCATGACTGTTATAATTCCGAGTAAGACTGGGTCAATACCGAAAGATATCGCCACTGGCAGAATCACTGGAATAAATAAAATCATAGCCGGAATCGCATCCATGAAGGTACCGACAAATAAGAAAAATGCAATGATGATCAGCAGGAAGATCCATTTACTATCAATGTTTTCTGTGAAAAATTGATTCGCCCAGGCAGATAATTGATAATAACTCATCAATTCTCCCAGTGCACTGGCGGCTGCCAGAGCAAATAACGATAGCGAGCTGAGAGTGATCGTATCAACCAATATTCTCGGAAAGTCTTTAAGCTTCAAAGTTTTATAGATAAACATCCCTACAAAAACTGTGTACAAAGAAGCAAATGCTGCCGCTTCTGTAGCCGTAAAAATACCGGAGATGATGCCCCCGATCAGTATGACTGGTGTCAGCATTGCTGGGATCGTATTAATGAACTGCTTCGTGAAATTTTTCATGGATGCCCGTTGATAGGTGGGGTATCCTTTTTTCAGTGCAAACATGTAGATGAGGGTCATCATCCCAAGCCCCACTAAAATTCCCGGAATGATTCCTACGATAAACAAGGCACCGACGGAAACGTTGGTAAGACCCGCATAGATGATCATCGGTATACTTGGTGGAATGACTACTCCGATAGTGGAAGAGGCAGCTGTGATTCCCACGGCATTTTCTGTATCATAGCCCTGCTTTTTCATACTAGGTATCAGGATTTTCCCAACACCAGCTGTATCAGCCTGGGCAGCACCGGAAACTCCCGCGAACAGCATAGATACAAGTATGTTGGCATGGGCCAGGCCTCCGCGAATATGTCCGACCACAGATAATGAGAAATCAATCAGTTTTTGTGAAATTTGTCCGCTGTTCATCAAGTTAGCTGCCAGAATAAACAACGGTACAGCAATCAGCACAAACGAATCGAGGCCATTAAACATTTTCACAGGCACCGTAACTTCAGGTATATAAGGAACATTCATGATACCAATCAAGGCGATGATCCCGATGACAAATGCAATCGGGATACCTATAACCATAAGAATGATAAATAAACCGACTAATAATGGACCTATCATTCGACTGCCTCCTCTCTATCGAAATTTCTTATGTTGCTGATAATATTATTGATAGTGTAGATGACCATGGTGCCCCCCATGATCGGAACAGAAATCCAGACATAACCCATTTTCATGTCTGATAAAGAAACCCAGTTGTAATCCCAGAAGCTCTGGACGGCCTGGATTCCATAAAATAAAATTCCAAAGCTGAATGCTAAAAGAATCAAATCATTGAAGATGAATAGTGAATTGCGTTTCTTCCCTCTTAACTTTTTTAATAAAAGGTCAAATTTAAAGTGTTCTCTTCTATTAACCATGACGGCTGCTCCCATAAACACAGACCATATAAAAGAGTAATTGGCCACTTCTTCTGTCCAGACGACAGAAATCCCTACATACCTGGTAATGACCTGGATAAGAATAGCTGTAAAGAAGATACATAGAAAAATTATTCCAATTGTTAACTGCAGACGTTCCAGCCACTTGATGAACATGGGTTACACTTACCTCCTTTAAAGAAGTTAAAAGGAAAGGGCACACATAGCGCCCTCTGCTCCTTCCAACTTGAACATTCTTTTATTTCATTTCTCTTATTTTCTTCAGCATATCTTCTGCACCGATTTCTTTTGCGGTTTTATCCTGGATCGGCTTGGCAAGCTCAATGAAAGGTTCACGATCGATTTCATTCACTTTTGCTCCATCATCAATCGCTTTTTGCTTATATTCTTCCTCTTGTTTCTTCACAGACTTTCTCTCTGCTTCTACAGATGCTTCTGCCGCTTCCATAATGATTTCTTTTTGTTCATCTGAATAAGAATCGAATTTCTTACCATTCACCAGCAAGAAACGGGTAGTGTAGTCGTGTGCTGTTTCGGTAATGAATTTACCATTCTCTGTCTTGTGGTGATTTTGTTGCACGAAATAAGGATAAGCATTTTCCGCTGCATCTACTACGTTTTGCTGTAAGGCTTGATAGAGTTCTCCCCATGCAACGGATGTCGGTACGGCACCAGTCTGCTTCCAATAGTTCGCCACAGCCCCGGAGGTTTGTGTCCGGTATTTCATGCCTTTGATGTCTTCCATAGACTCTAATGGTTTCTTCCCATAATAATGACGGACGCCTGCAGACCAATAGCCGAGCAGTTTAAAGTCATTATTGGATTTTTCATTGATGATATCAGCCATTTTGTCCCCAACTTCTCCATCTACGACACTTTCCCAGTGATCGTAACTGTCAAAAACGTAAGGAAGCGCGAATAAATCAATTTCGTCAATTCCTGTCTTACTCATGAAACCTGGAGAAACCAATACTACATCCGCACCGCCGAGCTTTAATTTCTCTACTAGCTCAGACTCGCTCGTCCCCAAAGTTCCAGCATGTACTTCTACTTCAATTTTGCCGTCAGACTTTTCTTCAGCTACCTCTTTAAACTTCAACAAACCTTCTTGATACGGATTTTCAGGAGAGGTCTGGTTATGGGCAGCGACAATCTTAATGGAATCGCTCTCGCCCCCTGCCTCGTTTCCTTCCCCACTACAACCAGCAAGGGTAAATACCCCAACTATCATGATAAATAATAATGACATTAATTTTTTCATAATCATTCTTCTCCTCTCAATGGTTGAATTCGCTTACATACAGGATTAAAAATTGCAATCAGATAATCGTTTGACATAGTTCGCAGCACGGTTGGCAAGTGACTCATAATCCGTCTCATTCTTCAATCGCTTTGGATCCACAAGTTGACTGCCGATTCCAACTACTTCTGCTCCCTTTTCGAAATAATCTTTCATATTCTCCATGTGAATACCGCCGGTAGTCATCAGGGGAATATGCGGTAGAGGCCCTTTAATGTTTTTGATATAATCTGGACCGGCTACGCCAGCTGGAAAGACTTTGACCATATCTGCCCCATGTTCATAGGCTGTCAGGATTTCTGTCGGAGTGAACGCCCCCGGTATACACGTGATGCCATAACGCTTGGACATTTTTATGGTGTCTGTGTTGAGTGTCGGAGCAACGATAAACGCCGCTCCAGCCAAAATCATGGTCCTCGCTGTTTCGGGGTCAAGGACCGTACCAGCCCCAATCAGGAGATCGTTTCCAAAAGCATCTGTGACTTTTTCGATAATCTCGGGGGCACGATGGGTCTCTGCTGTTATCTCAATTGCATGAATCCCTCCTTTATGTAACGCCTCGGCTATTGGCAGAATGTTATACAAATCAGCATTTCTGATTACTGCTACAATCCGTTTCTTTTTCAAACTTTCCGTTATTGCCACACGTTTCACTCCCTTCTCTATTCCATATTGGCATGACGTTCGGTCATTTGTTCATAGCTGTCATCCAAGGTATGAATGATAATAGCATCCAACACGAGATGAACGGATTGATCAAATTGGTTCCCAAGCGGTTGAATCGTCTTCGGCTCCCCTGCGCGACGCTTCTTTGTTGCTGCCGGAATGATCAGGATACCATCGGAGTCATTCGCAATTTCTGCATCAGGGTTAGTGGTAACTAAAAATACTTTCGCTCCTGTTTCTTTCGCCTTTTTGGCGTACTGGACAATCGAACCTGTCGACCCTGATCCCGATATAGCAATCAGTAAGTCTCCTTTTGAAATACTTGGAGTGATTGTCTCGCCTGTCACATATACATCGAATCCTCCATGCATTAGGCGCATCGCTATCGCTTTCCCCATCAACCCGGACCTTCCTTCTCCGGATATAAAAATGCGTTTACTGGATTTAATTTGATCAGAAAGTGCAAGGGCTTGCTTTTCATCCACTCGCTCCAGTACTTGAGAAATCTCTCTGGCAACCTCATTGATTATGTTTCGCATAGTCTTCGATCACCTCTTTCATCTTTAAGGCAGCTTCTTTTCGGTTTTCATGTTTGGTAATTCCGGAACCGACAATGACCGTGTCAGGGTTGTACTTCATAATCCTAGGGAGTGACGTTAAGTTGATGCCCCCTGCAACGGAGTACTCCATTCCGGGAATATCCTGTACGAGTGAGAACAAGTCTCCTCCCATATCCCCTGTCTGCTGCATGTCTTTCCCAAAGTGTAGGCTGACGAGATCGACGCCAAGTTCCTTCAGCTGTTCAATTCTGTTTTTGTCCGTCACACCAAGCAAGTCCACCATTACACGCGTTTCATACTTCGTTGCTACTTTCAGCATATCCGTAATAGTCTTGTCCGCTGAAAAAGCCATCACCGTCGTGATATCAGCACCTGCCTCAAAAGCCTGTTCTGCTTCATGGCGCCCAGCATCACATGTTTTCATATCAGCTACGATTGTTTTTTCTGGATAAGCCTCGCTTATTTCTCTGACTATTTCCATTCCATAAGCTTTGATTACGCCAGTGCCTACCTCAATCCAATCAATAGCATCGCTTGTTTCCTTAATAATTTGAAAGCATTGTTCCTTTGTCAGCCGATCGAGTGCTAATTGCAGGTTCACGGTTTCACCTCCTAATCTATCTTTCTAGTAGTTCTTTTTCTCCTAGCTGTACTAAGACCTCTTCTAAATATGGAAGTCCCTCATTATCTCCCACTACACTCACGACCATCGATCCGATCGTATTAGCGAATCGTAAAATCTTTTTCAATGGCCAGTCCTGCAGGTATCCATAAACAAATCCGGCATCAAATCCATCCCCTGCTCCGACCGTATCAACTACCTTAACCGGCGGGATAGATGAAGACTCGAGGGCTTCTCCTTTCAAATAACCAAATGCCCCTTTTTCACCGCGTTTGATTGCTAAAGCAGTTATATCGTGGTCTTTACATCTTGTGATGACTTCTTCCGCCTTAGATGTGCCAAATAAAATCTCTGCTTCTTCCTCGCCTGTCAATAAGATATCTACATAAGGCAAAAAACGAGTCAATGCTGCTGTCGCCTCCTGCCGGCTCCATAATTTGAGACGGATATTGGGATCCATAGAGACAAGCGCACCATTGTCCTTCCCGAGTTTAAGGAGATATTCGATGAGATCAATATTCTTTTCCTGATCGATTGCAGCGAAAACTCCGGTAATATGAATGAGCCTCGTATTTTTTACAACTTCTTCATCAATCGTTTCTTTCGTTAGCGTATTAGTTGGCGAATTATTCCTGTAGTAGAAAGTGCGACCGCTTCCATCTCCCTTGATCTCTTTAAAGTTCAGCGAAGTGGGGTAACCATCGACTAATCTTACAGAAGATATATCGACTCCTTCTCCACGAACAAAGTTATGAATATACTTGCCGAACTCATCGTTCCCAAGTCTGCTGATCCACCCGGTACTTAAACCGAGTCTTGCACAACCGATGGCAAAATTCATCTCAGCTCCGCCAACTTTCCGCTTGAAAGAATCTGCGTACCTCATTGGTCCTTTTTGCGATGGATCAAATGTGATCATCGCATCGCCTATTGTTATTACATCTTTCATCCCTTATCCCTTCCTTTGGCAGTAGGGCCATACCCTACGGAATCTCTCACTATCAATTCTGGATCGAAACGATAATCGTGAAGACCATTTTTACTTTCTTTATCTATTATTTTTGTAAGTAATATATCAGCTGCTTTTTTCCCCATTTCAAATGTAGGCTGAGCTACCGTTGTTAGTGTGGGAGTATAAAAGCTTGCAAATGAAACATCATCGATTCCGATTACCGCTAGATCAGAAGGAATTTTCAATCCGTTATTTTTGACATATTTCAAAATCTCGATTAAGGCTAAATCATTCCCCGCTAATATAGCGTTAGGCGGCTGTTCAAGGGCCAACATTTCTTCAATTCCATCTTGGATTTGCTGCAGTTCCAAGCTTTTTACATACTCTTCCTGGAGGGTCAGGCCATTGTCTTCTAGTGTTTGTCGGTAACCCTCTATTCTTTCTAACCTAGGTGTGATATCCCTGATGATAGAAGTTGTTACAATACTAATTCTTTCATAACCCCGATCTATAAAATGTTGGACTGCAAGTCTCGATGCTTCCTGGTTATTCAACATGATGGATGACACTGGAACATCACTTACCGATCTGTCTACGAAAACCACTGGGTAATTGGCTGCTAACATCTTTTGGTAAAGGTCTTTATTACCGCCGGTCGGGAAAATGATAATGCCATCCACTTGTTTCGCTCGTAGCATTTCTATATAATTTTTTTCTTTCTCCGGATGATCATCTGCATTACATACAATTAGGTGAAACCCCTGTTCATTGCATGCATCCTCTATGGCACGGCTCACCTCTGTCGAGAAATTATGCAATATGTTAGCGACAATCACCCCAATTGTCTTCGTAGATTTTTGTTTTAAACTTCTGGCTACAATATTTGGCTGATAGCCCAGCTCTTTGATAGCAAGTTCAATCCTCTGTTTTGTTTTCTCTCCCATATAGTCGAAACGTTTATTCAGATACTGAGAGACAGTACTTTTAGAAACATTTGCGTGTGAAGCCACATCAGCTATAGTGACTGATTTCATAACAATCTCTCCAAGCTTCTAATTCAATTTCCGTTAACTAAACCGGTTTACTAAATCGATTTAGTAATAGTATAGATGTTATGTAAGCGTTTTACAACCCTCTCGTTTAAATTCCATTTTTAACCTTTAAAAATAAGATGCAACATACAATATCGAATTTTGTTTTTTTGGAAAAAAAGTAAGTTAAGATATGCCTAAAAAAGTGCCTGGTCCCACTGTAGTAAAGCTGGGATCAGGCACTTTTCCTCCTTACGCTTCCACATATCGATGATACAACTTCTTCGCTTCCTGCACATCACCCACACCATGAATCAACGTTCTTCCATCCTTAAAAACGACGAATCTCTTTTCCTCCATTTGAAACCGGAGGAGTACCTCATTTACCTTGGCTTCCCCGGCAAGCGGTTTGATCCGCTGGGCTAATCGCTCCAAGTTGACGTTTTCTTTCCGGCCCGGTCTGACTTGAACCGTGTCCCTACCGCATAGGATGGCGGTGCGGATGCCTTTTTCCTTTTTTAAGTAAGAAAACTGAGCGGCATCAGAGCAAGAAACACATTGTGGGTCTTTGAGTTTTGCTACATCAATCGCACTGTACCCTCTTCCCCAGATATCAAAAGAAACCAAATGCGTTGACATCGGGTGACCGGTAAGGAACCTCAGGCATTCTCCCGTCTGATAGGCTGCAGTCACTTGGACAGCAGGCCCGATAATACCAGCTGTCTCACAGGTTTCTCCATCCTGAGGTAGCTGGTCGATCAGACATTGGAGGCACGGTGTTTCACCCGGCAGAATGGAAAGCGAGAGGCCATGGCTTTTGACACAACCGCCATAGATCCAGGGGATTTTATACTTGGCAGCAGCATCATTGATGATGAAACGAGTGTCAAAGTTATCGGTTCCATCGATCAGCATGTCGATATCTTTCAACAGTAACTCTGCATTTTCCGCATCAAATTCCTCTGCAATTCCTTCTACTTCTATACTGGAGTTTATCGCTTTCAGCCTGGCTTCCGCCGCTTTCGCTTTCGCCCTCAATCTCGCAGCATCTTCTTCTGTGTAAAGCTGTTGTCTTCCAAGGTTGCTCCACTCAATATAGTCGCGGTCGATGATGGTGATCTTACCTATCCCCGCCCTCGCCAGCATTTCGGCATTGGCACAGCCTAAGGCACCCGCTCCAACGATGAGTACATGTTTCTCACCTAACAAAGCTTGTCCTTCCTTTCCGATCGGGGCAAAACGTTCCTGGCGCGAGTACCGTTCCATCAGGTGACCAGCCCGCTTTCCGGACTGCTTTTTATTCCGTATGCTTTCTTCTCGATTCTTCCTGCCTCATACCCAAGTCTCCCTGCTTGAATAGCGAGCTTCATGGCCTCCGCCATCTTGACAGGATCATCAGCACCAGACACGGCAGTATTCAACAGGACACCATCAGCCCCAAGCTCCATCGCATGGGCGGCGTCTTTTGGAGATCCGATTCCCGCATCGACGATAACCGGGATTTCCGACTGTTCCATGATGAATTGCAGGTTCATCTCATTGATGATTCCCCGTCCGGAACCGATTGGAGAAGCCCCTGGCATAATGGCATGAATGCCTGCTTCCTCTAATCGCTTCGCTAACACGACATCGTCCGAGGTATACGTGAGTACAGTGAATCCTTCCTCTAACAGCTGTACGGAAGCTTTCATCGTTTCAAACGGATCTGGTAATAGTGTCTTGTCACAGCCAATGACTTCGACTTTGATCATGTCACATAAACCGGAGGCACGGGCAAGGCGTGCGATTCTGACTGCTTCTTCCGCTGTCTTGGCACCAGCCGTGTTCGGAAGCAGGCTGTATTTTTCAAGGTCTAACTCTTCCAGCAGGTTTGGTTCATCTTTATCAAAAATATCCATTCTTCTCACAGCAAACGTTAGAATTTCCGTTTCCGAAGCGGCCACCGCCTCTTTTTGTACCGCAAAACTCGGATATTTCCCTGTGCCCAGCATCAATCTTGAACGAAATGTATTTTCACCAATCGTTAACATGTTCATCCTCCTCCAACAAAATGTACGATTTCAATCCTGTCTCCGTCAGCAAGCGTCGTTTGTTCATAATTCCCTTTAGGTACAATTTCTTTATTGTGCTCCACCACGGAAATCTTTTTCTTGATGTCATAGGAATCAAGCAAATCCGATACCGTGGTGACGTTACCAGGTAAATCAATGCTTTTTCCATTAAGATGAATATTCATAATTGGATGCTCCTTTCCTATCCAGGCGTTCCGGTGAAAGCAACTCCCGGAAAGCCTGGTGTACGTCTTGCTTCGTGATCAGATCTTTCATCATCTGCCCCGTAGCAGGCGCTAGTAGAATGCCATTTCGATAATGCCCGGTAGCAAAGTAGAATCCCGTGAGTGTCGGGTGCTCCCCGATAATCGGCAAACCATCGACAGACCCCGGCCGTACTCCTGACCAGAATTCCTGCATCGGTTCTTCTTTCAGGTTTGGAAAAACAGCAAACACACGATTCATCAAATCTGCCAATCCTCCTGCCGTTGTATCAGAACTTAATTCATTAGGCCTGGACGTCGCTCCTACGATATAACGCCCATCCGGTTTAGGAACAATATAAAAATCCTTAAAGAACAAGGCTTCCTTAAAATAATGCCGGCTTGGTTTAATCGAAAAGCATTCCCCCTTCACAGGTACGATCGGGTCATCTATTCCTGCCGCTTTAAACCATCGCCCACTGTCCGCTCCAGAAGCAGCCACGACCTGGCTTGCTGTTACAGAAGCATTTTCTAATTGGACAGTGAAAATATCATCTGTTTTTGTCACCCCAACGACACTCGTGTTTTCCAGTAAGTCGCCGCCATATACAAAAGCCGCCCGCTTCAACGCTTCACACGTGGCTATTGGTTCGACATGGCCATCCCTGGTCATATATAATGCCCCGGAAACCTCTGGCGGTAGAGCAGGAACTTTATCCCTTACCTGTTCTGTTTCCAGCCATTCCAGGCTGGTAAAGGCATGCTTTTTCTCCAACAGCTCTTGTTTATGGACTTCATCCATCGCGACTTCCATCATTCCAAACGGAGAAAGCCCGATATCGATTGCTGTTAATTCATGAAGTTCTTTCCTTAAGCCCTGATATAAATCTCTGCTTTCTTCACAAAATTGATGATAGGCGCCTGATGCCTGGTGCTCCGTATGAACACCAAGCATCCCTGCGGCTGCTTTCGTAGCTTTGTTGCCACTCACCTGCTTGTCGATGACGACAGCGTGGACTCCGCTCTTGTTTAAATAGTAGGAAATTGAATGACCGATGATGCCACCGCCAATAATCACCACATCATAATATTCCTTCATGAATCGTTAGCTCCTTTACATACCGTTTTACAGCTTTAAGCGGTTGTGCATCCTCGAATATCCCTGACATGACAGCAACTCCCGCCGCTCCTGCTTCCAGTATTTCCTGTAGTCTAGCGGGAGTGATGCCACCAATCGCGATCACAGGAATATCAATCGAAGAAGTGATAGCTTCAAGCTCCTCGATGCCCCTTGGCTCCATTCCTTTTTTGCTGTTCGTAGCATAAACATGACCAAACATCACATAATCGGCACCTTCCTCCTCCGCCTGTCTTGCCGCTTGAAGCGAATGTACCGAAACCCCGACCTTCATAGAAGAAGAAGCCTGTTTCACCTTTTTTACCCCGGAGCCCTTTTCTTTGAGATGAAGATTCGGAACACCGGTCTTGCAGGCAACGTCTAGTCGACTATGAATACAAAGCTTGTCCCTATCAATCCCACTTGCGATTAACTTCTCCACCATTAACTGATAGTCAACCTCAGCCATGTGAGGTTCTCTTAAAATAATGGAATCTACCAATGGAGCAAATTCCTCAATGACCGCTGCCAACGGCCCCGCTTCCAGCCTTCCATTCGCCACTGCCACAAGTTTCATACCAGCACACCCTTTTTAGGCACAAAAAATACCACTTCCCCCGGAGGAAAAGTGGTATGTCCCATTTACTTTAGTTGACCATCATAAAAGAAACATAGATTTGCTCTTTCAAGACGCCCATCGTCGTCACTTTCCTCCGCTGGTGTTTCAAGCCAGATCAGGTTCAGAGGGTCCCAAAGTTATACTTTGATCTCAGCCTTTAAGGAAAGGCACCCCTAGTGAATATTTTTATGCAGTTTTTGGTAAACGCTTCATTTCTTACTTTACATTAATTTCATAGAATCGTCTAGTTAATTTTCTGATTTTTCCGAGTACATTAGTCATTTCTTTTTTGCCATTTTCCCTTTACAACTCCCAAATAGAGCTTCGAAATGCATCACGAAAACGAGTTTATATTATGCTGATCACTTTTTTGCTGTAATAATTTCAGGAGCTCCAGAAAACGGTCGTCCCGTGTATGAATGGCTTGTTCACCATGATCATCATATTCGTAAAAACCTTTATTCGTTCTAATCCCAAACCGTTCATTTTCCACCATTTCATTTAAAAAGGAAGGAACTTCTCTTGTGTTAGATAGATCTTCTAATATCTTTCCAACCATGGCTTGTGTTGTTTGCAGGCCGGCTAAATCCTGACTTTCCATCGGTCCGCAGAAAGCCCATTTAAAGCCCATGCTCCCTTTCATGGCTATATCAATATCTTCTGCCGTAGCCACTCCCTCTTCCATTAAGTGGAACGCTTCGCGAAGCATAGCTACTTGAACGCGGTTGACGATAAAACCAGATATTTCTTTTTTTAAAACTACTGGATTTTTTCCGATTTCTTTCATTAGATCATACGTTGTATCTACCACATGTTCCTGTGTTTTCTCTCCTTTAACAATCTCCACAATTGGAACCAGTTGTGGCGGGTTGAAAAAGTGAGTAATGACAAACCTTTCCGGATGCTTCGCTTTTTGAGTTAATTCCTCGAGTGGGAAAGTGGAAGTGTTAGAAGAAATAATCGTATCGTCTGAGACAATACGTTCAATAACTTCGTAAGTCTCGAGTTTCTTTTCAAGATCTTCCGGAATGGATTCAAAAATAAAGTCAGCACCTGGGATCGCTTCATGTAAATCTGTGGTATACGTAATACGGGCTAACGTCTGGTGCATTTCGTTTTCCGTCAGCATCTCTTTTTCAACCATAATTTTTAAGCTATTCGTCATAAGTGCTCTTGCATCTTTCAATGATGACTCGCGTCTGGCCCGGATTTTTACATTTTTTCCTGCCTGGGCAAATAATTGAGCGGCACCATGCCCCATAACACCCGCTCCAAGTACCGTGATATTTTTCATCATTTCACTCCCCTTCTTGTATTATTCGAATTCAATCATTAAATCGCCTACATGAATGGCTTCATTACTTTCCACATAGATATCCTTGATTTTTCCATCAAAAGGAGCCTGGACGGTGGTTTCCATCTTCATTGCTTCCGTGATCATTAAATGATCTCCTTTTTTCACCTGTTCCTCTTTTCCTGATAGAACCTTGATAACTGTTCCTGGCATCGTTGCACCGATGTGTTTATTATTCGATTTATCTGCTTTCGGACGCGCCTGGACAGTGGCTTTGACGTTTTCGTCCTTGACGACTACCTCACGTGGCTGACCGTTCAGCTCAAAGAATACGGTTCTTGTTCCGTCTACTTGCGGCTCACCAATAGAAATCAATTTGACGATCAGCGTCTTCCCTTGCTCAATATCCAGCTCGATTTCTTCTCCAAGTCTCATCCCATAGAAGAAAGTAGGGGTATCCAAAACGGACACATCGCCATATTGCTCGATGAATTTTTGATGATCCATGAACACTTTTGGATACAGCGCATAGCTGATCATATCAAAACTAGTGACTTGTCGATCAAGGGAATGGAACAGGGTTTCTTTCAGGTTATGGAAGTCAACAGGCTCCAGCAGTTCACCTGGACGTACATTAATCGGCTCGCGTCCTTTCAGGATGATGCGCTGCAGTTCGGCAGGAAATCCGCCATATGGCTGACCCAGGTACCCTTGGAAAAACTCTACTACACTATCCGGGAAGTCCAGTGATTCCCCTTTTTCATAAATATCGTCCTCATTCAATTCATTTTGGACCATATAAAGGGCCATGTCCCCGACAATTTTTGACGATGGAGTCACTTTGACAATATCTCCGAACATATCGTTGACGCGACGATACATGGTCTTCACTTCGTCCCAGCGTGAGCCAAGCCCGACTGCTTTCGCCTGCTGCTGAAGATTACTGTACTGCCCTCCAGGCATTTCATGTTCATATACCTCTGTGTGCGGAGCGTTCATGCCGCTTTCAAAGTCCTGATAATATTTTCTTGTATCCTCCCAGTAGCGCCCCAGTTTTTCGTAAGCGCTAATATCAACGTTCGGCTTTCTTTCATATCCTTCTAAAGCGTAGTATAGGCTGCTGGCACTCGGCTGAGAGGTTAATCCTGCCATCGATCCTGCAGCGACATCGACGACATCAACGCCTGCTTCAACGGCACGGGCATACGTAAACAGGCCGTTTCCGCTGGTATCATGGGTATGGAGATGAATCGGTATATCAATCGTTTCTTTCAAGGTTGAAATCAATTGATACGCTGCCTCCGGCTTCAACAAGCCAGCCATATCTTTAATCCCGAGGATGTGCGCTCCGGAATCCTGCAGTTCTTTCGCTACCTTTTGGTAATAGTCGAGGTCGTATTTTGGACGGGCGGAATCGAGGATATCCCCGGTGTAGCACATCGCTGCCTCAGCTACCTTGCCACTTTCCCTTACCGCATCAATGGTCAGCTTCATTCCATCGATCCAGTTGAGACTGTCGAAAATACGGAAAACATCAATGCCCGCATTGGCACTTTTATCTACAAATTCCCGTATTAAGTTGTCCGGGTAGTTTTTATATCCTACTGCATTGGAAGCCCTGAGAAGCATTTGGAACAGGACGTTTGGTGCCTTGTTTCGCAGCTTCAATAACCGCTCCCATGGATCCTCATTGAGGAACCGGTAGGATACATCAAACGTAGCGCCTCCCCACATTTCCAGGGAAAACAATTCCGGAAGCAGACAGGCTGTCGGCTCCGCGATATTTTCCATATCTTTCGTCCGGACCCGTGTCGCCAGCAAGGACTGGTGGGCATCGCGGAAGGTTGTATCTGTCATCAGTACTTCTTCCCGTTCCTTCAGCCATTCGGCCAGTCCCTCTGCTCCTCGTTCCTCTAATATCTGCTTTGTCCCGTTCGGTATCGACTCGTAATGTTTAATCTTAGGAATTCTAGGCTTGGAATACGCTGGTTTTTTCCGATTGCCATTCCCTTCAAATCCGTTGACGGTCCGGTCCGCAATATAGGACAGCATCTTCGTTCCACGGTCTTTTCTTTTCGGAAAAACAAACAATTCCGGTGAGCGGTCAATGAATGTTGTATTGTACGCTCCTGTAATGAACTGTGTATGCTGAATGACGTTTTCTAAAAATGGGATGTTTGTCTTAATCCCACGGATTCGGAACTCTTTTAAGTTACGAACCATTTTTTGAGCAGCCTGATCAAAACTCAATGCCCATGTCGACAGCTTCACCAGCAAAGAATCATAGTATGGGGATATAACCGCTCCCTGAAATCCGTTTCCGGCATCAAGCCGAACGCCGAACCCGCCCCCTGTCCGGTAAGCCATGATCTTTCCGGTGTCAGGCATAAAGTTGTTCAACGGATCTTCTGTGGTGACCCGGGATTGGATCGCGTATCCATGGGTATGAATCTCTTCCTGTACTGGGATAGCAATTCGATTGCCATGCAGGCTGTATCCCTCTGCTACAAAGATTTGTGTCTGGACAATATCTACTCCTGTGATCATCTCTGTGATCGTGTGCTCCACTTGGACACGCGGATTTACTTCAATAAAGTAAAATTCATCCCCCGTAACCAGGAATTCAACCGTCCCTGCATTGATGTATTTCACATTGTCCATCAATTTGACGGCTGCCTGGCAAATTCTCTCTCGTAATTCATCCGTCAGGCTTACACTTGGAGCCACCTCTACTACTTTCTGATGGCGCCGCTGGACCGAGCAGTCTCTTTCATATAAATGGACAATATTGCCATCAGCATCCCCGATGATTTGAACTTCAATATGTTTTGGTTCTTCTATCAATTTTTCTACATATACTTCATCACTGCCAAAAGCAGCGCGTGCTTCAGAGCGTGCTCTTTCGTACGATTCATCCAATGTATCGGAACTCCGGACCACGCGCATGCCGCGGCCGCCACCGCCCATGGCTGCCTTTATCATTAAAGGATAACCGTGTTCATCTCCAAAGTCGCGGATTTCCTGAAGGCCGCTAACGGGGCCATCACTTCCTGGTATCACAGGAATATCTGCCTGTACCGCTTGATCTCGTGCTTTTACTTTATCCCCAAACATATTCAAATGCTCGCTCGTCGGCCCGATAAAGATGATCCCTTCCTGTTCACAGCGGCGGGCAAAGTCAATGTTTTCGGATAAGAATCCGTAACCAGGATGAATCGCATCAACGCCGACACGCTTGGCGATTTCAATAATCCCTTCGATATCCAAATAAGCGTCGATCGGTTTCTTTCCTTCCCCTACTAAATAAGCTTCATCCGCTTTATACCTGTGGTAGGAACCCGTATCTTCCTGGGAATACACTGCTACGGTGCGTATATCTAATTCCGTACATGCCCGGAAAACACGAATAGCAATTTCCCCGCGATTTGCTACTAATACTTTATTGATTCTCTTGACGTCAGCCATTGTCCACTCTCCGTTTCCTTTGATGTCTGGTATATTATTTTTTGACCATTAAATAAAAAAGGGAATGTTGTGTTGTATGCAACATTCCCGAAAATATCTATAGAAATGACAGTTGGGGATCCATGGGAGCAACGTGCCCCCACGCTCCCTAACCGAAGAAGTTTTCGGCTTTTTCCAGTTGTTCTTCCTCTTCGGGTGGTAACTCATGTTCATCGAAGATTGCCTCGACTGGGCAAGCTGCTACACATGCACCACAGTCGATACATGTATTCGGATCAATGAAATATTGTTCCTCCCCTTGCTCGATACAATCAACCGGGCAGACGTCGACACACTCTGCTGCCTTTTCATGCTGGCAGGGACTCGTTATTACAAAAGCCAAGATGATCCTCTCCTTTTCTTTCTATGTTGATGACGGTTTCTAATCTGTCTCAATCATCCAGTTTTATTTCGTACTAAATTCCTCTTTAACTGATTTCGTATATTTTTCTTTATTCAAATTTAAAAATTCTAAAGCATTAAGCCCAAGTATCTTTCCTTTTTCCGCGTCGCTTAATGTAGACAATTGGTCGACCACTTTACCGGATGGTGCTTCACGTAATAAGAAAGGATAATCGGAGCCAGCTATGATCTGGTCAGCACCAAACTTATCGATCATAAACTGTAAATTATCTTCCTCGTATACGAGTGAATCATAATAGAGTAGTTTCGCATAATGACTTGGCGGCTTCTCCGTCTTTCTGATTTGCGGCCATACATGCCAGCCTTTATCCATCCTTGGTAATAAATACGGTAAAGAACCGCCACCATGGGCAAAACATAATTTTAAGTTTGGATACTTATCCAGCATCCCGCTCATAATGATACTTCCGGCTGCCAAAGCTGTTTCTGAAGGCATCCCTACCATATACATAAAGTTATGGCGTGGCATTCGTTCTCTTCCTAACGTTGCCCATGGGTGAATAAACAATGGCACTTCCTGGTCATTTGCCGCCTTGAAGAACCGCTCTAATGACTCATCATCCAGATTCTTGCCCTCCACGTTACTTCCTATTTCGATCCCTTTTAATCCTAGTTCGTTGACCGCCCGTTCCATTTCTTTTATAGCTAAATCAACATCCTGTAATGGGACGGTAGCTAACCCAATGAACCTGTCCGGGTGTTCACGTGTAACGGAGGCAATGAAATCATTCTGGAACTTTGCCATTTCCAATCCTTGTTCCGGGTCGGCCCAATAACTGAACGTAACCGGTATCGGGGATAAAACCTGGATGTCAATACCTTCTTTGTCCATATCGCTCAACCGCTTCTCTGCATCCCACGTCTGGTCCGTTATCTCCCGGAATTTATTACCTTTGATCATGATATTAGCACCACAATCACACGTTTTCTCTAAAACTGGCCAGCGATCATCGCCATATTTTTCTGCTAAATTCAAAAATTCCTCTGAAATGATATGTGTATGAAAATCAATGTTCAGGTTTGGTTTCACAAATGAACTCTCCCAGCCTTGATAGTTTTAGAATAAAGAGACTAGCAAGCTAGTCTCTCCATTTCCATTACTCGCCTATTTTCGTTCCATAAGTCAGATAAGATTGAGGTGGTGTGCTTCCCCACATTTCCAGACCTAACTGTCCAACATCGGAAGACCATTTGATCGGTTCCCAATCTGGAGAAAACATCAGGATGCCGCCTGTCCAGATTTCAACACGGTGACCTGAAGGTTCAAACACATAGATGAATTGTGCGCCACTGGTACCATGCTTACCAGGACCCCATTCAATCTTAATGCCGTTTTCCGCCATAATATTGGAAGCACGCAGCAGTTCATCCGGAGAATCCAGGTAATAGGCTAAATGGTGAAACGCTGCTCCATCCTGGTTGGAGTTTCTCATCAACGCGATTTCATGCGCGATATTGGTTCGGCTCAACCAGGAACCTAGACGGACATCCTCCTGGTTCTGAATATAATAACGGTGGTGAATACCGAGTAGATCTGTCCACCATTGCTGTTCTTCTGCAACATCATTAACCATCAGGTTAACGTGATCAAAGCGGCGAGGGGATACACCTTTAGCCATATACTTACTTGGATGACTTGGTAAGTTTGATTTCAAAGCCGGGTCATCGGTGACAAACAATTCTTTTTCCCAATATAATTCAACAGGGATACCTGCAGGGGATTTAAACTGAAGCGTGTCACCCAACGCTTTCTTTTGACCGCCATCAACCCATTGATAGTCAATATTCATTACTTGTAGTTGCTTTTCGAACAGTTCCAGGGACTCTTTCGTGCTTACACGCCATCCCATACGGTTGACTTCGGAAATATTGGACGCCTTCAGTACAAGCGTGTGGTGGTCAAAGTCCTGCCACGCTCTTAAATAAGCACGATCGCCATCCGTTTCAGTTAATACAAGCCCCATGACTTCGGTAAAAAACCAGAGCGATTTTTCGAAGTTAGTTACACTGATTTCAACGTGGCCGATATGGGCAACCGTACGTAAATACGTTTCCAGCCTCTCCTGTGCGGATTCCTTACTGATGATATCTTCTTTTACTTTTGACATATGAAGTTCCTCCTCTTTTATAAAAACAGCCCTTTTATATTAAGTTAAGTGACTACTTTTTCTTTCTTCTTCTTATCCTTCCTGCTCATGATCGATGTGCTATGAGCAGCGTGCAGGGATTCGTTTGGATTGATATAAACCTTTGCGTTACTCACAGCAATCGGAGCTTCCCCAAATCCGGTTGCCATTAACTTGACTTTACCTGGATAGGTTGAAATATCTCCCGCGGCATAGATGCCGGGAATATTCGTTTCCGCTTTTGAGTTTACAACGATCGAGTTCTTTTCTATTTCAAGGCCCCAGTCATTAATAGGACCGAGATTGGATATAAAACCATAGTTGACCAGGTATTCATCTGCCTTTAATTCCATAAATTCTTCCGTTTTGGCTTTTTTCAGTTTTACGCAATCTATTTTTTCATCCCCCAATAATTCACAAGGACTATAAGGAGTTAGAATATTAACAGATGAATCCTTTAATAAATTGACACTATGTTCATGAGCTCTGAATCGGTCTCTTCGATGGACGATGTTCACGGATGAAGCGATATTCTCTAACATAAGCGCCCAATCTACCGCAGAGTCTCCTCCGCCGCAAACGACTACATCTTTATCTTTAAAATCATTGATATCCTCGATACTGTAATGAAGATTTTTTCCTGTATATTGTTCTTCTCTTTCTAAATTCATGTTCCGCGGTTTAAAGGCACCATTCCCAGCTGTTACAATAATTGTTCTCGAATAATGCGTCTGTGTATTTGTCTTGATTGTAAAAATATCATTTTCCTTTGTGACCTCTATGACTTCTTCACCCAGGCAAACTTCATTTTCAAACTGGTCCATTTGCTCTTTCAACTGAGTTACTAGATCTTTGGCTTTCACCTTAGGAAATCCGGCGACATCATAGACGTGTTTATCCGGATATAATGCAGCCAGCTGGCCGCCCAGTTGCGGCAGGCTCTCAATGATTTTCACACTTGCCTGGCGCATCCCCGCGTAGAAGGCAGTAAACATACCTACTGGACCTCCGCCTACAATGGTAATGTCGTATACTTCGTGTTCTTTACTCATACCATTCACCACCTCTCCCTTAGGAATCTATTAAAGAATTAAACTGATTTTTCCATGCGGTCGTAAACTATCCAGATATAAGACCACTTTTTTACTTTTGATAGCAAGTTCGCCATTTTGCTCAACAAGTTCATACGTGCTTTTACCAATAAACGTATCTAACACTTCTCTTTTCGAGCGGTGGGTCGTAAAGTTGCACTCCACCGTAATCACATCAGACTCAAGACCACTAACCAAAATATTATGGTAGTTTCGAAGCGTGGTGGAATGTGGGTATTCCACATGGGCTTCTTTCTTCAAAAGGCGTTCTGCCCGCTCCTGCAGTCGTGACCGATTATCATGGACGTAAAATAGCGATTCCGTCGGACTGGCATCAGGCTCCCCTATCGGAGGAACCTTATACGTGCCCTCATCGGTAAATAATGCCGCCCATTCATTTAACTTCCATTCATCCAGCAATTTGGCTTCGTTATATAGGAAATCAACGACATCTTGCCGTGTTAGTGCTGCTACTGTCATGTCTGAGCAACCTCCTTCTTCATGGACTCCTCGATTCTGACCTTATACTGTCTCCAGAAGCTCCTCATTTGGATTTCATCTGTAGCCATGGCATTTTCTTCTCCTCTGACCATGCCTTTGGAAATATCATTCCATTGCACTTCCTGGTTATTGTTATAAGCTTCCTGACATAGTTCCAATGCTTCGTTGTCATCAGGAGTCGCAAAACCGCCTGGTCCGAGGAATTCTAAAAAGTTATTATTTCTTGCCATACGATGCTCTTCGTCTTCCCCTTTAGGAGCCAGTGAATAGCCGGATACTTCCATATATCCCGGGCTCGATGGGTAGAAAGTTCGTGCAGTAATCGCCATAATGTCGTTAATAACCAGATTAGGGAAAATGATAATGTTGCGGTTATAGTTAGCGATGCGATCGGCACGTTCTTCTCCGAACCTTTCTACCAATCTTTCTTTCATTTTCTCCATATCCTGTTTTAAATCTTCGCTCCAAATAGGTGTCCACTGAGCAACCGGTCTTCCCCACGGTGCCACATATTCCATCACAGCATGACCATTACCCAGGTCTTTGCCCCTTCCTTCCAGCTTCACACGTTTTAAACCAGGATCCTGGGCTTGTTTAATATCAAAATACGTCTTATGGGTAGGCATTCCGTGATAGAGATCGACGCTATTTTCAGCTAATAGCTTCCAGTTTGCCCGGACACTGTATTGCTGTACTCCGCCCAGAACTTCCAGCCCGGCTTCTGACTGATCTGCCGCCAGGTCTATATATTCCTTGGCATTCCCTAAGTATTCCTCCAGGGAAATAGCCTGATCGTCGAAGTTGACGAATATGAAACCACGATAGCTTTCCACTCGGTTAACCGCTTTCATATTTTTCGAACCATCGCAGTTAAAATCATCTGGGAAGCCATCTTTTCCCGGCATACCATTCAATTCCCCATCATTTTTAAAGCTCCAGGCATGGTAGAAACAACGGAATACCCTGGAATTACCTTCGTTTTCCCTTGCTACAAGGGCACCACGGTGGGGGCAAGTATTATACAATACTCTAATTTCCCCATCCTGACTGTGGACTAGGAGTAAATTACGTCCGCCTACTTTTTTCCGCTTGTAATCCCCTTTTTCAGGAATCTCAGTATCATGTCCAATAAACAACCAGCATTTATTAAAAATTTCGGCACGTTCTCTTGCAAGCATTTCTTTTTCCGTAAATACACTTCTGTGAACAAGAAATTCATTTTTCTCCCGATTATCACGGATTAATTCTTCCATTTAATTCACCTCATTTTTAGATTTCTAAAGCATCATGTAGATCACCGGTGTAATAGTTAACTTTCTTTTTTGTTAGCGCTTGCATTTATTCGAAAGTTTTTTTGAGCTTGTCTTCTCAAACTTAAGGCTTCTTTTTCTCACTTACACCTTGTAATCACATACACAATTTTTCATTTCCTCCTCAGCTGGTTGTCACTAAATTCATGTTGTTTAAATTGCTTACTTTTCATTATAAAAGTCAGAATTTTTAGATACCAATTGAATATTTCTTTACTTTCCTGCGAATAGTAAAAAATATTTTATACAGCAGTTTCTAAAATACAGAATTATCTGTAATCACAGTTGACAACTTGTCTTTTTTATCAATATAATCATCGTATGCTAATCTCTGAGGGGAAACTTTCCCCCATTAACTAGTGGAAATAATAGATTTTCAGGGTATTAATCCCTAAACTCTCTCCATTTTTAGTAATCTTTGAAAGCGCTTTCTGTGATAACGGTTTTTTATAGTCTTTGTTAAACAGTTAATCTTCTTTACTTGAAGATTCCGTTTCAAGATAGTTAGATCCGTTACTAAGAGAGGATTAGGATGGGCTGGGAAACGACTCGCTTTCCTGTGGGGACCTGGCAAGCTTCCTCGGGCTGCGCCCTGTGGGATCTCGCCTAGCCCCTTCTCCCGCGGGAGTCTCGCAGTTTCCCTTCCCATCCAGCTGTTATAGTAATAAACGGACACATCTAAAAGAGAGAAAGTGCACAACTAAAAACTTCACCTTGATGCATTTACAAAAGTAAATAGAGGCAACATCTTCTTTTTTATTATCATGGAGCAGTTTTCATAAGTGTATTTCGAGAACTTTTTATGGCAAGGGGCGTAGGGGAACGGGGAGACTCCTACGGGAAAAGAGTTCCAGGTGAGACCCCGCAGAGCGTCAGCTCGAGGAGGCTCAGCGGACGCCCGTGGAAAGCGACTCGTTCCCCTACGCCCTTTCTCCCGAATAATACCCGGAAGTAAAGTCTTCGACTTTACATTTAGTTGAATAGGCCTCTTATGAAAAATCAGCATCGTTAAACAGAGCCTTTTAATAAGGAAGATTTAGGAGGAAACCAGATGAATGAATGCCAATTACATACGTTTCTTACCGTTGTCCAACATAGAAGCTATTCCAAAGCCGCTGAAGTTCTTAATGTCACCCAACCGACCGTTACCTCACGAATAAAGGCTTTAGAAGAGATCCTGCAATGTCAACTCTTTAAAAGAGTCGGTCACGAAATCTTTTTAACCGAAGAAGCCAATTTGTTCATAGAATACGCCAAAAATATCCTATTATATATCAATCATTCCAAGGAAATCCCCAACATGGTTAAGGCTCCAATCATAAAGGTTGGCTTCTCTCCCGGATACTCGCATTCATTTATTGTAGAACTTTTAAAAACGATTAAATCGATAGGGGATATTGATGTTCAAGTGATAGAAGGTTATGATTCTGTCAGTTTAAATGAACGGGCTTTATCAGGAGATGTAGATTTAATCTTTACCAGAAATGCTCTATCCAATAATCCTGACATTATTTCCGAATACTTATTTGATAATAATCTGGTTGTTGTCCTGCCAAAAGAGCATCCATTATGCCAAAGACAAACCCTTCATGTAAAAGACTTAAGTGGGGAAACGATCATCAGTTATAGAAGAAATTCCACCTTATGGAATCTAATTGATAAGCAGCTCAATGGCGCTCAGAATATTACCCGTATGGATGTCGATAATAACGAAATGCTGCTAAATGCTGTTGCCAATGAGATTGGAATTGGAATCATTCCTAAACTTGGGGTTGATCGAAGATACGAAGAAGAAGTAGAAGTCCGGGAAATTGATGAAATTTATAGTATTCCTAATGAAGTCTATGTCCAATTTCGAAATAATTCTCGCATCGAGAGTCTGGCTAAAAAAATCATTTACTCGATCATCAATCATAAATATACAGAGGCCTAATAAAGCAAAGAGACGATTCTGCCGCTCCCATAAAGTTGGAAGGCAAAGAATCGTCTCTTCGCTTTTCTTATTTTCCTAATTCTTTTGCACTTTTACCACCAATAGACCAATGCGTTTTTGGTACTTCATTGACAAGAACGCGTACATTTTCTTTTGGAGCACCCAGTGACTCGCTGACTGTGTCAGTCAGATTCTTCATCAGTGATTCAATTTTATCTGGATCTCTTCCCTCCATCATTTGTACATTGATAATTGGCAAGTCCTTCACCACCTCTAAAGATTTTACTCTTTACCTATCTTTTAACCCGCTAACAAAGGTAAACTTTCTTAACGCACAAAAAATGACACGTTACCTAATCCGCCGTATTCTGCCTGGACAAAGTCACCAGGAGATAGGCGAACCGCTGCTGTGACACCACCGGTTAAAATCGGCTGTCCCGCTTTTACTTTTTCTCCCTTTTTACTTAACATATTGGCCAGTCTGGCCACTGAATTGGCTGGATTTCCAAGCACAGCGGCACCTGCCCCCAATGACTGGATTTCTCCATTTATAGATAACGTCACACCGACCACATCAAGGTCCAGTTCATCAGGTTTTCTTAAATAGGTTCCAAACACGGCACCTGCTGCAGATGTATTATCTGCAATAACATCCGGCAGCGTAAAGTTGAAGTTCTCATAGCGGCTGTCAATAATCTCTATTGCCGGAAATACATATTCTGTCGCCCGCAGCACGTCAAGAGCGGTCACGTTTGGTCCTTCTAAATCCCTTGCTAACATAAACCCAATTTCAGGTTCCACTTTGGGATGAATATAATCCGAGATAGAAATGGAATCCCCATCCTCGACCACCATATTATCGAATACATAGCCGTAGATCGGATCATCCACATCCATCTGTTTCATTTTAGCCTCACTGGTAATCCCCATTTTTGGGCCAATGATTTGATAGCCTTCTGCAATTTTTTGACGAACCAGCTCTTCTTGAACGATATACCCTTCATCAATAGAAAGTTCAGGATATAAATCGGCGGTAATTTTTGTTATTTCCCGTTTTTCTTTTTCTGCATGATGTACATAATCAGCAAGCTCTTTAATTAGATGATTATCCATTATATAACCTTCCTTTACTCCGTGAATGAAACATGCACTTCTCCTAATTCAGCAAATTTCGCGTAAAAATGATCTCCAGGTTCAGCAGGCATGGCAGCAGATAATGCTCCTGATAAAATAATTTCGCCTGCTTTTAATGTAATATCATAGCCTGCCAGTTTGTTGGCGAGCCAGGCCACACATTTTGCCGGATCCCCTAAAGCGGCGGCACCAACACCTGTATTGAGTAATTCATCATTTTTATAAAGGGCCATGCCCATTTGCTTCAGGTTTACGTCTTCAATCTTTTTCGGTCTTCCCCCGAGAATATACATCCCGGAAGATGCATTATCGGCCACTGTATCAGCTAACGTAATCTTCCAATCTTTAATACGGCTGTCTACGATTTCAAGTGCAGGAACAACAGCATCCGTTGCTTTTAAAACATCCAATGTCGTTACATTGGGTCCTACTAAATCGTCTTTTAAAATAAAGGCGATTTCTCCTTCTACTCTTGGCTGTAAGACTTGTTTAAAGGAGATCTTCCCACGGTTCGCACACTCCATCTCATTTAACAAATGGCCATAGTCCGGTTCATCTACACCTAATGATTCTTGCATAGCCTTGGATGTCAGACCGATTTTCTTGCCAGTTATCCGTTGTCCTTGTTCCACTTTTTGTTCAATCGTGTGTAATTGGACCTGATAAGCTTCATCAAGGGAGAGCTCAGGATCCAGCCCTGTGAGCGGCTGAACCCCTTCCCCTTTACTCCAAGCATCTAATAAGTGTTTCGCATGAGTTTCCTTTTTCGTTACGTTATCTGTTTTCACTGTCATCCTCCTACATTTTTAACGTGATATTTGTTAATTCAGAGTAGAAATCAAAACTGTGAGCCCCGCCTTCGCGGCCGATACCACTGCGCTTCATTCCTCCGAATGGTGTACGTAAGTCTCGAAGGAACCAAGTGTTCACCCAAACCATCCCAGCTTCGATTTGTCCGCTGAAACGTGTGGCACGTTTGATGTCACTTGTCCAAAGGCTTGCACTTAGACCATAATGCGTATCATTCACTTGTTCGAGCACTTCATCTTCGGTATCAAATGGAACAACGGTTACGACTGGTCCGAAGATTTCTTCGCGTACACATCTGGCATCAGTTCCAAGCCCTGTAATAATCGTAGGTTCCACGAAGAAGCCTTTATCAAAGCCTTCGGCAGGCTTACCGCCTGTCAGGAAGTTACCGCCTTCTTCTTTGGCAATATCCAGGTAGCCGACCACTTTGTTGTAGTGTTCTTCACTGACCAATGCTCCGACGTTGGTATCCGGGTCGAAAGGATCGCCAACTTTGAGTTCTTTTGTTTTTGCAGCAAATTTTTCAAGAAACTCATCATAAGCTGAACGTTCCACATATATTCTGGAACCGCATAAGCAAACTTCCCCCTGGTTAATGAAACTGGACTTGATCGTAGTCTCAATGACATCATCCAGGTCAGCGTCGGCAAAAATAATGTTCGGGTTCTTGCCGCCAAGTTCAAAGGATAGCTTCTTTAATGTTGGAGCAGCAACCTTCATGATTGCAGTACCAGTAATCGTCTCACCAGTAAAGGCAATCGCATCCACATCATCATGAGAGGATAGTGCCGCACCTGTTTCACCAAAGCCATGGACCATGTTGACCACGCCATCCGGTACCCCAGCGTCCTTACAAATCTGAGCCAGCACAGTTGCAGTCATTGGAGTCACTTCAGACGGTTTCATCACAGCTGTGTTTCCAGCCGCAAGAGCCGGAGCCAACTTCCAAGTCATCAGGAAGAGTGGCAAGTTCCATGGATTAATGAGTCCCACCACACCGACTGGACGACGTACAGCATAATGAATGGCGATGTCATCCTGTTGATAAGCTTCGGTTCCCACTGTAGTCATATAATCAGCAAAGAAATAGAAATTGTTGGCTGCACGATCAATATCAACTTTATTAGAGAGCCATAATGGTTTACCCGTATCCAAAGATTCGAGCTCGGCAAGTTCCTCTTTTCTCTCCAAAATCAAATCACCGATTTTACGGATAATGTTCGAACGTTTTTTCAAAGGCATGTTGCCCCATTCACCTTTAAGCGCCTTTCTGGCAGCACTTACTGCTTGATCAACTTCTCCTTTTCCACCTTCTGCGACGGATCCCAGCACTTCTTCTGTTGCTGGATTAACATTTTCAAACATTTTACCATTTTCTGACTGTACATAGGCACCATTAATGTAATGGGCGCAATCGACAGCTTTTGTTTTAGTCGTTTGCATATAGAAAGCCTCCTTAATTTTCTGGAAACCTGAACACAGTTTCCGATAAATGAATAATTATAATCTCTGAAAAATCTTTTTTTGTTCGGTACAGGTTCATTATAGAAACCATCAAAAGTTTTAAAAACACCAATGTTCCTCTATACGCAACAAAATTAAAAATAATTAAAATTTTCTTTGATTTCTATTTAGAAAATGCCCAGAATTCTATATAATTAGCGTATAATTAACTATCAACTACTCCCCAGAATCGTTCCCTTATAAAGAACTCCATTCAAGAGAGGTGAAAAACATGCCCAAAAAGAAGCAGACGCAAACACTTTCTTCTGTAAAAAATGCATTACTTATTTTAAAAAGTTTTTCTACATACGAACCAACCAAAAAAGTGAGCGAACTGGCAGAATCCTTAGGCCTGGCAAAAAGCACGGTCAGCCGTGTACTGTCGACACTTGCCAGTGAAGGGTTTGTCATTAAAGATCCAAAAACCAATGCCTATAAACTAGGAATGTCCGTCCTCACGCTTGGGGGCATCGTCACCAACAATCTGGAAATCCATAAAGAATCAGCTCCTGTTCTATATAAACTGGTCAATGACACCGGGGAAACAGCCCACTTAGCGATCATGGACGGTCTCGATACGATTTATATCCATAAAGAGGAATGTAATCATCCTGTTCGTATTCTCACGCACCTCGGAAGGAGAAACCCTTCCTACTGTACAAGTTCAGGCAAGGTATTGCTTGCTTTTAGTGACGAACATATTGTGGAGGCTGTCATCGAACAAGGGTTAGTCGCACATACAGAAAACAGCATCACCGATCCCGATTTACTTAAAGAAGAACTTACATCCATACGTGAACAAGGGTACGCGGTCAGTACAGAAGAACTAACAGAAGGAACGAAATCTGTAGCTGCCCCGATACGGGACTATAAAGGAAAAGTGGTCAGCGCAATTACCGTAGTTGGACCTATCCAGCGCATGAAAAATAGTAAAATCCCGGATATAGCCAAAAAAGTGATGGAAGCTGGTAAAGAGGCATCGGAACGTTTGGGGTATGATGAGAGATATTTCAGGCGCTTTTAGTGGATAGAAGACTAGTGTGGGGCTATATGTAAATATAGTAACTTGTAACTTTTACTATAAACTCGTATTTATCAAGAACGGATACAGTTAATGTTCGAGCCGCTAAATGATAAGGCGAGCCTGAAATTTCAGGCTCGCCTTTTTCAATGGTTATACCCTCGATTAAAAATGACCAGGCGTGGATATTTCCCACGCCTGGACTTCCATTTACACATGAGCTTTTTCTTTTGCCAAGTCCTGAGCTACCCCGATGATCCAGTCTTCCTGGCCACCGACAGCACCCATTTCACTGATTTTTGTCAAAATATCACGCGGATCTACCCCATATTCTTTCCCGGCCCGCTCTGCGAATAATAGGAAGCTGGAGTAAACACCGGTATAGCCTAACGTCAAGCTTAGGCGATCAATTTGGACAGGGCGGTTCATCATCGGTTTCATGATGTTTTCTGCCGCGTCCATTGCTTTATATAAATCTACCGAATGAGGGATATCCATTTTGTTCATGACAGCGACAAGCTGTTCGGTAGCCGTATTCCCTGCTCCCGCACCCATGCCAGCAAGGCTCGTATCAATCCGATCCGCTCCTTCTTCCAGTGCAACGATGGAGTTGGCAACGCCGAGTGACAGGTTATTATGTCCGTGAAACCCGATGTCCGTGCTCAGATTTTCTTTGAATAGCGCAATCCTTCTCCGGGTATCATCCATCGTCAAAGCCCCGGCGGAATCTACTACATAAATCGTTCCGGCTCCGTAAGATTCCATCTTTTTAGCTTCTTCCAGTAAATCTTCCGGCGTTGAACGGTGGGACATCATCAGGAATCCTACTGTATCCATACCCAAATCTACTGCTTTTTTGATATGTTGTTCGGAAACATCCGCTTCACTGCAATGCGTAGCGACGCGCACAACGGAGGCGCCCCACTCTCTTGCCTGTTTCAAATGGTCGATCGTTCCGATACCAGGAAGAAGCAGCACGCCAACTTTTGCGTTCTTGGCATTTTTCACTGCTGTTGTGATAATGTCTTTCTCTGATTCTTTTGAAAAACCATACTGGATCGAGCTTCCTCCAAGTCCGTCTCCATGGGTCGCTTCAATGATATCGACGCCAGACTCATCAATCAGCTGTGCCAGTTCAGCGATTTGTTCGGTTGTATATTGATGGGAAATAGCATGCATCCCGTCCCGCAATGTTACGTCATTAAAAACTACTTTTCTATTATTGCTCATTGTGCCGCTTCCTCCTTTGTCATATGTTCCGCCATGACCTCTCCTGTCTTCATGGCTGCTGAAGTGATGATATCAAGATTGCCTGCATATTTAGGCAGAAAATCTCCGTTTCCTTCCACTTCCACTGAGACCGTCACAACGTTTCCTTTGATCACTGGATCGGCCTTGAAGCGGTACCCTTTCACATATCCCTGCACCGTTTTTAACATGGAATCGAGGGAAGCTAATATGTCTTCTGTGTATGCTTCGGCGGATTGTTCCGTCTGGACGTGGATCGTATTTCTCATTAGAATTGGAGGTTCTGCCGGGTTTAGTGTAATGATAGCCTTAGACTCATCGGCTCCCCCTACCTCACGTAAGGCGTTAGCCGTCGTCACTGTAAATTCATCAATGTTCTGCCGTGTCCCAGGACCAGCACTTTTACTGGCAATTGACGCGACGATTTCCGCATAATTCACCTTCACCACATCAGAAATCGCTTTCACCATCGGGATAGTTGCCTGGCCGCCGCACGTAACCATGTTGACGTTATCCAGCTCGGCAATCTCTTCCTCCTTTAAATTCACCGACGGAACTAAAAAAGGACCTACGGCTGCCGGCGTCAAATCAATCGCTTTCATTCCCAAGTTTTTTAAAATCGGCGCATTATATGCATGCGCTTTTGCTGAAGTAGCTTCATAGACGATCTCTGCTAATTCCGGTTCTTCTGCCAGCCCTTCAATCCCGTTATAAATCGGTTTTACTCCATGTTCCTTCGCCAGCGCTAACCCTTTTGAATTACGATCGATCCCGACCATCGCAGTAAGTTCGAGCTTATCACTCCGAAGCAGTTTGTACATTAAATCAGTACCGATGTTACCTGAACCGATGATGGCACATTTCACTTTCTGATTAGACATATTCATCTCTCCCCATATTTAATTTCTTACCTTCACAGCAATAGTGACAAGCATCTTGTAAGTGTTCCGTTAACATGTTGTTTGCTTGTTTCAGATCCCCCTCAGCTAATGATTCCACTATACTGACGTGCTGGTCGATAATCTCCTGCTGTTTGGACTCTGTCACTTCACTGGTGATATCAATCAATGTTCGAAAAACTTCCTTTAAAGAGGTCCATAGCTGAATCAATGTATGGTTATCCGTCAATTGCACCAGATAACCATGGAAGGCTAAATCGGATTCAATATCCCTCTGTTTGTGTTCATACGATTTTTGCATCTCATCAACAAACAGAAAGAGATTTTCCTTATTCATTTCTAAAACTTCCGGATCAACCTGTTTGAGTGCATGAGTTTCTAACAGGATGCGACTATCATAAAGGTTTTGGATATCGATGATGTCAAACCGCTTCACCACCGTTCTGCCGTTGGAGTGCCTTTCTACAAGATTCTCCGCTTCCAGCTTTGATATGGCCTCCCTGATCGGACCACGGCTTACCCCCAGTTCTTTTGATAAAGCCGCTTCCACCAGATAATCACCTTTCTCGTACTGGCCAAGAATTATCTGCTTACGTAAGTATTCGAGTACTCGATTACTGATATTCTGCTTTTCAATCTTCATAACTTTATCTCCTTGAGAATATTCTGAAAAGTTAACAGTTAACAGTTCTTACGTAAAAGTATATGGGTCCTTCGTGTGGAAGTCAACTGTAAATTAAGATAAAAGCAGCTTCTACTAGGGAGAATAAGTAGTGGGTTCATTAAAAAAATGCCGACCCCACTGTAGTAAAGCGTTAACTCACTGGAGGTCGGCACTTTTTTCTTTTTTAAGGGTTCAGCCTTTATATCTATAACTAATAGAGCTTTTACAGGAACAAATAAAGGTTACTACTTTTTCCAGTCATATGGTAAACGGGGGGATATACCTGCCATCAATATCGGTAAACTCATACTCTCTGGCTAAATCACCCGCTTTTAATACCTGTCCGCTTTTCTCCATCACATTCGGATCACTGGCCAAAGCTGCAATTCCCCGTCCGACATAATGTGGCGTTTCGGTTCTCGTCAGATCTTCTGACTCCTCCCAATGTTCTTCATCCGCTTCATGGTGCTTCAACACAAGTTCCGTTCGCATAAACCCTGGCGAAACGGCAAGAACGGCAACATTGTCTTTTTTTAATTCGATGGAAAGACCATAAGCCATACGTATTAATGCATTCTTCGCTAAATCATAATAAAACTGTCCTGTGTATTTGCCATCATCCCAGAAGGTCGTGTGAATAATAATCGATTTCTCATTTTCACGAAGTAGTGGAATGGCGTAATGATTCGTAGCCAGCTGAGCACGTACACCAGCAGTGAACATCGTATCCCAATGCTTCAATGGCAATTCCCAAAAAGTGTTAGCATCAACGCCAAGATCATGCGCCCCCCACACATTGTTGACAAGAATATCTAACCTTCCCTGTTGCTGACGAATTTGATTGATTACAGATTCTGTTTCTGAATCATCTGTATGATCGCACTTAACCGCAACCCCTTTTCCACCATGGGTTTCAATTTCAGCAACTGTGTCATCAATCGTACCAGGCCAATCATTGGTGGAGGCACCTTTCGTGCTGCGGCCGGTGACGTAAACGGTTGCGCCAGCCTTTCCTAATTCAACAGCAATGCCCCGCCCGGCTCCTCTGCTTCCTCCTGTAACAAGCGCAACCTTTCCATTTAATGAATTCATATAAACCCATTCCTTTCATGACTAAAGTATTCCCATTATAACAATCAATTCTTGACAACTTGTGTCATATTTAATTAAATTAATATAATCATTGTGGAAAAAGGTGATCAGGATGAGAGGAGACCGTTTGGTATCCATTCTTTTATTATTACAGTCACAGGGTCAAATGACAGCAAAAGAACTAGCGGAGAAGCTGGAAGTCTCCGAACGAACCATTTATAGGGATATGGAAGCCTTGAGTGGAACAGGAATTCCTGTTATTGCAGAGCGTGGAAAAAATGGAGGCTGGTCACTATTAGAAGACTATCAAACAGATTTAACTGGATTGAAAAAATCTGAAATACGCGCTTTGTTTGTATCGCCTTCCGCACAATTGCTTGAAGATCTTGGTATGACACGAACATCTGAAGAAGCAAGAAATAAACTAGTCGCTTCCCTGCCATCCATCTATCGGGAAAATGCTAAGGATGTATGGAACCGAATTCATATCGATACTAGTGGATGGCGTAAGCAAAAAGAAGAAATAGCTTCCTTCGAAGTCCTTAAAGACGCCATATGGAATGAAAATAAATTAAAAATCAGCTATCAACGTGCAGACGGAAAGAAGGATGACCGTATTGTAGCCCCCCTTGGCCTGGTTGCCAAATCGGAACTTTGGTACTTAATTGCCTCGAAAGAAAATGGCGACCTGCGAACTTATAGGGCTTCACGGATTCAGCATGCTGTTCCTGTTAATGAAACCTTTGAAAGACCAGCCAACTTCGACCTTGCCCAGTATTGGAAATCCTCGACAAAGGCCTTCGTAAAAAATTTGCCTGCCTATGAAGTGAGTGTGGAAGTCACGGAGTCCATCTTATCAAGATTAACATTTACCGGTCGTTTTGCCCGTATTATTGAAGTTGGAGATAAGAAAAAAGATGACTGGATACCTGTTAAGCTCTCTTTTGATACAGAAGAGGAAGCAAAGGGCTATATATTAGGGTTTGCAGACCAAATTAAAGTAGTGGAACCGAAAGAATTACGAAACAAAATCTTTCAAATGGCTGAGTCCACTGTTGAGTTTTTAAAACAGCGCCCTCCGGGGAGTTAATACTTTTTTAAAAAACAACACCATAAAAATCCCTCCCTGCTTCCAGGAAGGGATTTTGAAAGTCTATTAAGCTACATCTGTACTGTCTTCTTCCTCTTTGCCTTTTGATCTGGAGCCAAGGAAGAAAAGGATTCCGATGATTATTAATACAGCTGCGAATACAACGCTGTTCGCTTCAATGATGCGGATCAGGTTACCAAGGACAATACCTACGACACCGAAGTCGGCATCCCCAAAGGTTGTTCCCTGGAATCCGAGTGAGCCAAGCACCGGCAGCAATAGGGCTGGTAAGAAGCTGATGATTGCCCCATTGGCCATCGAACCAATGATTGCTCCCTTTCTTCCGCCCGTGGCGTTACCGAATACTCCGGCAGCTGCACCTGTGAAGAAGTGAGGTACCAGTCCTGGCACAATGACTTTTAATCCCAGTAAAGGCAGGAATAGCATACTGACCAGGCCAGCAATAAAGCTGAAGAAGAAGCCGATGATCACTGCGTTTCCTGCGAATGGGAAGATCGCAGGGCAGTCCAGTGCTGGTTTGGCATTTGGAACAACCTTGTCAGCAATTCCTTTGAAGGCAGGTACAATTTCACCCAATAGCATACGCACACCAGCTAAAATGATGTAGACACCGGCAGCGAATGTAAGTCCTTGCATAAAGGCGAAGACAAGAAAGTTCTGTCCGCCGCTCAGTTCACCCTCAACGAAGGCAGGTCCGGCAGCGCCTGCAACGACAAAGAAGAGGATGGCCATCGTCAAGGAAACAGAAACTGAAGTGTCTCGTAAAAAGCTGAGCGATTTCGGCACTTTAATTTCTTCGGTTGATTTAGAGCCTTTTCCGACAGCTTTTCCTACTAAAGCAGAAATCAGATAACCGAATGAACCGAAGTGTCCGATGGCAAAGTCGTCAGAACCCGTTACTTTACGGGTGAAAGGCTGTAGCATAGCTGGGGATAACACCATCAGGGAACCAAGAATAATTGATCCCAGGATGATCATGGACGCCCCGGAGAATCCGCCTGTGACTAAGATGACAGCGATTAAACAGGCCATGAACATCGTATGGTGGCCAGTCAGAAAGATATATTTAAAAGGACTAAAGCGGGCGAGGAGAATATTGACGACCATACCGAACAGCATGATCATTGCCGTCTCTGTACCGAAACTTTCCTGTGCAAGGGCAACGATGGCTTCATTGTTTGGAATAACCCCGTCTACGGCAAAAGCTTCATTGAACATGCTGCTGAACTGACCCAGGGACTGGACGAGTACATTCGCCCCGGCACCAAGGATCACAAAGCCCATTACTGTTTTAAGTGTTCCGGAGACAACATCTCCGATATCTTTGCGTTGCACAAGGAGTCCGATAAGCGCGAATAAACCGACAAGTATGGCAGGGGTTCCTAAGACATCCTTCATTATTAAATCAATCATGTGTAACGCTCCTTTGTTTTGGATTTAATTCCCGTCGTCTATTACATATTTTTTTCTAATGCTTCACGGAGCTCATTTTTATCCATCAGGTTTTTCAGTTTCACGACATTTTTATTTCCGTCTTCCAGGCTGCCTACAATATCCTCGGAACCTAAGAAGATGTCCGCTTGTTCTGTCTTTGCTGTCGTCAAGTCTGTGTGGGATACTTCCGCTTCTTTCCCCATTTCCTTCAATGCAGCTTTCACGTTCATTTCGACAATCATGCTGCTCCCTAAACCATTCCCACATACTACCAATACTTTTTTCATTTTAAATTCCTCCTCAAATTGTTATACCTCTACGGTTTTGTTTACGATTTCAATCACATGCTCCGGTTCACTGGCTGCAATTAGCTGCTCGACATTTTCATCATTGGATAACATCTCCGTTAGCTGAGCCAATGCTTTTAAGTGGGTTTGATTATCAATCGCCGCCAGGATGATGACTAACTGGGCCCGGTGCTTTTCCTTGTCTGAAAAATAAACAGGATCTTTCAATCGCAGGAAACTCATTCCCAGTTTTTCAACCCCGGCTTCGGGACGTGCATGGGGAATTGCGATTCTAGGGGCTATTACGATATAAGGCCCCATTTCATTAACATTATCAATCATCGCCTGAATATACTCAGGGCGAATCGCTTGCTGTACGATCAATGGCTGAGCAGCCGTTTTGATGGCCTCCTCCCAGCTGGATACATGATCTTTGAATTGTATCGTTTGTTCCGTTAATAATTCGTTCAGCATAGGCTTTCGCAGCTCCTTTGTCAGCGGAGTATTTTGTTCTGTAAAATGAACCAATTCTCTTCTCAGTTCGTCTTTATGATGAATCGTGGCATATCGTTCGATCACTTCCATCAGCAAATCCGTCGAGTCTTTTTCCTGATGCTTCGATTGGAAAAGCTCATTCATCTGCCGCATGATCTGTTCTTTTTCCAGATTGGTCAGTATCGCTGGCACATGGATAACAGGAATATCTTTTGCCTTAATATAATTGGTAGAGAAGATAACGTCTGCGTCAGGTTCGATCGACTGGTATTCCCTAATGGACATGGTCCTGGTTACATTCAATCCGGCAATCAGATTTTCCAGTTGTGAGCGTAGCATGTTGGAGGTTCCAATCCCGTTTTCACAAACAATAATTGCGCTGAACTTTGTTTCTACCTGTTTTTTCTCTTTTGTCAGCCACCCGCCAAAGTGGAGTGTTATATAAGCCGTCTCTTCATCGGGGATTGTCTCTCCAACATAAATCTCTAAATGCTTCATCACACGTTTCGTTAAGTGGAAGATGTCCGGATAGTTTTCCTGAATACTATCAGCTAAATCATTGGCGATTTTCACGCCATATTTCAAGCGGTAATACGTAGGCTTGATGTGGGAAATCAGGTTTTCCTCAAGTCCTTCTTTATCATCAAACACCACACAGGAATACAATTGAAAGTCAGCTATCATTTCCTGAACCACATTCCGCAGCCCGGATAGTTCACGTTCCGTATAGCGGCTGAAGTCATCGTGCTGTACCTTGGAGCCTAATAAACTCATCGTAATGAAGCAGATTTCATCATCCGGGAAGGAAACCTTCCATAAATCTTTCAGTTTATTCGTAATGAACAGGGCTGCCTGATAAGCTTCCGTTTGCTGAAGCACCTCTTTTTCTTCTTCTTCAACAACGATATACTTTTGCAATTGGGTTCGTTTCATGATCATTAAGATCTGTAAAGAAAGAATTTCCACCATCTCATCGGTCAACGTCAGTCCTAATTTTTGTTCCACTTCATACAGAAGATTTCTCACGATCAGCCGTTGATCCGTCTCCTGGGACGATCCCTCTGCTCCCGGCTGGATCATTTGGTGAACCTCATTCCTGACATTCTGCCATTCCGGGTGGGAGAAGATGAGGGCCAGGATGTCTGAAAGTACCTCTCTTTTTGTTTCTTCAGGACCACTTAATCGGTAGCCCGACCCTTTCTGATAGTACAACTTCAATCCTGCCTGTCTGAACTCTTCTTTGATATTTTTGAGAACCTTAGCAACCGTGCCTCGACTCATACTCGTAATGTCCATGAAGCTTTGCATCGAGGCATCCTGTTCTTCTAATAATATTTTTGCTTTAATGAGTACTTCTCGTTCTTCTTTCGATAACTGGTACTGCCAGTCCTCAAAACCTTCCTCCTTTTGGAGGTTCAATTTGGACTTTGAAGTGTCGGGCAGATAAAGCCCTTCGCCATGCTTGCTTTCAATCGGCTCTAAATTCTGACCTTCTAACCAACTGTTGATCTGATCGATATCATAATAAATCGTCCGTTGGGACACATTCATTTTTGCAACCAGATCTTTCGTTGGAATGGGACCAGCGGATTGTTGAATGATGGATAATAAGTGTGCACGCCTTTTATCCAATACCATGGGGATCCCCCTCACTCTAGTTTGTCGCCTGGTGAATTTTGCAGAATTATACGGTTGTGATTTAGATGATCATCTTATGACCTTAGTATAATGGCTTTCCGAACGTTTTGTAAGGGGTTTCACTGTGCAGAGTTTGTAAGTGATGATTTTGCAAAAATGAACGCATATATATAATGGCTATGGATCAAAGCTTTTACGTGAATTTTAATCCATATAAAGGAAATCTGGTTTGGGGCGATATTCAGTAAAAGGAGGGAGACTTTCACGGTTGTATTTAAAAAATGCCTGGCCTACTGTTGTATAGCTTTAATCAACCGGGGGGCAGGCACCGCAGTTAAAGAGGAGGGCAGGTACTATTATTTAAAACTATCCATTCTTACCTGAATGCGCTTCGAGTTTCTATTCTAATTGCAGCTGTTTTACACAAAAAAGTGCCTGAACCCCTGTTGTAAAACATTACTTAGCCGAGGGGCAGGCACTATCCTTTTTCAATAATAGGGGTATGGCGAATATGGATAATAAGGGTACGGATAAGGATAAGGAGCAATATAAGGCAGCAGGGCCAATGCAGCTAACGAAGCAATTGGGAAATTACGACGTCTAAAGCGTCGGAACCTTCTTCTGGGTCGGCCAAAGCCACCGTAAAATTGCCGGGCTTCCTCTTCATTTTCCCGCTCCATGACATCTTCACCGACTAACACACTAACGTTATCCGAGCCTACATCTACAATGACGCCATCAAATGAACTTCCATCTTTCATTGAGATTATAACGTGATATTCCATGTGCCTCTTGCATTGCTCATGCATGTTCCTGGTACCTTCATATTGTGGCTGATATTCATAACCTTCTGTGCTCATATTTCTTCCCCCCTTTCAGATAAATGGTATTCATCTGAAAAGAGAAAAATACACTTATATCAAACTTTATCAGGAAATGGAATGATGGCTGTTCGTACTATTATGAAATTATTGGATAGTACACCTAAAAAACACCATTCTCATTAGGGGAGTTCTCAGGGAGTGGTTGACCTACATCCCATAATTCAACAATTAGATCATCCTGGAAACGGAAAATATGTACCACCACTGCTCCTAAATCCTCTGAATTTTGTTTTACATGGGAGTGAACTGCAACAAGGTCTCTCTCTTCAATAGCACGCTTAACCTCAAATGCTTTGTCAGGATTCTTTGCGGCATCCTCTTCCATCGCAACCATCAGTGATTCAGCATCCCCGCGAAAAAAAGGGTTGTGGTGGATAAAATCAGGAGCCGCATACCGGTTAAATGCTTCTCGGGCTTTCCCTGAAGCAACCAGTTGTAAAAATGACACTGCTTTTTCTTTATTGTAGGGTCCATCATCAGTTTGCTGCTTTGGACTCATTTTTTATCTTCCTTTCTTTTCAAATGAGGGGGAGATATGCTTGAAATGTACACATCGATGCATACATGTTTTTTTCGTCAATATGTACTATCGTATTCGTCACTAAATTAATTGTATTTGTCTCAAAGACTTCCCCGTTTCTCACCAATAAAGCCAGGATGTTCGGCGACTTTTTGCATAAGATTAAACAGCATACACGCGTTTTATCTCTCCTTAAATACAGCTTGACAGGCAAGCCGGTAACCATCATTTATTTTTCCCCTAAGCTTTTTTTGCTCTCTGTCATTTACAGAAGTAATCAAAGTATCCCCTTTTAACACTCTTATCTTGCACTTTCCGCACGTTCCTTTTTTACACTTATAATCAAGGTTAATTTTTTGGTTTAAAGCTGAATCTAACACGGTAACGTTATGTACAGGGTTTACTTTGTAAGTCGATCCATGCTGGTCAATCTCGAGTTGTTTTATTTCTGGTTGAGAAGAGGCTGTCTTGCTTTTCTCTTCCTGGTTATAAGCCGCTGTACTGCCTGGTTTTAAAGAACCGATCGTCAACTTTTTCATGCCGGCTATCACCTTTCTTTGAATAATAATTGTTAACTTGATGCAAAATATCCTTGACCCCCCAATTATTATCACTTACAATGATGATAATGAGAATCGTTATCAATAATGTTTCTGAGAAGGAGAGGTATCATGATGAAAAGTCAGATAAACGGATTTGAAGATATGCATACCATCCTTGCGAACGAAAGAAAAGTCGGTGGAGTCATTGAAAGCGATTATCTCCGCCTTTCTACCGGAGAAGAATACAATAATATCGTCATTACAAAGGTCGAATTATTAGGTTCTGCTCTCTGTTCTATTGGATGTGTTACCGAAGAAGGTCAGCTGTTAATAGTTAATGCTAAAGAAGTCAGCGTCATCCATCAGCCTAAACATAAACGAATTCATGAACTTCGTAATCAATCCTTCAAACATACAAAGATGCAACAAAAATTAAAGTATTTAAAACGCCTGATTGAACTGAATGACGGAAGCTATAACCCTCTTTTCCGCGAGGAAGCCTTATTAGTCATCAAAGATATCGGTCTGAAAAATGTGAAGAAAGAAATAGACGTCAGTGACGTTTATCCAGAAGAAAAGATTTATACGATTGCCTAACTCGAAATCACAAATATGCACAACAAGGTCAGGACTCCTCAGGTCCTGACCTTGTTGTATTTTTCCTATCATTCTTCAGGAGATTCGAGCGTACAAATGGCGGTAGGACGCTTAATTCTCAAGACAATCGCTTCATATACCCGGAATAAATAGTTCATATTTTCTTCATCCAGAAAAGACGTATCAAAGTCACTCGCTATCGCAAGATCAATGTTCTGTTTACCTGCATCGACAACAACTCCACGGCTTCCCCTGATCATTGGGGATTGGAATACACCGGCAGTCATCAGTTCACGTACATGATCAATTTCTAACACGTGGGTGTCCTGGTGAACCCGGTGGATTAATGCGTATAATTCCGGGGAAAGCACCAAGGCAAATGGACCCGTATGTCCCATTTTCAACAGTTTGTTTCTTGCCTCTACCACATCGCCAAAAGCATTCCCGGATTTCATCCAATCATTGCGAATGTGAGACAGCTTCCCTTTTATGTTCATGATTCCTTTCAGGTCAAATTCTTTGGATCCGTTAAAAATCAGATCATCTTCCACAAGCGCACATTGTTGCGCAGCATTGGCAGAAGCTGAAAAATCAATCGGGCTGCCAAGGGTTTTGGCTTGTTGGATATCTCCAATAAAGGATAAAGTCTTTATACAACAATGGCACCGTTAAATTGACACGGCGGGCAGGATTGGAAAGCTCGGAATCCTGTCCTTGCAGGCTGATCCCGCCGCGGCCCGGCGCTTCATAAATATCTGTCGGAACCGACTGTACCCCTTCCCCTAACGGACCATATATATCGATGAAGCGTCTGCCGACCAGCTGTTTTTTTGCGTGTTCAAAAACGGTCTGATCCAGTTCGTTCCATTCCTCATTACTTAAAGGTGAGTCTGCGAAAATTGTTGTTTTATCCATTGTTCGACCTCCTTATGATTGCTGTTTTAAGCTTCCGACGGTCAGTCTTTTTCTTGTTATATTCCTGTTAGATTCTTCTGCTTTTTCAGCTTGCTTGTCTGATTGGGAATAGGCTTCAACTTTAAGACTTTTATCAATATCATCTTTTTCATCCGTAGGCACTGAAGCTTGATAGTCAGCCATGTTGAACTCTTCATTCAACTGCTCCAGAAGCTGCTTGGACTGCTGGTAATCTTCTGCTGTCAGATCACGTAATTTCTGAATCGGCTGTTCAAATTCTGTATCTTTAAAGGTGTATAAAGAAAGGTCTAAATGCTCCAGGAAGTTATGTAATCCAAACTTCTCCAGACTGATATCTTGCAGCAGGTATACAAACTCTCGATTATCGGGGGAAACCTTCGCATTATTAGCGTTAATTTCATTCAACTGAGGCAGAAGCTGATCCAGGCGGTCTGAACGATGGTCTTCTTCCTCATAAATATGATGCCAATACAGGCGCTCGTGATCATCCTCAGCTTTTTCGATCACTGGAGTAATGATATCTTTAAACTCATTTAAAGCTCCTTGAGTTCTTTTGAAAATTTCTTCCAATTGTATAAACGACGACGCCATAAGTGCACCTCCTTATTGACCTCATTGTAACCGATTTCATTAACCCTGGACAAGTAATAGCGGGCACACCGAATGAAGCGGTCTTTTTACAATGAGCCACTTAAACAAAAAAAGTGTCTACCCGAAGGACAAGCTTTACCACAAGGCAGACACTCTCTATATTGTTTTCATCCATTTTACTGCAATGACTTGCGTTCCAAGCTCTGGCGAAGAATCTATTTTAAACTCGTCCATCATTTTCTTTGTTCCAGGCAGACCGGCACCGAGACTTCCGGAACTGGAATAGCCCGCCGTCAAAGCCTCACTAATGTTTCTAATCCCAGGACCTTTATCTACTGCTGTAATTTTTAGTCCTTTTTTTTGAGAAGACTGGATAACTTCCAACTTAATCCAGCCATTTTCTGCATATCGATAGATGTTCCTGGTAAGCTCTGAAACAGCAGTAATGACTCTTGTTTTGCTAATCGTGGAAAAACCAAGCATTTCTGAAAATTCTCTGCCCATTTTTCTGGCAATGACGATATCTTCTTCACTCGTGATAGGAATGACGATAGAATTCTCCATAAACAGACTCCCCTTCATAAAGCATTCGCTTAAAATGGTTCCCTGTATAGTTCCTTTAGAAAAACTTGGCTTGTCGCCAAGTACTTATGGCGAAAGCCTTAGTATTTCTTATACTTTGATCCTTTAACAAAGTTAAACTTTCTTAAAGTGTAAAAAAAGCCAAAAGAAGACAAGGTACCTTCTTTTGGCTTATGACCAGTTCTATCGCCTAGTACATTACTGCCGATTTATATTGATTTTTAATACCTAAATAACTATACTACCTACATTTACATCATTCGTCAACACACCAATAACGCCTTGCAAAAATTGGATGAACACGGTGTTTATTATATACCATTCATCCCAGCAATACCTTGTTCAAATCTCCGTGTACTTCGATGCTCTTGTTTCACTTTCCATTCAACTGGATATAGTCCTATATCAATGAAACAAGAGGAGGATTAACAATGAAATCACTTGATCAGGCATTAAACCATAAAATTGGCTTGGGCACAGCCCCGTTAGGAAATATGTTCCGCGACGTTCCGGAAGATGAAGCTCGGGAAACGATTCAGAACGCCTGGGATCAAGGGGTACGCTATTTTGATACCGCCCCTTTCTACGGCGCAGGTTTAGCGGAAATGCGACTTGGAGAGGTGTTATCCAACTATGATCGTGATGACTATGTGTTAAGCACCAAAGTAGGCCGCTATATGACCGATGAAAAAGAAGAAAAAGAGGGCTTATTCGAGGACGCCCGTGATAATAAAGTTATTACCGATTACACCGAAGATGCAACGAAGCGATCGATCGAGCAGAGCCTCGAGCGGTTAAAAACCGACCGATTAGACTTCGTATTTGTTCATGATGTCTCTCCTGATTTTCATGGAGATCAATGGACTGAAAAATTCGAAGAAGCCAGAAAAGGTGCATTTCGTGTGTTGACTCAGCTCCGCGAAGAAGGTGTTATCCGTTCCTGGGGCCTTGGGGTCAATACAACTGAACCGATTGAACTTGCCATGGATCTGGAGGAAACACAACCGGATATGTGCCTGTCTGCTACGCAATACACACTTCTGCAACATGAGAAGGCCTTACAGCGCATGATGAAAAAGGCAAAAGAAAAGAATGTCGATATTGTCGTAGGCAGCCCATATAACTCCGGTGTACTGCTCGGTGGAGACCATTATAATTATGAAAAAGCTCCACAGGAGATTATTGAACATGTCAATCAACTGAAGGAAATTGGACAACAATACGATGTCCCGTTAAAAGCAGCAGCCCTGCAATTTTCCACCGCCCATCCTGCCGTAAGAGCCGTGATTCCAGGCTCAACGCGGCCGGACCGAATCAAAGAAGATATTGAAATGATCCAGCGCGACATCCCAAAAGAATTCTGGGAAACGCTAGTAGAAAAGGGCTTCATTTCCCCGGAAGCTCCGCTGCCTAACAAGTAATTTTATTAATGAACGAAAAAATGCTCGGAGTATCCTCCGAGCATTTCCTTTATTTTATACTACCAAAGGGTCATAACCAGATGTCCTCGTACTGATTATTTTTCTTCACACCACCGCAAAATGAAATCAGCAATTACATTCGTCACCGTCTTCAGACTGTCCAGTTCAATGTATTCGTTGGGCGCATGCATATTTTCGCCGATCGGCCCATAACAAGTAGCCGGAATGTTAAACTCTCCGAACGCCCTCAGATCCGTAGTAGCGGTAAAAGCCAGATTCTCCGCCTGCTTGCCGGTTACAGCGGAATGAGATTCGGTCATCTCCTTCATGATCTCCTCTTCTTTGGAAATCGTATAGCCCGGTGCAGAGAAACCAATGAACGTAATTTCCGGCGTCGCTTCTTTCAGCCACTCGTCTTCCTTTGCAACATCCAATAGCCACTGCTTGACCTCTTGCTGGACGGTTTCCGGATCGGTTCCTGGATAAAAGCCAACTCTCGCTTCGAAGGTACATGCTGTCGGAACACTGGAAGCCCAGTCCCCGCCTTCTACCTTCCCAACATTAACATTGAGCGGGTGAGGATGATGCTCAAAATCAGGGTGTTTCGACCGGCTGTTGATATGCGCGCGATACTCCATCAACGCCTCCATCAATTTGTGCGCCTTCATGATCGCATTTTGGGCACTCTCTGCCCGCTCCACGTGAGCACCCGCTCCTTTCACTTTCACTTGAAGCCACATGACGCCCACTTGGGAATGGAACAGACTTAAGTGGGTCGGTTCCGGAATCAGTGCTCCATCGGCTGTGTAACCCCGATCCAGTAAAGCAAGCGCCCCGTTCCCGGTACATTCCTCTTCAATCACACTCTGTATTTGCAGATCTGCACCCAGATCTACGCCGAGATTCCGCAGGGCTTTGACTGCAAAAACGATGGCTGTAAAACCTCCCTTCATATCAAGCAGGCCTCTGCCATACATGTTGCCGTCTTTTATAACCGGAGCATAAGGATTCGTCTCCCACTGATCTAGAGGTCCGGCACTTACTACGTCCATATGGCTTTGAAGGATCAGACTTTTCCCTTTTTTCGGACCTGTGCTTTTCCATTCTCCTACAACCACCGGACGCTCTTTATAGGACCATTCCGGCTCCCCAAAATTATTATAATCTCTTAACCGCTCCGGATCGACTTCCACCGATTCTGTCTCCAGCCCCATATCCTGTAAATAATGATAGATAAATTCCTGTACTTCTTTTTCATTTCCTAACGTACTTGGAAAACTCCCAAGCGTTTTCAAAAACAACTTCTCTTCGTCCCACAATTCATCTATTTTCTTTCTTACTAGCTCTCTGCTGGTTCCCATAAATCATGCCCACCTTATTACTTAATTTTATGTAAGTACTATTTGACCGAGCACGTTAGCACCGTTCACGATACCCTCTTCCAGGATCAATCTCAATGGTACGTGACTCCAGTCGTTGGCATTTTCGCTTTATGTAGATATAACATTTTTCTAATTTTTCTGCATTTTCAATATATTATTATCATTTTGGTATGTCAAGAATCCCCCAATGTGAAATAAGAAAACAAGTGCTTGTCCCCTTTTATCCGGGACATGCACTTGCTTGATGAAGCTATGATTGTAACGCAGCTTTCACTGCTTCCATGGCATGAATTTCTGTTGTATCAAACAATGGGACCGCTGCATCTTCTCGTTTTATCAATAAACCAATTTCCGTACAACCTAATATGACTCCTTCCGCGCCCTCATCAATCAGGTTTTTTATTACTTTTTTATAATAATCCTTGGAAGACTGCCTGGTTTGTCCAAGACATAACTCTTCAAAAATCACTTGATTTACGATATTTATTTCTTCCTTATCCGGCACGATCACCTGAATGCCTTTCTCTTCAATCCGCGATTTATAAAAATCCTGCTCCATCGTATATTTCGTACCTAGCAGACCAACCTTCTTCATGTTTGCTTTTTGAATTTGATTAGAGGTCGCGTCTGCGATATGTAAGACAGGTATTTGAATCTCTTCTACGATTCTATCAATCACTTTATGCATCGTATTAGTACATATTACAATGAAATCTGCTCCTGCTGTTTCTAGAGACCTTGCAACCTTGCCTAACATTTCTCCGGCACTTTTCCAATCTCCCTCTGTCTGATAGCGTTCCACTTCATCAAAATCAACACTATATAACAGGCACTTGGCAGAATGTAACCCGCCTAATCTGTCTTTGACTTGCTCGTTGATCATCCGGTAGTATGCAGCCGAAGACTCCCAGCTCATCCCACCGATCAGTCCAATCGTTTTCATAATGTCCCTCCTTCTTTTCCTGGCAACGCTTTCTACCACATTATTAGTTTTGATCCTCTATCTACCATAATAGCCTTGGAAGCCATCATGGTAAATGTTTTACTTTAATAGAAAAAGCCACAGTCCTCGTTTACCGACAAACTGTGGTTTCGATTTTAATATTTAGGCCGGGTGATGTTAGTGGAACGGAAATACATCCAGTATTTACTTTTCAAACATACGTTTAAATTCCTCAAAAGTTTTAGTCTGTTTCTCCAAGGTACTCTGTGGTGCAGTGTCCTTCAAAAGTTTATCTTTTAAAGCGAGATAACGATTTAAAATCATCATTTGCTGTAAGGCCATATGAACATGGATATTTCGCACATTCTCCGCTTTCATCCTAAGCCCTGAGTTAAAGTTTTTATTAGCCATTGTTTGAGCAGATGCTATTAATTCTATCAGTATGTTCTCTTGAGTCATTCCTGGTGAAACGTTCTGACAGTTCAGTTGCGCCGGTTCCCATTGGTGTAAATCATTTACATCAATGGTTTCATTCTCGTTTGAATTCATTAGTCCTATCATGACTTTAATATGATTTTGCATGATCATATACTGTTCCTCTGCCACTTGCTTTACCTGTGGATTTTGTATAACACAGATAAAAGACGCTAATTTATCCAGTTCCGCTTTATGAACAGGCAAGTGTTCTGCCATTAGGCTCAAGTCTATCATCTTTAATATCAATCTTATCTCCCCCTTCCTTAAATGTTTATTACCTGGGGGTTAAAAAATGCTTATAAAGACCAGTGTCTGACCCCCACTGTAGTAAAGCATTAACTCATCGGGGAGGAGGCACTATTTTTTCTTTTTTCACTAAAACTCTCAAATCAAAAAAGACAGCTTGGGATTTCAAGATGTCCTTTTCCTGAAATGTACACATCGATGCATACATTGGTTTTTCGTCAAAATCATACATTCCCTACTCCTGATATATTTTCCCCTTCACTCGCTTCAACGTAGCCACGATCAAAAAGCTGACAATTACCAATAACAGCCAGGAACTTACCTTTCCTACATGTACGAGACTCCACGCCTCCGTTTGGTTCGGGTATTCCCATGCTCCGAAGAACGTTGCGATATTTTCAGCGATCCATATAAAAAATCCGATCAGTACAAAAGACAGGGCGAGCGGCATGCGATAACGACTGCCATTCACTGAATAGGTGACCCATGAGCGCCAGAAGACGATGATTACTAAGGCCGATAAGCCCCATCGCACATCGATCCAGTAATGGTGCGTGAAAAAGTTCAAGTAAATCGCTGCTGCCAGCGGCACAACGACCCAAAATGGCGGCCACTGAACCAGTTCCACCTTCAGCCTCCGCCACGCCTGGCAAAGATAGCTCGCCACACTTGCATACATAAAGCCGCTATACAAAGGGACGCCAAAAATCTTAAAATATCCTGCTTCCGGATAAGACCAGGAACCCATATGCACTTTGAAAATTTCAAGCGCGAGTCCAATCAGGTGAAAGAGGGTAATCACCTTTAATTCATCCCTCGTTTCCAGTCCAGAACGCACCATGCCCCACTGCATCAAAAGAAAGATGCTGAGGAGCCAATCATACCTTGGCAGGAATGGAAGCGGGATGAATTGTGTAATCGCTAAAGAGGCAAAAATGACCACAGGGAACAGGCAGGATAAGGCTTGCTCCCACCCAAAGTGAAAAAGTTGTTTGATCGCTCGCCTGATTTTTCCGCCAACGGATTTGTCTATATAGAAATCCTGAAGGGAATTATTCATCACTGTCCTCATTCGGCTGGTATTCCAGAATGTCCCCCGGCTGGCAATCCAAAGCCTTACAAATCGCATCCAGTGTGGAGACTCTAATCGCCTTGGCCTTTCCATTTTTCAATATCGAAAGATTAGCCATCGTAATACCAACCCTATCCGACAGTTCTGTCACACTCATCTTCCTTTTTGCCAGCATCACATCAATGTTGATTATAATCGCCATGTTCATCACCTCAGACCGTTAAATCATTTTCTGATTTTATTTCAATGGCAGTTCGTAGCAGCTTCTGAAGGACAGCAGCAAACACAGCAATCACCAGGGAGCCGAAAATTATCACTAACCCTATGACAATCACACCTGGGGCATCATCGTACTCCGCGACAAGATAAAATAGCGGCATGGCCAGCACATAAAAGCCGCTGATTGTGATCGCACAGTATTTGATGTTTTTTAAAGCAGTTACCGATAAATCCGAGAAAGCTTTATTCTTATCAATATAGCTTAGCAGTCTATAAGCCTGATATAGCGCCAGGAAAAAAGCTAGCGCCGTCGCGTACAACACTATCAAAACAGGGTATTGCAAATAAGCCATATCAAGAAATTCCGAAACTCCCTTAGCTATGGAAGGCACCCCAAATATACACAAAGCAAGAATGGGAAGCCCCATAAGAAACACAGCGATCTTTAAAAAGAGTGTTTCCCGTTTCATAAACAGCACCTCACTTATTCATTGTCAGTTAGAATTTACCATATAATTTATCGTTTTACAATAAATATTTATTTAATTAAGGTATGTTTTTGTTGTATCAGTGTTCCTTTTAGCCATAAAAAAGAGCCCCAAGATAAGGGCCAGGCTAATTAAATACATATTTTTTCAGTACATCGCCTTTATAGACATCCATCATTGAAAAAATACAAGTACCTTCAAATAAAACAAGGCGCCACCCTTCATAGGATGGCGCCTATTATGTATGTGGCTTACTTTTTGACTACTCGACAAGGACTGGCACTAATTTTCTTTCTCATCTCATCCGTGAACTGGAACATTTCCTTCCTTACAGGTGCGCCCTTCTTCCCCCATTCCTTGTTCAGCATACTGCCATCGAAATACATCGGTTTTGCTTCCATTATAGAATCCCCCCCTGTTAGTTATATGTTCTCTTATGTATGACAAGTTTAACTAGTCCTATAAAACCAGGACCATCGAACCTGTTAGAACTATATTAACAGAAATTTCCCATTATGTGTTTTATTGTAACTCTTTCTCGAAACAATCTACCTTTTTGCCTTCCCATTGGATTGTTCGGTAATATTCATAACCCTGCGTTATCCAGAAGGCTTTGGCGGCTTCATTTTCCTGCAGGACACCAAGGCGCACGTTATGGTAGTTCTCTTCGATCAATTTTTCTTCCAAAGCTTCATACACCTTTCTCCCGTAACCTTTTCCTTGATAAACACCATGTATCATGAGTAAACCGATCCAAGGGGTTTTATCTTTCGGGTTGTTTGGCAAAAAGTCGATGACTCCGATGTTCCTGTCTTCCACTTTTACCAGCAAGCTTTCCGTTTCAGTGTTGAGAAACTCATTTCTTACTTCCTTTTCTGACCGCATGGGGTTACCGTTTTCCAGTTCGTTGTAGACTGGATTGGAGTTAAGAATTTCTAAAATCTCTTCCATGGTTGCTTCGGTGACAGCTTCGAATGTAATCATATGATCCCCCTCTTTCTTATCTCCAAGTTACCACAAAAAAGCCGCAGCTCCTTGCATTTGGCAAGACACTGCGGTTTTTTTCTATTCATTAAGTTGTTTTACGATTTGCTGTGAAGAACAGGATGCCTGTAACGATAGCCATGGCGACCAGGGAAACCCAAGGTCCCATCAATGCTTCTTCCGGCATCGTAAATCCTGCAGTTACTGCGATGGCGATAATAACACCCATCAATGCTTCCCCGGCAATATAACCGGAAGCAAGCAGGATTCCGCGTTCACTTTTCTGCTGGCGTACTTCAGGATCTTTCTCCCGACGGTCGATCCAGCCTTTGACGATTCCGCCAAGCATGATTGGGGAAGTCAGGTGGATCGGCAGGTAAAGACCGACAGCGAATGGCAATGAACCAATGCCGAACAATTCGACGGTGGCAGCCGCTGCCATTCCGATCAGGATCAGGTTCCAAGGAAGATCTCCTTGCATGATTCCTTCAACGACCATTGACATCAATACAGCCTGTGGCGCTGGCAGTTCAGAAGAACCGAAGCCATAGGCGTTATCCAATAGGATAAGGATGAAGCCGACCAGGATACTGGCGATCAGTACACCATACAATTGTGCGATTTGCTGCCATTTCGGTGTTGAACCGACGATAAAACCGGTCTTCAAGTCCTGGGATGTATCCCCGGAGATGGCGGCTGCGATACAGACGACACTTCCAATAATGATCGCTGTCAGCATTCCTTCTTCTCCTGTGATCCCAGATCCTTTTAAAATCACGGCAACAAAAATCAAGGCAGCGATGGTCATCCCGGAAACCGGGTTTGAGGAGCTTCCGACAACACCGACAATACGGGCGGAAACGGTAACGAAAAAGAAACCGAAGATCAGGATCAGGATGGCGCCTAGAATCCCTACTTGAATTTGCGGGAAGAAAGCCAGGATTCCGATCAACAGGATTGTCAATCCGACAATCAGGGACAATGGGATGTCCTGATCGGTACGCAAGGTTCCCTGTTGCATATCAGCATCTTTGTATCCTTTCACCGCTCCAACAAATGATGAAAAAATGGTTGGCAAGGTTTTAAGCAGGCCAACGATACCTCCGAATGCGACGGCACCGGCACCGATATAGCGCAGGTAATTATCCCAAATGGCATGGTAGTCCATCTCGGAAATAGGAGTTGTCGCAGGCAGTACCGGATCGGCGGCAAATTGACCGAAATAACTGATAAGTGGAATAAGTCCAAGCCACCCAAGTACAGCACCTGCGAACATGATTCCTGCGATACGCGGACCGATGATGTAGCCGACAGCAAGAAGTGCTGGCATCGTGTTCATACCGATTGCGGCATTTTTAAATCCTGCAATGGACGTTTCCACTTGTGCGGGGAATGCTTTAACAGCATCTGTCAATACTTTGAATGCTGCACCAATTCCCAGTCCGGAGAAAACGATTTGCGCTCCTTTCCCTTTTCCTTCCCCAGCGACAAGCACCTCTGCACAGGCTGTTCCTTCTGGATAAGGCAGGGTATGGTGTTCATTGACGATTAATGCTTTCCGTAATGGAATCATCAGGATGACACCGAGAATCCCCCCAGCGACTGCAATGATCCCCATCGTAACCAGGCTCGGCTGCATATTCCAGATAAATAAAGCAGGCAGTGTGAAAATGACACCAGCCGCCAGTGCCTCACCGGATGAGGTGATCGTCTGGACGATATTATTTTCAAGAATCGACTGGCGTCGCAGAATCACACGCAGGATCGCCATCGAAATGACCGCCGCTGGAATCGAAGCAGATACCGTCATCCCAACCAATAGGCCAAGATAAGCGTTCGCCGCTCCGAATATAAGTACCAATAGCGCACCAACAAGCAATGCCAGGAACGTAAATTCCGGCTTTTTCTCACTTGCAGACACATATGGTTTAAAGTCTGTTGGCTTATTCGATTGAGCCATTTGAATCCTCCTTTTTTTAAATAAATAAAATAATTCCAAAAATCAAGATAACATAGGAAAGCGCCGCCAGAAAACAGCAGCAGCCAGTAAGATAGGGCAAATCACTAGATTTGTACCCGAAAGCTGATAGAATAAACCGCTTTCCACTGGATTTTTCTTGAAATCCCTCAATAACATTCGTAGGAAGATGTCGAAATATGTCCGCTTGCACATAACTTATTTACAATTGAATGGAATACCGTCCACTTGGATTGTTTATTAAGTAAATGTACGATTGACCATTTTCTTTCCGGATTTAATTACTTGTACGTTTGAATGGACAATTATTCTTCAGGAAGCAATACTATTTTTCCTAACTTCCCTTTATTTTTAAAATATACTTGAGCTTCTCTTGCCTTTTCTAAAGGAAAGGCTTTGTCAATGACGGGCTTAATTTTCCCTTCCGATATCGCCTGGAGCATATCTTTAAACTCTGCTCTCGTGCCCAGCACAGATCCATACATGGTAATATGTTTGAGATACAATGTTCTAAAATCAAGATTTGTCTGCTGGCCGCCAGCAGATCCTGAAATACAGAACTTGCCTCCTTTCTTAAGAACCTGAAGAGAGGTGGAAAACAAAGCATCTCCTACAACATCCAGCACGGAGTCGACCGGTCCACCATTCGCTTCTAAAATTTCTTCCGAAAGCTTATCGGATTTATATGATAAAACGTGTGTGGCTCCTAATTCCTTCATTTTTTCTTCCGCTTCTAAGTCACCAATGATTGCGATCACCTTAGCACCAAAAACTTTAGAGGCAATTTGTACATTTAATGATCCTACCCCGCCATTTGCTCCAGTTACCATCACAGTCTCACCATGTTGAACTTTAATTTGTTCAACCATATGCCAGGCAGTTAACCCGCTTACTGAAAATACAGCACTCTCTGAATAGCTGGTGAGGGGCATGTCATAGCAAAGCTCTGCTGGCCAAACCACGTATTCGGCATAACCCCCATCGTATTCTGAACCTATAAAGGACATGTCCTCAGCAATATGTTCGGAACCTTCTTCTCCACTGGAGGTAAAAGGAAATAACACAACATCTTTACCTTTCAGCGATTCCTCTACTAAATTTCCCACATTTACTATTTTTCCTGTTATGTCAGAGCCAGGTGTACGTGGAAATTGTACCCCTTCTGGTCTCCATCCAGATTTTGAACCGGTGCCGTAAGCACCTTCTCTCATCCAGATTTCTGTGTTATTAATAGCACAAGCCTTTACTTTTACAAGGACTTCGTTTTCTTTCGGCTCGGGTATGGATATTTCATTTACTTTTAATTGATCGACGTCTCCGTAACCTGTCACTTGCACAGCTTTCATAAAACCATCCTCTTTCTTTTATTTGAAAATACCTTTTAACACATGTTCATAAAAGAGTATACACAATTGTTATTTCCTTTCAGACACTCCGGCTCCCTTATCCATGAGCTTCCGTTTTCAAAGCTTGAAGAATGACACGTTTTAAGTATGGCGTCATTTCTCTTAACTGGTCGGCGTCATAAACACCTAAGTAGTACTGGATGACCAAACCATCTACGAAAGCGACGAGCAAAGAAGCTCCCTGATTTGAGTGAAGGACAGGGTATACCTTGTCCTCATCGAGCTGCTCCAATTTCACTTGAAGATGGTCGACCATTTCATTGAATGCACCGCTGAAGGTTCTTTGATAAATTTCACCCTGCTTGTAACGGCTCAACACGCTTTTGATGTTTTCTATATTCTCTTCATTATAATCCCAGGAATCATACAAAAACTTCTCAATGAAACCCTCTACGGTCGTGCTTTCATTCCCTTTGACGGCTTTCACATAGTCATCTTCCAATTGCTTTAATAGCTCATCCATTCCCTTGTGGGAAATTCTATGTTCCATATAGTATTACCTCCTTAACCGTTTTTCTTTACCCTCATGGTGGCTATGTCAGTCCTACTTTTAATTGATCTATGATCTTTAGCTTATATTTCCCTAACTTCCTTTCGAGTATATACTTATTGTCCTAATAAACCAAAAAAAGCCACAGTCCGTTGTTCCTTCAACAGCACTGCGGCTTACCCTACTTAATTCAATTCATGTATGCTTCCTCTTCCTGCTCAAGAGAAATGACAAAACGATTATGAGTTCGGTCGATATACAGACTATAAGGCTGATAGGGTTCTATCCGTAACTCTTTCTCAATCTCTTTTGGTATGTTGATCGCATTTGTTTCGGTCACATATCTTTTATTATGTGGGCTTTCCGGATTTGCTTTTTCAATGAAGATGTCATTTTGATGAAACGTAATATCAACCTGCTCCCCTGTGGAAATGCCTATTTCACGCCACCATTTCCCAGCCGCCCTTACTCCTGACTCGGCAACGGACACGAAGTATCTCGAAATCAAGTCTTCGAATTTTCGGGCCTTTTATTGAATGATCCTTACATGGAAAAAGTTAATAGTGACTAGAAAAAACTCTCTGACTGTGGTAGCAATCAGAGAGTTTCATTTTCTTCATTTGGCAGCTTTTCAAACATCATCAAACTGTCTTTTTCAATTCGGAGTACATGACATGTTCCTTTTCCCCTTCAGAAACCAACGTTACCGTCACTAAAGTAATGATCGAAATCGGCAAACCGAGGAAAACAGGATGGAGACCGAAAGGATGACCCGCGATCTGCCAGGCTACAGCAACGATTAGTCCTGCCCACATCGCAGAGAGCCCTGCCGTTTTCGTAGTTCTTTTCCAGAATAACCCGAATAGCACCGGTGCGAGCAGACCGGATACGAGCATCGCACTTCCAGTGATCCAGAGCGTAACCAGCTGAGGAATATATAGAGCAAGCAGCACGGACACGATAGAGACAACAACCACGGACAACCTGCTGTAAGTCAGCATTTTCTTATCACTGGCTTTGTGTCCAACTCTAGGTTTAATAATGTCATTAACGATCGAGGAAGAGGCAGCCAGGAAAAATGAATCCGCGCAGGAAATGACCGTAGCCAATAATGCAATCAGCATCACAATCACTAACGGGAATGGTAATACCTGCCCAATGATTTCATAGTAAATCAATGCCGGATCTATATTCGTCATATTCAAACCGAACTTCCCCAAAAATCCAATTACAACCGCTATAGCTGCTGTCAGGAATCCGAGGACAATGGCAGCCCAAAAACCGGTTTGTGCGGTCTTAATATCTTTAGCTGCCCAAAATCGCTGCCATACATCCTGTCTGACAAACTGGTAAGCTCCGATCGTAAGCATATAAACCAAAAATTCGGAAGTACCGATATTGAATATGCTCAACATATTCCCGCCTTCTGCATTTCTGGCACTTTCCGCAACCGGTCCCCAATCTCCGACCATGTACAGAATGACAAATAATAAAAAGAAAATACCAACGGTTTGGATGGTTCCATGGATCGCATCCTGAAGCATGACTGACTTGAGCCCGCCGAAATACGTTTTCAACGTTAAAAGTACCCATCCTATTAAAATCCCGGTAGTCATGTTAAGGTCTATAGTCAAATTCAAAATGGTGGCGATAGCGACAAACTGCATACCTGTTATGGCAGAATAAGCGAAAAGAATACTGATCACCGTCGGAACCCTGGCACCTTCTCCATAACGTAACGCCGTAAAGTCCCCTAGGGTGACCATATTGTATTTCTCGCCAAGCAGACGAATCCGCTTTAATAAAAAAACTGCTATCACGATGGAAGTCAATGTGAAACCGATCGCGAGCCACTGTTGACCCATCCCAAAGAGATACCCTTTTGTCATGTATCCAAGCAGAATCGAGCCGCCAATCGCCGTCCCTACAAATGTCAATATGAGCGGCATCAATTTGGTAGAACGGCCAGCGACATTATAATCTTCATAGGTTTTGGTGCTCCGGTTGACAAATAAAGAAAGTCCAAATAAGAACACAAAATAAACAGCGATAATCGTAATTAAAATTGTCTCTTGCTGATTACTGAACAATAGACTCACCCTTTCTTGTTGTTGACTTGCTGAAAATCTTTTTGCCTGCTAAGTAAGTTTCCTCTGTTTCGATGTCAAGCAGCTGTTCGGAATCAATGTCCAGCGGATTGTGAGAAAGGACCATTAAATCGGCTTTTGCACCTGGTTTGATGATTCCCAGGGTCTGCTCTTCAAACGAACTGTAAGCTGCATCGGTTGTAAAGGCCTTCAAAGCATCCCATACACTTATTTTTTCCTCTGATCCAGTGACTTGGCCATTAGCTGTTTTTCTAGTGACAGCTGCATAAATGCCCATCCATGGGTTGCCATCATTGACTGGTAAATCGGAGTTCCCCGGTGCGATGACACCTGCCTGTTTGAATGATTGATGAGGAAATGCATGCTTCATCCGCTCGTCCCCTACCTTAGCCAGGTAGTTATCACCGATGTGGTAGAGGAACCCTATCGATGAGCCTGCAATTAATTCGAGTTCTTTCATTTGTCGGAGTTGCTTAGTGGTAGGAAAAATACAATGTTCAATGCGGTTGCGCATATGGTTTATCGGTGTTGTTTCGTTGATTTGTTCATAGGAATTGATTGCTACATCAATGGCTCGATCGCCTATGGCATGGATAGCAATTCTTAAGCCTGCTTCAATTCCCCGTTTCATTAGGGGAGCGACTTCCTCGACGGTGTTATAGAGGATTCCTGTTTCTTGTGTACCGAGGTAAGGTTCGGAAAAAGCTGCCGTTTTCCCGCCGACACTGCCATCGAGCATGAACTTCAATCCCTGGACTTTCAGCATGTCATTACCAAAACCGCTCCTTAAACCGACGGTCAATACTTCTTCCATCACCCCGTCGAAACCATTCTGGTCAATTGCCCACATCCAGGGTCTGACCCGCACATTCAATTCATCCTGTTCTAATAAGGATTGGTATAACTGCAAATCAGCGGTCTGGGTGGACATACAATGGACAGTGGTGACTCCCCAGGCGGCGAACTGATCCTGGGCTAATTTCATCCCTTTGGCCATATCCTCCGGCCCATACTTTGGCGCTTTCAATAACCCCTGAGCTTTCTCCTGCAGCAGTCCTGTCAGCCTGCCTTGCTCATCCCGCTCGATATTTCCTCCTTCCGGGTTTGGGGTATCTTCTGATATCCCGCTTAATTCCAGCGCTTTGGAATTCGCGACTGCCATATGGGCGCATGTCCGTTTTAAGACGACCGGATGATTCGGCGCCACCTTATCGAGGTCCCAACGCATAGGATTACGCTTGTCTGCCATTTTGCTATCATCCCAGCCCCATCCCAGTATCCATTCTCCTTCCGGGATGTCGGCTGCCTTTTCACTTATTTTTTCTGTGATAGCTGCAATCGACGGAGTAGCTGTCGGCTTACAATCTACTTCTAGTAGGGTTAGGCCATAAATAGACGGATGGATATGGCTTTCTATGAAACTCGGCATTAGAGTCCTGCCTGCCAAATCGATGACCTCTGTCCGCTCCCGTTTCCAGTCAAGGGCCGCTTCTGGTTCCCCGACATAGACAACTTCTCCATTCCTTACGACCACCGCGCTTGCCGTCGGTGCCTCGTCAACCATCGTCACTATCGTTCCATTGATAAAAATCAGATCAGCTTCATCCATATTTCCTTCCTCCTCTGACAGATTCATGTACTTCATAGTTGCTTTTGTACGGATAAAATGGAATCATGCAACTTATCCAGTATGTCATTGATTTGTTGCTCATTGATGATCAGCGGCGGTGCAAAGCAGATGATGTTACTGGATTCATAGGTGACTGCTCTGCATATAACACCTCGTTGATGCAATTCCTCAATCACTTTCGGGGCCACTGCCTGATCTTTTGAAAAACTTTGATTCGTTTCCGGATTCTTCACCAGTTCTACTGCTCCTAATAAGCCCTTTGCTCTTACCTCGCCTACGATGTCCAAATCCCCTTTGATCTTTTTAAAACCTGCTAACAGCTTGGCACCCATGTTGCTGGAATTTTCGACCATCCCCTCCTTCTCGATCAGTTCAATATTTTTCAACCCTACAGCTGCAGCAGTTGGATGGCCACTATAGGTGAACCCATGAAAAAGTGTACCTTTGGAATGGGCTTTGAGCACTTCATGAATCGAATCAGAAATGACCACCCCGCCAAGAGGGATATATCCACTGGTCACCCCTTTGGCAAAGGTCATGACATCCGGCACAACGTCCGAATGTTCCAGCCCGAACATCTTTCCTGTCCGGCCAAAACCGGTAATGACTTCATCCGCGATAAATAAAACCCCATATTCATCGCATAGTTGACGGATCGCAGGGAAGTAATCATCAGGTGGAATGAGAACTCCCCCAGCCCCCTGAATCGGTTCTGCGATAAAAGCCGCAATCGTTTCCGGACCTTCCGCTTCGAATGTTTCCCGTAAGGATTCCACCGCTTCTTTCGTCGTACTTTGATAGGAAGTTTCCGCGTGGGTAAAATCATTCATCATATGACCGGCCATCTCCCAGAACTCAGGGATACCCGTCGCACTTGTGGAAGCAGTGGCTACCCCATGATAGGCCCGCTTCAAGCCAACAATTTTCCTGCGGTTTGGCTGTCCTTGAATTTTCCAGTAATGACGGACCAGCTTGATTGCCGTGTCATTCGATTCTGAACCTCCGGAAGTGAAGAAGACAGCGTTCAAGTCTCCTGGGGCGGTCGTGGCAATTTTTTCAGCGAGCAGGATTCCGGGCTCATGGGTGAAGGTAGAAAAGGCCGAACTGAACGCCAGCTTTTTCATCTGGGCCGCTGCGATATCCGCCAATTCCTCCCTGCCATGCCCGATATGTACATTCCAGAGCGACGACATCGCATCGATATAGGCTTTTCCATCCCGGTCTTTGAGATAAATCCCTTCCCCGCTTTCCACCAGCAGCTTAGAACCTTGTGCCTGCTGTTGCTGAATGGAAGAAGTCGGATGTAAAAAATGTTTTTTGTCGAGGTCAATCAGATGATCCAAAGCACTACCTCCATTTCCTTTAGAAAAACTTGGCTGATCGCCAAGTACTTATAGCGACAGCCTTCGTATTTTCTTATACTTTAATCCTTTTAAAAAAGTGAAATAAAAAACCAGTCCTATGCACACGAGCAGTATTTTGAACATACTTATCTCCATGCATAAAACTGGTTTCTTTCTAATGAAACGCCCTACTTTGAGCCAGTAGAGTCGATTAGAATAGACAGTTTTTTTACACTTCCTATGTAGTGTTTTTTATTCTAGCAAGATTTGTTTGTCATCGCAACAGATTATTCCAAATTTTCTAATAATTATACCACGGGAGGTTTCCTACGCGTATGTTTCAAATTCCATATAAAGTAATCCTGTCGCTGAAGGTCATGTGCAAAAGTGAAAAGGACTCCCGATGGTGGAAGTCCTCACTTGTTCTTATCACACTTTACTAACAGGAATCCAAATTTCGCTTCTGAAATTTGGCGATGAAAAATCTTTGTCCGCATTCCATAATATCTCCGGTCCTTCCTTTTGTTGATAATTAGAAGATGGAAACCACTCAGAATAAATCCTTCCCCATACATCCTGCAAGGTCTCCGGGAAGGGACCGACCGCTTCAAACACAGCCCACCTCGAGGCGGGTACCTCCAGTGCGGCGAATTCATCCCCCGCCTCCTCTGTTGTCGCTACTCCAAGATAGTGATCCAGCTCTCCTTTTTCCTCCATCCGTCCTTCTGAGAAGTTGGCGGATGCCTGGATGATCCCTTTGGGTTCCATATCAGAAAGATCCTTGAGCTGCTTGATCTTATCTTCGTTCAACGATTTCCACATTCCTTCGATGTGTGGATTGACTCCTTCAAAGATGATCGGTACCCTCTTTTTGATTCCTGCAATACGAAAAGCCTCTTTTTCTTCGATCCGATAGTTCATTTCGCTTCCTCCTTTAATGGATAATTGGAAGGTCATGCGTGGATAAGCTTTCAGGGCTTGCCCATTATCCCTTGCTTCTGATGGCGTGATGCCATGCATCTTATGAAAAGCACGTGTAAAGGCATCAGGAGAATGATAGCCATACTTCATGGCAATATCGATCACTTTTTGATCGTCTTCCCGCAGTTCGAATGCTGCCAGCGTGAGACGTCTGCGCCGGATGTATTCCGAGAGCGGGATGCCTGCCAGGAATGAAAACATCCGTTTGAAATGGTACTCCGACACAAGAGCAATACGTGCCACCTGCTGCATGTCGATTTCCTCGCTGAGGTGTTTCTCGATATAGCTCATTGCTTCATTCATTTTTTCTAATGTAGCCACTGTTATGACCTCCCTTCCTCCATTAGATTACCACCCTGTATACCGGCCTTCCCGACATTTCCTGTACGTTTCTGCAGGGTCAAAAAATCTTGATTACGGGCTCACATAATCTCCCTGGATTGGCTCTTCACCATTTTCGAACTGGATACGAATCGAAGTTGCCTCGAAGAAATCCGGATCATCCATCACCTGAAAATGAATGTGCGGTTCGCTGGAGTTTCCAGAGTTCCCGGTCAGACCAAGCACTTCCCCCTCCGCAACATTATCACCTGCTTTTACTGCGATTGAACCTTTCTTGAAATGGGCTAGCAGACTGTATTCGCCATTTTTGTGTTCCATAACGATATAATTGCCAAGTGGTGAGCCAGAATTCATTTCACCTGGTACATTGTCTTTAATACCATCGACGGCTTTCACAACCACCCCATCAGCCGGCGCAGTAACATCTTTACCGAACGCATAATAATGTTTATTTTTCTCGGAATTCCCATGATACGTGCTTCCGTTTTTCGTCATCACCAGATCGTAGGCATACCGTTGACTTTCTGTAGGATAATGATAGTTCAATAGTTGGTTGGTCCCGCCCCAGAATACCCTCCATTCTTCATTGATAGGCATGGTATAGGTGTTAGCAGTGTATACCTCATCGGTTTCCGGATAGGATTGAAGTGGAGCTAAAAACAACCCCTGAATGACGCTTTGATTATCAAAAACGACTTGAATCCCTTTCTCTCCCTTTTCATCAGTCCAGATGTATCGCTCTTGGTGTTTAGCAACCGGTGAGCTTGCCTGCAGTTCATAACCGGCTACATTCTGATTAAACTGTTCAGCTAACTGTTCAAACTCATTATAGGAAACCTGCTGCTGAAACTGGTCACTCGTTTGTCCGTAGAGTTCCGTATATTGTCCGTCCAAAAATGCTGCACCAAATTCCTCTGCATCGATCCTGTCTTTTTTCTTGACCGCTTGTTCCTGCTCCGCTTCAGCTGCTTCCGATGATTGGTCAGCTTGACCGCATGCTGCAGCAAATGGAAGCAGCCCCGCGGCCACCACTGCAATTACACTACTTTTCATATTCAAATAAGATCACCCTTTGTTTTTATCGTTACCCTATGTACGCTTTTGTTTTGGAAAAAGTTTCATGGAATGAATAGAACAGCTTACCCTCATGGGGATTCCGAACAGAATTACTAATGGCATAGTACGGGCCTGATATTTAAGCACCGATTTAAGAATTAGTTAAGAAATAATTAAGAGGGAGTTTAACTATAAGGGATAGAATTAAACCTGACGTTTACTCAGGAAAGGATGAATGAAATGAAGAAAAGTGGAAGAATCATATTTATAGGGTTAGCTGCATTATTGCTATTATGTTTTACAATTCAGTTTTTATTGGCAGGGATGGCTACGTTTATCCATTACGAATATTGGAGTGACCATACGTTTTTTGTGCATCTGTTCGGGTTTTATCTTCCCCTGATCATGCTGGTGGCTGCACTTGTCTGCAAGTTTTCTCGAAAAATATTCGGGCAACTCGCTCTCGTTTTTGGATTGACCTTCCTGTTGTATGTTACGGCAAATATTTCGACACACTTACCATGGGCAGGGGCGCTGCATCCGATTATCGGAATTTTGTTATTCCTGGCAGCTCTTGCTATCCTAAGATCATCATGGATAATGACTTTTATAGAAAGCCAAAAATGAACATGCAGTATTACTGAAGATATTCAGCCAGTTAAATCTATCCGGAAGCAGGTGATTTCATGTCCATTAAAAAAAGACTGGTACTATCCAATATAGCGATGATTGCCCTGCCGATTGTCGGCTTCCTGATCATAGAAATGATTTTAGGTTACTTATTCTTCGTCACCTTCAATGGCAGTCCTAAAGGTTCAGACTTACAGTTGTTTTTTGGACTGCGAATGGCAGGAATGATCATCATCTTAGCCGTAACCAATGGCCTGTTGACTTATTATGTATCACGCACCATTTTAACTCCGATAAAAAATCTACAGGTTGCTGCAAAGAAAATCAGTGAAGGGGATTTGGATCATCTTGTCCAATCCAAACGTAACGATGAGCTGGGTGAACTCTCCGAAACGTTTGAGACGATGCGTATCAGCTTAAAAGAAGCAGAGGCTGAACGCAGGAAATATGAACGAAACCGTCAGGAACTGATTGCAAGTATTTCCCATGATCTAGCGACACCGTTGACGTCGATTAAAGGCTATGTAAACGGGATTCAGGATGGAATCGCTAATACTCCGGAAAAGTTAGAACGCTATTTGGATACTATTTATAAAAAAACGGATGATATGGATGCGCTGATCCATGACTTATTTCTTTACTCCAAACTGGATGTCGACCGGGTTCCTTTTGATTTTGAAGAAGTTGATTTATATGCCTTCTTCTATGATTTCATTGAGGAAATCACGTTTGACCTGGAACAAGAAGGAGGCTCAGCGACACTTCATGCCAGGCAAAATGCTTCCTACCTGGTAAAAGCAGACCGGGAACAATTAAGAAGAGTCGTAAAAAACATTATCCAAAACAGCTTAAAATATATCGACAAACCGCATAAGGATATTCACGTTCATCTGCATCAGGAGGAGGATAAAGTCGTCGTACAAATACAGGATAATGGCAGTGGTATTGCAAAAGAACACCTTCCCTGCCTATTTGAAAGCTTTTACCGGACAGACACGTCAAGAAACTCTTCCACAGGTGGAAGCGGCCTTGGATTAGCCATCGTTAAAAAGATTATCGACCAACACCGAGGCAAAACCTGGGCTGAAAGTGAGCCGGGTCAGGGGACAAGTATTTATTTCACATTAAAGAAGGTGGCAAAATGAAAAAGATTTTAATCATCGAGGATGAACAGACGATCGCGGAACTGGAAAAGGATTATTTGGAGGTTAACGGTTTCACGTGCGATATCACCACAAGCGGTGAAGAAGGAATGAAACAAGCCAGAGGAGTACCCTACGATTTAATACTGCTGGACTTAATGCTTCCTGGTATAGATGGTTTTGAGTTGTGCAGACAACTCCGCAAGACTTTGGATATCCCCATCCTGATGGTGACAGCCAGAAAAGAAGACATCGATAAGATTCGCGGATTTGACCGCGGGGCAGATGATTATATTCAAAAGCCGTTCAACCCAAACGAACTAGTAGCCAGGGTGAAAGCCCACTTGTCCAGGTACGACCGGCTCGTCAACCGCCCCAGTGAACCAAATGAAATACTTACCAATGGATTAGCCATCGATCTCCAGTCGCGCCGACTATTCGTAGATGGGGAAGAAAAAGAGCTACGCGCCAAAGAATTTGATCTGCTCGTTTTGTTAGCCTCTCATCCTGACCGTGTGTTCACGAAAGAAGAGTTATTTGAACGAATCTGGGGGATTGATTCTTTCGGAGATATTACCACCGTAACCGTTCATATCCGTAAAATCAGGGAAAAAATCGAACAGGACCCTTCCAACCCAACGTTAATAGAAACGATCTGGGGCGTAGGCTATCGCTTTAATAAAGATGCCGCCTGAAAAACAGGGCGATTTTAGTACAGGATAAGCATCTTCTGAAGAAGCTTTCCGAACGCCCACGGAAAGCGCGTTAGTTGCCCGGCCAACTTGCTCCCAGTTAAATGAATACCCCACTCGACTATGACGAAGCTATTCCGATGCTTCGTCTTTTTATTTTTTTCTTAAGGCAAGGTTCTGTTAAATCTCAGTGTTGATTTTACAGTTAAGTACCCGATTGCTGGATACTCAGTTTCGAGATAAGATGTTTCCGTTATGGTTGAAAGCCTCCGAAGGTCCGGGAAATCACTCGCTTTCCATGGGAGTACGGTGAGCTTCCTCGGGCTAAAGCCCTGCGGGATCTCACCATGTACTTTAATCCCATAGGAGTCTCGCAATTTCCCGGACCTCCTTGCGTTCGTAGGGAAAACGGAAACATCGTTAGGTAGAATCATTCAAACATAGTAACAGCTGCTACAAAAAGGGCTTGTTTCCTAAATCATTGAGCCTTGTCATGCTGTGAATGTCGAAGATATCTTCTTACAATGTTGGGTTCGTTCATTTAAAAACGGATAGGGTGGAGGGGAAACGGTGAGACTCCCTCCCGTGGGAGAAGGATCTAGGCAAGACCCCGGAAGACGAAGTCTGAGGAGGCTTGCCAGCTCCCCCACAGGAAAGCGAACCGTTTCCCAGCCTCCCTTCTCCTGATACGGCGACGGACCCCAATTATCTTAAAATCAAGTCTTCGACTTTACGATCCTCCAGTCGAATGTTATGAAAAATCAACACTAACGTTTAACAAAGCCTAAGGCAAAGTATATCTGAAGATTTAAGAATTAATTAAGAAATGCCTAATAGGCAGTTAAGCTTTATTATTTATGATTGTTTCAGGCTTTCAAACAGAGGAAGCCTGATTAAACAAAACAAAAAAGGAGCAATCACTATGCTGCAAAAAGTTACTTTTTCTTCAGTAGTATCTCATTTGTGGGTTCAATGGATTATGTTAGGGAGTATTTTGTTAGATACATTCATGGTGTACCCAAATATTTTTCATGACATCCCGGAATCATTTGAAGTAAGTCTGGAATTTATGGCAGTGGCCAGCCCACACACGTACTTTCCGCCTTTAGGGATGGCTAGTATTGCAACCGGAATATTGGCAACGATTTTAGCCTGGAAAGTCAAACCCGCCCGCTACTGGATTTTGCTTAGCATGGGTATGATCGTCCTCGAAGGCGCCACTTCCATGATATTTGAGTGGCCACGTAATGAAATCATGTTCATCGAAGGAGCAGCTGTCCATTCCACCGAGTTCTTAAAACAAACTGCTCAAGAATTCCTGATAGTCCATTGGTTCCGTGTTGCTTTTAATGTCATTGGTTCGCTTCTCATGTTCGTCGGGTTTATAAAATATTATAATCACGCTTATCGTAATACAGTGACAAATTAATATAACAATACCAAAGGAGAGCTACTCTAAGAGCAGCTCTCCTTTTTCATGTGTAAAACAGTTGGAGTTATTGGACAATCTACATATGTACTAGATAACATTCTTCAATAATAGACTATAAAAAAATCAGCCTGCCTCCCCCAAGCAAAGCATTAAATCACTGGGGGACAGACAACTTACACATCTGTTTTGCTTATACACGGCGACGTTGGAAAAGCAGCTCCGATCATTTAACATATAACTTTCCCCACTTATTTTCAAAAATGAGATGATCTAACCCAGCTCGCTTTTCCCAGTTCGCTGTTTCTAAAATAGGTTTGTCCGGGTATGCATCTGTATATCCGACAGAAAGCAGGGCAATAGGATCTACATGCGGCGGGATATCGAGAATATCGCGGATATCATTCTTTTTATAAAAACTCACCCATCCCATTGCCAGTCCTTCTGCACACGCTGCCAGCCACATGTTCTGAATCGAACACGCTGTCGATAAGGAATCGGTTTCCGGAATGGAATTCCTCCCTAATATATGGGAGCCGCCTCTCGTAGGATCACAGGTTACACATATCGTCAAAGGAGCTTCTTTTAACCCTTCCACTTTCAAGCTAAGAAATTTCGATTTTTTTTCGTCTTCAAAATGGATAGCCATCGCCCGTCTTTCTTTGTCAGCTGCCCAGGCTAATTTTTCTTTGACAGCTTCTGAAGAAATGAGAATATAATTCCATGGCTGCATGAAACCTACGGAAGGTGCATGATGACCGGCTTGAAGAATGTTATGTATGACATTTCTTTCTATCGGTGTCGGCAAAAAACTGCGGATGTCCCTTCTCGTATGAATAACTTTATAGATCGCATCTTTTTCTTCTTGCGTAAACATAGATCCCCCTCCTTTTATACATAAATATATATGAAACTACCATTGGAAATAATCTCATCGTCTGTTAGCGACTTCCTCTCCAGCAGCTTCTCGATCTGCTGGATTACCAGGCCATGGGTTACCACGATGACAGCGTCGTCTTTGTATGTTTGATAGAGGGCCTTCAACTCTTTTTTTACCTGCTTTTCCAACTTGTTCATCTCCGCTTGATACCATTTCTTAAATGAGTGACTCGTAATTAAGGTTTGTCTTTCTTTTCCATTCCAATAACCATAATCCAGTTCTGTAAATAGATGAGCAGCAAAACGGGGTACCTCCATATTAACAGAAAGAATATAAGCTGATTCCCTCGCCCGCTGCAATGGGCTGCTAAGGATTACATCCCACTCTTCCCCCGCTAACTGTTTGGCGCACTCTCTTGATTGCCGAATTCCCCTTTCATTAAGCGATGTTGCTGTGTGACCTTGCAGCCTGCCTTCTGCATTCCAGTCTGTTTCTCCATGTCTTACAAAACAAACTTTCAACTTATTTCAACTGCCTAGATAGGCCATGCCAGCAATAATGCACAGATTCCGCATTTTCCGCCGCTGTCTGCAATACCCAGCCGGATAAGTCACGCCAGGACCGGTCATTTTTATCCATCGGGACAACACCCCGCCCCATTTCCAGCATAATCAGTACAATTTGCTGCTGTTTCTGTTTTTCTATTTGCTTCATCTCTGTGATACACGCTTCGAAATAGTTTCTTACGGGTTTGAATTCGCGAGCTTTCTCCCATTCCTGCCGAATCCAAATTTCCCATCCTTCTATTACCTGGGTCGAAGCACCAGTTTTATAAGTTTCTTTCCACTGGTTCAGTGACTCGTTTTCATAAGCGGAAAGCCACTGGCTGTCAGGGAACTTCCTGTTTACTAATTTTCTTTTTCCACTATAGGCACCGCCGACCACGAGCTGCATTTCCAGTCACCTCCAGACTGATTGAATAACATTCTGACGCCTTTCCCGTGAGGAATTTTAGAATCTGCAAAGGATAACGCGGGAATAAATCCATTCATGACTTCCCGAATAACGCCGCCATGGGTGACTACTAACACGTTTTTTCTATCATCTCTCTTCAGTATGTCATTTAAAAATGACCGGACACGCTTACGGAAGGATTGATAGTTTTCGCCATGAGGCGGTGCTGACATCTGCCAGTGATTGATCCAGTGCTGATACATAGGGTCGTTCTCGAGTTCATGGTGTGTCTTCCCCTCCCAATCACCGAAATCTATTTCACGGAGATTTGGGTCCGCACAAGCTGGCTTATCAGGAACAAGATATTCGGTCGTTTCCATGCATCTCCTCAGGTCACTCGTAAAAATCTGATCTAACGACTGCGTCGATAATTGTTGCTTCAATAATCGAGAATCATACAGAAGTTCCGGCAGTAATGGCTCATCCGAGTGACCGAGATAACGCTTTTCTTTGTTCCATTGGGTCAGCCCGTGCCGGATAAAATAAACAGATACACCATCATCAATCCCCATAGCTCTCCCCCTTCTATCGCTGCACCTAACATATCACCATTAATTCCATGGAATTTGGTGAGAAACCATCCACGTAAAAAATAGAAAAATAGTCCATAACCAACAAGAAGAAACCAGGCGTCCGGCACAAATAACCCGATAAGTACAATTGGCAGCAGTACGGCAATGACATCTCTATTAGTCAAGTGTTCCTGCCACGTGAAAGCAAGTCCTTTTCTTTTGACCGTCGGTGTGGTTCGTAATAGTAAAATCGCAAGGAATCTGCTGCAGGCCGGTACCAGCAGAAACATTACAGCAGTCAGGAAATCATCCATGATTATTCCACTGGTCAATAAACCATAAATGAGTGCCAGTTTCCATAACAGGTAAAAAATTAGTGTCAACATAGCGAAACTTCCAATGTGGGGGTCCTTCATAATTGTCAGCTTCTTTTCTACCGGTGCATTTGACCCGATAGCATCCGCCACATCCATCAAACCATCGAGATGAAGTCCACCCGTCAACGCAGTCCAGACAGATAAGAGTAAAAGAGCTGTAAACCATGCCGGCATCCAGCCATCAGCCAAAATGGAGACCCCCATCACCAGGAATCCTATGATCAAACCAACTAGACTAAAAGACTTCAACGCTCCCTTCAGTACGGCTTTTTCCCACGGTACATTAACGGGCAGCGGGACCCTTGTCAGAAATTGCAAGGCAAGCACCAGTCCATAACCAAACCCTTTCATTCAATCATCCTTCCATTTGACAGGAAGTCCAGCAATCACCTGATAGACTTTCTCTGCACTAGAAATGATATACTTGTGCAGCTTTTCCAGCATGCAGGTATAGGAAGCAACACTGTCCACATACGACGGTAGCCCTTCATTCACATCATTGGAGACAATATATAAGTTCAACTGCTGTGCTTGGGCTGTCTGAATCCAGCCGCTTACTTCCTGCATGATCGTCTCCCATCCTGCCTGGCCGATGTACAGCATGTTACTAAGCCATACGGTCAGACAGTCGATCAGCACGGTACTTTCTGTTGGTAAATTACATAATCTATCTTTAACATGCAGCGAAGCCTCGATGGTTTGCCATTCTTCCCCTCGATCGCCACGATGGCGGGCGATCCGTGCTTCCATTTCTTCATCAGATGGCACGGAAGTTGCGACGTAATACAGATTTCCATCCTTATGTTTGTGATAGCTTTCCAGTGCCAGCTTTTCTGCAAAGCTGCTTTTTCCCGATCGGGCACCACCGGAAATGAAGGTCAACATGGCTGATCCCTCCATTTTTTCAGCACATGGAGCAGATAATCATTTTCATCCGCACTCCTGACAGCAAACCTCAGGTAACGGCCATCGAGCCCTTTGAAATTGTCTGTATGCCTGGGAATGATGTTATTTGCTACTAAAAACTGGAACAGCTTCTCTGTGTCGTTTGGTCTGTTTCCGTCCTTCAGTAAATAGAAGTTGACGCTTGATATGGTATGTATAAAACCAAGGGCTGTCAGATTTTCCGCAAGTTTCTCACACTCACCCTTCCGCCACTCTTTCGTCGCTGCCATAAAGGCTCTATCGGACAGCAGTGCTGGCAATAAGCCCGCTGTTATCCCGTTGACGCTCCATGGCGGCTGCTTTTTCTGCAGTTTCTGAATCCAGTCACCGCCAGCCATGATATAGCCTGCCCGCAGGCCGGGAATGGCAAAAATCTTTGTTAACGACCGAAGGACAATCAGGTTAGGATAGAAAGCGAGCAGCTTCTTAACAGAAAGCTTCGTTTCAAAAAGAAAATGCACAAATGCTTCATCTATGACAATCGTCGTGTCCGTCTCCAGTCCGAGTTTTAGTAAATATTCCAATTCTGTAAAAGGCAAAAACGTTCCCGTCGGATTATTCGGCCGGCACAGGAATACGACTTCCACATCAGCCATTGCCTGCGCCATCGCTTCCACAGGAAACTGGAACGCCTGATTTAACCAGAGATGTGTAATCTCCAAGTCGAATGCACGACAGGCCCGCTCATATTCAGAAAAAGTCGGATCGATGATCAATGCTTTTTTTCCATGAAATAACTGGGCGATTAGAAAAATGGCTTCCGCTCCTCCATTGGTCAATAGCAGCTGTTCCGGATTCATCCCTTCGTGTCTGGAAAGAGCAGCGTACGCCTCTTTATATTCAGGGTCTGGATAGTTCGCTGTTTCCTTCATAAGCCGGGGTAGCTGATCAGACAGCCAGGCCGGCGGACCAATGGGATTAATGTTGGCACTGAAATCATAGACTCTCCCTTCCGCTTCCATGCCAATAGAAGCGGCAATACGGGCAGGCTGTCCACCGTGTGCAGGTAGTACCATAACGTTTCCTCCTAACTTACGATTAACCATCCGCTTAAAAATAGAATAAATACCAGCCAGCCGCCATGCATGATGTTAATCGACTGGGCTATATGTTCTGTTTTCAGTTCTGTTAGAGTGTTACCGATTTTGCTGCTATTGGATACGACCCCTTTGTAAGTATTGACGCCGCCAAGCTGGACACCGAGCAAACCTGCGGTCATCGCCTCCGGCCAGCCGCTGTTCGGACTTGGGTGCTTGCTGGCATCACGTAATGTAACCCGATAGGCATTCCTCTTGTGAAATGCCGGGTAAATCGATGCGGCGATCCACATACAAACTGCCGTAATCCTTGCAGGTATCCAATTGACCAGGTCATCAAAGCGGGCAGAAGCAAACCCGAATGCTTCATATCGCTCATTTTTATACCCGACCATGGAATCGAGTGTGTTCACGGCCCGGTAGATCATGGCAAGCGGGGCTCCCCCGATGAGCGCCCAGAATAGCGGAGCGGTAATGCCATCCACCGTATTCTCTGCAACCGTTTCAACTGTTCCACGAACAATTTCGGACTCGTCTAACGATTCCGTATCGCGGCCAACGATATAGCTGAGTTTCTCCCGCGCCAAAGTAAGGGAGCCTTCACGCAATGGCTTACCTACTTCTTCACCTGCCTTCTGTAAGCCTTTGATCGCTATCGTAGAGGAGATTAAGTATACCTCCAGCGCCGCTCCTGCCCAGAAAGAAACCCGTCCAGCCAGGTATACAACCATGCCAATTGAAATATAGGTTATAACAGTAACAGTCCCAAGCAGCAGGAATCCATTCGCCATCCGGTGCCTTCCCTTGTTCCATTTTTCATCCAAAAAAGTAATCAACTTTCCTATGATCACTACCGGATGAGGAAAAAATTTAGGATCACCGATGACCAGGTCGAGAATAATCGCAGCCAGGATAAGATACAGGTGATATTCCAAGAAACCCATCTACGTGTCCGTCCTCTGTCGATAGTTTTCGATCGCTTCGGTGACAGCACGATAGACACTTTGTCCAATCGCTTTTCCTACTCTGGTTCCGGAGCCTGCATACGGGGTTGATTCTCCCTGTTGGGTTGCAGCAATAGCGATGCTGTCGGTTGATGTTCCAGTGGCAATGGTCTTTGTAGCCGAGTCTGCAACCTGCATGTCCGCCAGTGCCTTCGTTTTTGCTTCGGTTGCGGACTGGACAGCATTGACGAATGCCCCATCCGTCAAATGGAAATCAACAAACACCATGATATTAATGGTACCGACCTGCCATTTTTCCTCTGCCGGGTGATTTTCTGTAATATCTACAGCATTGCCGACACCGGCGGTAACGACCGTGAAAACAGGCGTGTCCATGATCGTCTCTCTTACGAACGCCTGGTCCGCAAGCTTGACTGCCGTCATCATCCCCAATGTGTCCCCAGCAGGAATTTTCGCATCCTCCAGCCATCCGAGTACATCGGCAGCAGGATCCTGGCAATCGTAGTTTTTTGGCACGTGAAAATTACAAAAATGGCTGTGCCACTGCAGCCCTCCCCCTGAAACCGCGTTGGATAGCACCCGGAGCGGACGAGGGAAGGCAATATGAATGTACTGCTCATTCTGCTCCACCTCAGCCTCCAGGGTACGAAGATTTGGCTCCTCCATTTTTTCAGGAGCGACGAGCATCTGGGGTTTTGCAAGCGTAGGATGGCTATGGTGCTTGATATCAACCCCATATACTTGTTGCAGTAAAGCTTCATTTTTTAATACAGAGAGATCACCCTTTTTCACCAGCCGGCCTTGATGAAGAGCAGCAAACTTGTCAGCAAATAAAGCTGCCGTGTTCAGGTCATGAAGGATGGCCACAATCGTCATCTGGCGATTTTTCTGGTGCTCTTTCAAGTGCTGCAGCATATCGACCGTGTGTTTGACGTCCAAATGGTTGGTCGGCTCATCTAAAAACAGGAGTTTCGGCTCCTGGGCAAGGGCTTTTGCCAACAGTACGCGCTGCTTTTCCCCGCCACTCAGCCACTTAAACGGCTTGTCCCGGTAATGGTAGACTTCCGTCTGCTTCATCACTTCGGAAACGACTTCCTTGTCCCTGGGAGAAATATGCTTGATCCATCCTTTTTGATGGGGATAGCGCCCGAGCATGACAATTTCTTCGACGGAAAAATCAAATTCCACATGGGAATTCTGTGCGAGCACTGCCATCATTTTCGCTTTTTTTCTGGAGGAATACGATTGAATCGGTATACCAGATACGTAAATACTTCCATGGGAAGGCTGCAAAGCTCCGGCCATCAGCCTTAGCAGGGTCGTTTTCCCACTGCCATTCGGTCCTATTAACGCAAAAAAATCACCTTCTTCGATAATCAGGTTGATATCTGTAAGGATATCCTCCTTCTGGTATCCGCCTGCCAGGCCATTCGCTTCTATCATGCTTTCACCCCTTTCTCATCCGTTCACGAACCAGCAGCACTGCAAATATCGGCGCGCCAATCAGAGCGGTAATGACACCGATCGGCAATTCCTTCGGTGCGATGATTGCCCTCGAGATCAAATCGGCCAGGACCAGAAATCCCCCACCTGTCAACATTGACAATGGCAAAACATGCTTATGATCCGGTCCAGTGATCAGCCTGACAAAGTGCGGGATGACGAGACCGACGAAGCCGATCGATCCGGAAACAGCGACAGACGCACCCGTCAGTAACGAGGCTCCGACTAAAATCAGGACTTTTCCTCCTTGGACATTGACTCCGAGGTGACCGGCTGATTCCTCCCCCAGTGCAAAAGCATTCAGGTCATGCGTGCGTGACAACAGGAGAATGACACCCACGATGAAAAACGGAACGATCAGCTGTACGTGACTCCACCCTCTCATACCGATATTTCCCATCAGCCAGTAAAGAACCTGACGCATATCCTCTCTGTCGCTGAGTGCGATAATCAGAGAGATGACTGCACCGATGAAGGCGCTGATAATGATCCCAGCAAGGATGATCGTCTCAATATTCAAATCCCGGCTGGAGAGCCTGGTGATAATAAAAACGATCATCATCGTGATGAACCCGCCAAGTATAGCAACGACAGGTAAAGTATAGCTCCCCAGAAAAGCGATGGAGATTTGAAAATAAAGCACGGAAACTGCCCCAAGTGCCGCTCCTGACGAAACACCGATCGTGTACGGGTCGGCCAGCGGATTTCTTAAAAGTCCCTGGAAAGATGCGCCGGCAATCGATAACGAGGCTCCGACAAATAACGCCAGCAACACCCGGGGAAAACGTATTTCCCATATGATGACCTCGATATTACTGGCTGCCTCATGCCCGAAGATGTCACTACCGAACATTTTCTCTGCCAGCACGTCCAGAACAGCAGTTAAAGGAAAAGATACACTGCTGACAAATAAACCAAGAAGAGCTGCACTAAGTACAAATCCTCCACTGAATATATACATCCATACTGTTTTATCCACTGAAAACTTCCGGGTAAATGAGTTCTCCAAGTCTCTCCACTCCATCGATTAAACGTGGGCCGGGTCTTGTAACGGTGTCATTGTCGACCTCAAAAACCTGCTCGTCTTCAACCGCATTCACCTCACTCCACCCCTCGCGTTTCAGCACCTGATTTTCTGGGTTGTCCATATAATAACCATAGGTCGTAATAATTACTTCCGGATCTAAATTTACTGCTTCTTCTTCTGTAAACTTGACCCATCCTTCTTCCTCTTTGGCTGCGTTTTCTGCGTTGATCGCTTCCAGCATTTCGTGCATGAACGTCCCTGAACCAGTTGTGAAAATATCAGGGGCAGGCGCGACTTCGACCCAAACCTTTTTCTTCTCTTCCACTTGTAGTGCTTTTTCTTTCACATCAGCTAAGCGTGTTTCCATATCTTCTATGAGTGCAGTCGCCTCGTCTGAACTTCCTGTTGCTTTTCCAACAAGTTGAATATTGTTATACACGGCATCGAATGAATTAGCATCATCAACGACCACAACATCGATGCCCGCTTGCTCAAATTGCTCGAGCACAGCGGCATGATTTTCATGGTGGAAGGTGGTTACCAGCACCATATCCGGCATCAGTGACAGAATCTTTTCGACGTTCATTTCCTGGCCGCCGACCTTTTCAATGTCTTTCGTTTCTGCCGGGTAATTACAGTAATCCGAGACACCGATCATTTTCTCTCCCTGATCGAGTGCAAACGCGATTTCCGTGTTGCTTGCCTGTACCGAAACAATCGTTTCCGGTTCTGACTCTATTTCTACTTGCCCGCCTGACCCATCTTCTACGGTCACCGGGAAGGAGTTCCCAGAAGCTTCCCCTTGCGTTTCTTCACTTTGGTCTGCTGGTTCATTCGTACTTTTCTTGCCTTCGTTCCCTTCTTCTGTCACCCCGCATCCGGCCATCACAGCCAACAGGACTGCCAGCAGTATAGAAAATAACGATATTTTCGCTTTACTTGCCATCATTTTTCACATACTTCCTTTCTATTTAGCAACCACGGTTTGTTTTTCGCAATAATCTCCCTCATTTTAAATAGGCTTTTTCGTGAGGTTACTTGTTCGTAACGCTGGCCTCATCGAAGGTAGCCATTTCATTCCGCATTCTTGCTGCCGCTTCCAGTACCGGAAAGGCAAGAGCTGCACCTGTCCCTTCACCCAGCTTCAGCCCGAGATCCAATAACGGTGCGGACCCGATGTCCTCGAGGGCGATTTTATGACCCGGTTCTTGTGATACATGCCCCGCAAACAGATAATCTTTTATGTACGGGTTAAGCCGGACAGCTACCATTGCACCGGATGTACAGATAAATCCATCCATGAATACAGGAATTCCGGACTGTGCAGCTGCCAGAACCGCCCCTGAAATGGCGGCAATCTCATAGCCGCCCAGCTTTTGGAGCACATCTAACGGGGTGTCAGGGTTTGGGTCACGATGCCTGATCGCTTCTTCAATAATCCTGCTTTTGTGAAGCTTTCTCTCTGCTGAAATGCCTGTTCCGTAACCAACTGTCTGCTCCACGCTGTAGCCTGTAAGTACAGCCACCAGGGCGCTGGCTGCTGTTGTGTTTCCAATACCCATCTCACCTAAGATGAGGCATTTTATTCCCCGGGCAATCATCGTGTTCGCTGACTCGGCACCTGCCAATATCGCCGCTTCCATTTGTGCTTCAGTCATGGCATCCGTTTTTAAAAAATTCGCTGTGCCTGCAGCTATTTTTCTTGAAACGAGACGATCATCGTCTATCTCACCGGCAGCACCGACATCGACTACCTGCAGGGATGCACCAATTTGCCGGGCAAAGACATTGATCGCTGCCCCGCCCTCAAGAAAATTCCTAATCATCTGTACGGTCACTTCCTGTGGAAAAGCAGAAACCCCTTCTTCCACAATGCCATGATCACCGGCAAACACCAGGATTCCCGGCGGGGACACCTGTGGGACTCCCTGTTCAGTAATGCCGGCAAGCTGTTTAGCGATTTCCTCCAGCCTTCCGAGGCTTCCCGGAGGTTTTGTCAATGTATCCAGGTAACGGGCAGTTTCAGTGATTCTTTCCTTGCTTACTGGTTCAATCGATTGGATAATTTCCTGCAATTGTTTATTCATCTTACTCCCCCAATTTCTGCAAATTTAGTTAGTCGTTCATAAAGCTTTGGTATATCAATAGCCTTGCGGACATGCGCTGCCAACCGGTCGAATTCCTGTTCCTGAAAATGCTGGACGGAGGTTGATGACTGGAGTGTCTCCAACCCTTTTTTAATTCGGAGCGAATTTAAAAGTTCTCTCCGAAAAATATCGTTATGGAATATCCCGTGGAAATAAGTGCCAATAACGTTTTTATTGCTTGCACCATCGATCTGTCCGTCATCCATGGTAATGAAATGACTTATATTATCCTCAGCAACCGTTGTTCCCACATGGATTTCATACCCTTTCACAGGAAAAGCACGGCCATCCCAATTCACGGTTCCACTCGATCGGACCGTCTTTTTGTTTCTGGAAAGCGTCGTTTCGATCGGCAGCAAGTCCAGCCCAGGGACTTCCTCAAGATTGGTCTCCACCTGGTAAGGATCTCTTACTTTGGTTCCGAGCATTTGATACCCTCCGCAAATACCAACCACGATAGCCCCTAGTTCCCGGGCTGAGGTGATAGCCTGGTCCAGCCTTTTGTCTTGCACATAGATAAGATCCTCGATCGTATTTTTGCTACCAGGCATAATGATGACATCCGGCTGCATCAGGTCAGCTGCCTCCTTAACAAATCGGACATGGCAATCTGCTTCGATCAGGAAAGGATCAATATCGGTAAAATTAGAAATCTTTGGATATTCGATGACAGCAATATCGATCGGTTTATCGGTGTTCCCACTCCTCGTATATCGGCTTAGGCTTAACGAATCCTCCGCCTCGATATGAAGGTCATTGATATGGGGAAGGACACCAAGCACCGGTTTTCCAGTATACTTTTCAAACCATTCCAGCCCGGGATCAAGCAGTGCTTTGTCTCCCCGGAACTTATTGATGACCACCCCAATTACACGGTCGCGGTCTCTTTCGGGCAAAAGCTGGAGCGTTCCAACGAGACTGGCGAACACCCCGCCCTTATCAATGTCTCCCACTAATATGACCGGTGCGTCGGCCATTTTTGCAACGCTCATATTCACAAGCTCCCGGTCATTCAGGTTGACCTCAGCCGGACTGCCAGCTCCCTCGATGACAATCCGGTCATAACTTCCAGCAAGCCGATGGTATGCCTCTGTGATTATTTGTTTGGCATTATCGTAGTATTCTGAGCGGTAGGCGCTTGCCTTCATGTTCGACACCGGCTTTCCATGAACGACAATCTGGGCATCGTTATCACGGTTCGGTTTGATCAGGACAGGATTCATATCCGTGGTTGCCGTAATGCCGGACGCTTCCGCCTGGACGCCCTGAGCCCGTCCAATTTCTTTGCCATCGGCGGTTATGTAGGAATTGAGCGCCATGTTCTGCGACTTGAACGGAGCCGTTCGGCAGCCATCTTCTGTGAAAATCCGGCACAGGGCGGTAACAAACATACTTTTCCCTGCATCCGAATGGGTTCCCTGGATCATGATCGGTTTTGCTTTTTCACTTTCCATCCCGCTGCTCCTTGCAAAGACGCAAAAAATTCTCCAGAACGTCGGGATTCGAGGCAAAATGGATGTGCGTATAACCGGCAACCACATTTTTATAAAGAAATCCTTCCTCAACCGTTCCGAACCTGCTTTTCACCCGATAAGCTCCAGGAAGCTCACGTGATGGTTTGAAGATGGAATAATGGAATTCATGTCCCCGTACTTCCATGCCGTCTTTGAAAAGATAGTTGTTTGGAAGCCCAGAGATTTCCCGGTACCCAAGGGCAGCGAGTTTCGTCTGCATTTCCGTCTTACCAGGAAGCACACCTGCCATCGGATAGTCGTTACCATCGAGCGTCGTGATCGATTCGGATAAATACATCAACCCTCCGCATTCTGCGAGTACAGGGAGACCGCTTTCAATTGCTCCACTAACTGACTGCCTGGTTGCTCGGTTTTCCGCCAGCTGCTCAGCGAATTGCTCCGGAAATCCGCCACCTAAATAAACGCCATCCACTTGAGGAGGAAGCACCTCACCTTTTAAAGGTGAAAAATAAACAACCCTAGCCCCATACGCTTCCATCAACTCCAGGTTCTCCTGATAATAGAAGTTGAATGCCTCATCCCTAGCTACCGCGATTGTTACATTGATCATGCCCCTACGCTGAAACATGGAGGAATCAGTTTGCAAGGGTGCCTGTTCACTAATCTGATAGATTTGGTCCACGTCGATCGTTTCAGACACTACATCCCCAAGCTGTTCCAGCTGCTCATCCAGTTCCCCGCGCTCGATAGAAGGCACCAGCCCTAAGTGCCGCTCCGGCATCTTAAGACTATTATCTTTCAGCAGATATCCACAGACCGGAATGCCACACTCCTGTTCCACCGCATCTTTTATCAGCCGGTAATGCCCCTCACTTCCGACCTTATTTGCAATCACTCCGGCAATATGAACTCCGGGATCCAGTAACTGAAAACCTTTTACGATAGCAGCGGCACTCCGGGCCATCGCCGAGCAGTCCACAACCAGGATTGTCGGAGCACCCAGCAGAGTACTGATTTCTGCCGTAGAACCTTGATTGGACCTCGGCGATTTGCCATCATAAAAGCCCATCACACCCTCGATGATCGAAAGGTCTGCCCCTTCACTTCCTTTCACAAACACTTCTTTCATCACATCTTCAGGGAGCATCCAGCTATCGAGGTTACGGGAGGGACGACCAGTTACGGCGGTATGATAGGAAGGGTCTATGTAATCAGGACCGCACTTGAATCCTTGAACCGTGAGCCCCTTTTTGATAAAGGCAGCCATTAACCCGATTGCGATACTCGTCTTGCCGGCGCCACTGGATACACCTGCAACTACGAGACGGCGGGCAGTCAAAACTCAACACCACGGACGGCAGGGATGCCTTCATCATAATAATGTTTTTCCACATCAATGACCGATACAAGATCAGCTGCATCCTTTACTTCCTGGAGCGCACTTCTGCCAGTAATCACGAGGTGGACATACTCCGGCTTGTTGTGGATCAGTTCAATCACTTCTTCCAGCGGCAGTACATCATCGATCGGAAAAGAATCAATCGCAAGCGCATTATTCAGTTCATCCAGAATCACGACATCATACTGCCCAGACAGCACAGTTTCCTTGGCAAGAACCCACGCTTTTTTTAATGCCTCCCGGTGGATTTCCGGTGTCTTTGTCCAGGTGAACCCTTCGCCCAGCTGAATAATCTCAGCACCCAGTTTCAACAGTGATTTTCTTTCACCATAAGGCCGCTTCGGGGACTTGATAAATTGCAGCATTTTCACCTTTTTGTCATGGCCTAATGCCCGGACAGCAAGCCCGGTTGCAGCCGTCGTCTTCCCTTTTCCATCACCGGTAAAAACCAATGTCAACCCCTGCTTCTTTTGCATCCTATCTCCTCCTCAGTATTTACAAGTGCAATTAGAAAAGCTTGGCTTATCGCCAAGTTTTTATGACGAAAGCCTTAGATTTTCTTATACTTTAATCCTTTAACAAAGTTAAACATTCTTAAAGTAAAAAAAACACCTTCCTCTAAAGGAAGGTGTGACTATAAATAGGCAGAATATACAGCGTACGAATTCCGCGTACTTACAAGCCTCCCTTTTTCCTCGAAGGGTAAACTTTGCGACAAACAGGCAGGCATCCTGACTTACATTCTTCTAACGAATGCTTACAGTGGCGGGACCGTGTTGGACTTTCACCAACTTCCCCTTTTCACCTTAAAGGCTTCCCTTTAAGGACCTGTTCGTATGATATGAAATTAATCTTATTGTAGCGGAACCTATGAATCTTGTAAACAACTCTTTCTGGGAAGAGCTAATAATTTCATTTTATACACTCATTATTTTAAATTGTCGGTTAGTGTAATCAAAAATAAAGGCAGCGTATCACCAGTGACCTACCCGGGTTTCATGGTATAAACGCTGCTTTTTCCCTTGATTATCAGGCAGGAAAACGACTCGCTTTTAATCGAGACTAAACTGGAAGACCTTTACCACACTCCCATGAACACCCCCATTCCGAAAAGCAGCCCGAACGCCCAGTGATGCCAGGCGGCCTGTTTCATCACAAGCTGCTCTTCCTGCCGTTTTCCATGAAACGAGCGAGGAATACGGATAGCGATCGGTAAAGCAGCCAGGACGACAAGCACTTCCATAGGTACGACTGCAGTACCTGCGAGAATAATGGCACCCACGTAAGCCCCGCCCAACAGGAGCTTCAATAACCAGATGGCATTCCGACGTCCAAGCCGCATTGCGAGCGTCCTCCGGAATCCCACGTCTTTTTCAATATCGCGAATGTTATTGGTCAGCACCATGGAACTGATCAGCAGAGCAAAAATCAGCCCAACGAAGATAACCGGCAGGTTGATGCGTTGAGTTTGGACACTATAACCAAGCAGCGTTGTCGCTATCCCGAGAAACAGGGCGGCTGTTGCCTCGCCAAGCCCATGTGATGCTAAGGAATGGCGGCCGGCAGAATAAGCGATACCAGCTGTAATCCCGAAGAGGCCGACGAACGCGACCCACCAGCCGACGAGTACAGCAAGCCACAATCCAAGCAGGGCAGCTGTTGCAATTAGACCAGTCGCCACGTATGGCACGTGATGATGGAATGGATAGTTGCTCAGAGAGGCGGTCTGCGCTTTGCACCAGCGTTCTTTGTCCTGGCCATTTTGGAAGTCAAAATAATCATTGAACATGTTGACACCACTTTGAACGAAGAGAGCGGCGATAAGCAAAAGCACCATCAGCTCGTAGCGGAACACCTCTTCTTTGGCAGCCAACAGACTCCCTGCCAGAACCGGACTGATTGTTCCGCTCCACGTCATCGGGCGCGTTAGCTGCAGCCAGGACAGCTTGCAGGCGTAAGTTTTGCTCTCCTGCCACGGGACCGCTGTTTTGAATGTACGCATCTGCTCCCACCTCCTTACAGTTGGACCATGAGAAAAATAAGTACGAAAAAGCCGAGAATTTCCACCGATTCCAATGCGGCGAGCCGGAACAATTCCCGGGTCAGGGGTTTCCGGTCGCCGCTTTCTGCTTCCTTCCACAGGTAATCATCCGTAAACACGAGCATCATCTCCCGGTAACCGACAAAAACTCCCCAGAACAAGGCGAATGTCCCGCTTGAGAGTGCAGCCAGCCAGAGATGTCCATAGGTGGTAGTTTGAATGACCTCCCAGCTGTGGAGGGGGCCGAATACGGTTCCTAGTAATATACCGGTGATGATGACTCCTCCTCCCGACAGCGTGAATAGATGGTGCGTATGTCGCATCAAATGGAGCAGAATTGCACGCTGTGTGCTTACCGGCATTTTTGCAACCGCAGGAAATACGCCCAAGCCAATGAACAAAATGCCTCCTGCCCAAATGATGCCGAGCAAAATATGGACACCAAGCACGACTTCGCGCATTTCCCTCCCTCCTTCTGTTTCCTATAAAAACGACGACTGGCCTCCGTCTGCGCCTTTTGTCGTGATTACTCTCGGAATTCGGTGTGTTTTCTCTAACACAAGCCGGTAGTTGCGGTCGATGGCATGCAGCAACCGGAAGAGCAAGTAGACACTGATGATCAGCTGAACCAATCCAGTAATGATTAGCATCCAGCCTTCGAGCAAAACCATCATCCCAGGCAAAAGCACGATCTCCAGAGCGAAAATTTTCCTGCTGCGGAGAATGACGGACGCCACCAGTGATAAAATCCCCGCATACAAAACCCATGCATGGACTTCTGGCAGATAGAGGACGTTCATGCTTTCCCCTCCTCTTCTTCCAGGCTTTCAAGCCTGCGCCCGTCATACTCGTACAGGATATATCCCCCGCCTAACCCTTCATTGATCATCCGCTCCACTTCCAAAACTAATTCAGCCATGATCATCTCCTCCTTTGTCTTTCAGTATCCTCGCTTTAACCTGTCATTTCTTTGACGCAGATCAAGTTTTCACAAAAAACTTATAAGCGAATTTCTTTTTTTGCAAAATGATATAATGAAAGAAAATGGAAGGAGGAAGTATCGATGGATATCATGAAGAAAACCGGGGTTCAGCCGACCTGCCAGCATTGTCATCATGGGGATTCCGGCCATACGTGCGTCGCCCGGGTACCTATTTTCAATCATCTTGACCGTGAACAGATGCACGCGATAACCGAAGCTATCCGGTCTGTTTCCTATAAAAAAGGAGAGATCATATACCGGGCCGGCGATCCCTCTGAATCGCTATACATTGTCAACACAGGTTCGGTACGTATCTACCGGATTTCCGATTCCGGGAAAGAACAGATGGTCCGTCTTCTGCAACCCGGCTATTTCACCGGGGAGTATGCACTTTTTAGTGAATCACTCCACGAATCGTATGCTGAAGCAACAGAGCCTGTCACCATTTGTACGATCCAGCGGAAAGAATTGCAGAACTTTTTAATGCGCTATCCTTCTATTGCGTTGAAAATATTGAGAACTTATGCCAGAAGGCTGGAAGAATCGGAAAAACAGACGACCAGCCTTGCCACTGAAAGCGTCGAGAAGCGTCTCGCCCTTTATCTGGCAGACCTGGCAATAGCTTCAGCCAATGACATGATCCGCTTGCCAATGAATAAAAAAGACCTGGCCTCCTTTCTCGGTACCACCCCGGAAACGATCAGCCGGAGACTCGGCGATTTAGAAGCACAAGGTCTAATCAAAAAAATGGATCCTAAACGATTCCGCATCCTGGATAAAGATCAATTGCAAAACCTGTAAGTGCCTGCCCCATGTATTCCTTCACAACGGGTCGGCACTTTTTGTTTTTTCTTGACCCACGTCAAGGAACCTTTCCCTGAAACCGATTATGCTTGAACCATACCAGGCAAAGGGGAGATTCCAAATGAGAATAATCAAATTACAATTAGAGCCGCTGACTTGTCCATCCTGCATTAAAAAAATCGAAGGCAGCTTAGGAAAAATAGAAGGTGTGCAAGCAGCGAAGGTGTTGTTCCATTCCAGCAAGGTTAAAGTTCAATTTGATGAATCTATCGTAAGTGCCGGCGAGCTGGAAGCGACCATCGAAGGATTAGGCTACCCGGTTGTTTCAACTAAGGTTTCGTAACTATTAGTTATAAAGGAGAGATCATAATGACGTGGGTGCATAAACGAATCAACTGGATCACTGCCGGGTCTGGGGGGCTTCTGCTTGTTGCCGTCACTGCTTACCTGACCGGCTTCCATAATCTGCAGCAGGCTGCATTGATTGCAGCAACTTTTCTTGCCGGTGTGCCGATTAGCATTAAGGCTTTCCAGGCACTATGGGCAAAAGCTTTCAGCATCGAACTGCTGGTCACCATTGCTGTTTTGGGTGCGATGATAATTGGAGAATATGTAGAGTCGGCTGCTGTTACTTTTCTTTTCCTCTTTGGCGCCTATCTCGAGGCACGGACGCTGGAAAAAACCCGCTCTTCTTTAAAGGAACTCGTAGCTATGGCACCTGAGGAAGCAACCATTCTCCAGGCAGGCAATGAAATTACGATTCCGGTGGAAAAAGTGCAGCAAGGGGACAGAATCATCATCCGCTCTGGTGGAAAGGTACCGGTGGATGGAAAAATTGCTGCCGGCAAGGCTTCCTTGAATGAGGCTGCCATAACCGGAGAATCCGTCCCCGCCTCCAAACAAAAGAACGATCAGGTTTTCGGCAGTACAATCGTCGATCATGGCTACATGGAAGTAGTTGCTGAAAAAGTAGGGGATGACACGGTTTTTGCAAAAATCATTGAACTGGTCGAAGAAGCACAGGAAACCAAGTCACAGACAGAGAAGTTCCTTGACCGTTTCGCTGCTTTTTATACACCCGGTGTTGTCGTATTGGCTGTCCTCGTATATATGCTGACCGGCGACTTCCACCTCTCCATCACATTCCTGGTGGTTGCCTGCCCAGGAGCCCTCGTGATCGGTGCGCCTGTTTCCAATGTTGCCGGTATCGGCAACGGTGCGAAGCACGGGGTGCTCCTCAAAGGTGGAGATGTCATGGACCGTTTGTCAAAAGTTGATACGCTTATTTTTGATAAAACCGGGACGTTAACAAAAGGAAAACCAGAAGTGACGAATATAAAAACATTTAATGGTATAGAGGAAGCTGAACTTGTCCGACTGGTGGCACAGGCAGAGACCCTTTCCGAACATCATTTCGGCCGAACGATCATATTGGAAGCAAGGAAGCAGGGAATTGAAATAGATACAGGAGCCGCAACAGGTGAAATCATTAAAGGAGCAGGCATTATTGCCACTGTGGACAGTCACCGCCTCGCAATTGGCAACAGGAAACTGATAAAAAAAGAACAAATCGAGGTGACAGAGGAAATAAACAACTACGCCCTGAAGCGCGAACGAACAGGCAACACCGCCATATTTGCAGCGGTAGATGGAAAGCTTTCCGGTATATTTTCGATCGCTGACCAGATTCGTGAAGATGCCTCCGAAGCACTGGCTGCCATGCGGAAAAATGGGGTGAAACAGATCATCATGCTGACCGGGGACAACCGCCACACCGCCAAACTCGTAGCGGACCGGCTCGAACTCGAAGAATTTCATGCGGAGCTTCTTCCGGAACAAAAAACAGCATTTGTTCAGGAATTGAAGACAGCAGGTAACACCGTCGCAATGGCAGGGGACGGAATCAACGACGCCCCAGCGATAGCAAGTGCCGACATCGGGCTGGCGATGGGAGCAGGTGGCACCGACATCGCGATGGAAACGGCCGATGTCGTTCTAATGGCTGACAAACTTAACCAGTTTGCCCACGCCTACGCCCTCGCCAAAGCAACCATCCGAAACATGAAGCAAAATACTTTTTTCTCTGTCGGAATCGTAACCGTGCTGCTGGCTGGCGTCCTGATGGGCAATATCCATTTGGCAGCGGGGATGTTCATCCACGAGGCAAGCGTGCTAGCGGTCATCCTCAATGCCATCCGGCTGATGCGTTTCGGCCACCCTCGAAAAGAAAAGCCAGGCGTTATGCAGCCCGCTGTTTAGGTTGTTTTTTTAAAAAGCCTGCCCCCTTGTTAGTTAGTGGGAGCAGGCGTTCTTTGTAAGAATTAAAAACAGGACTTTTACTGGACAAATTCTTTCTATACTATACAAAATCCCTTCTTTACTAGAAAATACGGTATGTTTACTGGACATTTTTGAAGGATTACTAGACAAAATGGAAAACTTACTAGACATACTTTACCTTTTACTAGACACCAACTCCTTATACTAGACAATTCTGTCTGCTCCCCCCTTCAAGCAAAAAAACTTCCCCCATTTCCACAATGGGAGAAGTTTTTGTTGTTAGTTGAACAAGCCCAGGAAGCGGTCCCAGAAGCTTTTATCTTCTTCCTGCTTCGGCTCTTCTTTTTCTTCTTCTTCTTTCTTGATGCTTTCCGTTTTGATTACGAATTGTACCGTGTCTACTTTTTCATTTTTAGAGGAAACGAAGGAAACCGGGTCGAAATCGGATTTGTCGTATTGATTGATCATTTCATCGATTTCTTTTTGCAACTGATCAGGAAGGTCAGCCGTCTGTTGCGCTAACTCTGCTGTACCATTATGAAGTTCCCCGGCACCATTTTCCAGTTCATCCGTACCGTTGGTCAAGGATTCGATACCGCCGTGAACTTCCTCATAGGAACCTGCTAATTGCTTTACGCCGCCGGTATATTCCGTCAGCCCGGAATGGAAGCTATTATAATTGGACGACAGCGACTGCAGTCCTTCCTGTAATTGTTTCATAGATTCATTGAAATCATTACTTTCCATGCTGTTTGCCACGTTGTCCGCCATCGTACTCAGACTCCCGCTCATTTCATTCAAGGAACCGGATACTTTTCCTAAAGTCGGCTCGACAGCTGCGAATGCTTCTTTGGTACTCGCATACGTTTGTTTCGTAGTTTGCGCCGCTTTATAGTTGGCTACCAGTTTGTCGACGACTGCTTTATCGGCGCCACTCTCATACAGGGCCTGGATTTCCTCTACGGAAACATTCTGAGCTGGAATTGATTGGATGGACTGATCCAGTGCCTGATAGGCTTTGCTGTAATTATTTTTCAAATTCGTAAGCCCGGCCTCTGTCTCGTTCAACCCGCCGGCAATTTGACGCAGGCCATCTTCAAGCTGTTTGAACTGGCTCATGTCCATATCACCGGAGCCAGCGCTGACGGACTCGCTCATTTTTTGCAGTGCTGCCTTAATGGAGGCAGAACCATCTACTAATTCGGTCGAGCCGTTATTCAGCTCGATGATGCCATTTTTATACTGAGCTGAACCATCATACAGGCGTGCAACGCCATCATTCAGTTCCGCAATCCCATTTTCCAGTTCTCCGACACCGCGATTAATTTCAGCGGTGGCATCAGACAATGATTTCATGTCCTTTTTCATATCACCGGTGTCCGGCTTTTCAATCGGCATCGAGGATGGCATGGCCGCGATTTCGATGGCCTCCATTTCCATATCCGATACGAGCGCACTTACTTTGAAACTCTCTTCTTTTTCCGGCATCGCCGTGAATGTCACTTGCCGGGTCTTTCCGGCGCTTGCCACAGTGGCATCTTCTGCCTGGATGTTTTTATACTTAGCCGAATCAAATTTCAAGGTGATTTGCAGGAGATAATTCTTGAAAAAGCTTTCCTCGCCTTTTTCGTTTTTAGCTGTATCTATTTGAATTTCCAGATCGCCATCTTTTCCTGCCAACTCTTCCGGGGCCATTTTCTTCCCGTCTAATTTATAAGAAACATTGATATCCCACGGCAATGGCTTACCTTCCAAGTTACCTTGATAATAAAACTCATCTTCTTTTGCCGTGAATGCGATGTTGTTGTCATTTTTTTCGATATCCGTCAGATCGGTAAGGTTCTCTACACTGCTGTATGGTCCATGATCAATAATTTCACCCTGTTCCTTGATCGTAAAATTGTTGACGACATACATATCTTTCGGATCGCCGGAGCCATCGAGTGTCGCGTAGACGACTTCATTTTTTTCAGAGTAAGATCCTTTCCCTTTGGGAGCCTTCTTTTCGGATGATGATCCGTCATCGGCCTCCGCGGACACAAGAAACGTCGGCAGCACAAGCATTGTTGACATGAATATCGCAGTTATACGTTTCAGTCTCATTATCCTCTCTCCTTATAAAAGTTTGCTTTCCACGTAGTTTTTTCGATCACCTTGTCGAAGACCACCAGTAATGCCGGCAGGACGAAAACAACCATCAGGAATGCCAGCAATGCCCCACGGCCTAATAAAAGACCGATTGCCGATACGATCGGGTTGGATGATGTAGCTCCTAGGATGAACCCGACACTCGATAAGATCGAAGCTGAGATAAAAATAGCAAAAATCTTCTCATCAATCGTTTTCTTGATTGCCTGCATAGCGGGCATCTCTTTTCGTAAAGTATAGTAATTTTCCGTAAATAAAATTCCATAGTCGACCGTTGCTGCCAGCTGGATCGTGCTGATCAGCAGATAGCCGACATAGACAAGCGGCGTTTCTGTAAAATACGGTACTGCCAGGTTGATCCATACCGATGTCTGGATGGTTAGAAGCAGAACGACCGGAATTGATATCGAACGGAATGTTATCAAGAGCACAATCGCAATGGTGATGACCGTCAGTAAATTGACTAATTTGTTATCTTTTTGCACCGTATGTTTCATATCATACAAGGTCACACTCTCACCGAGCAGATGCGTTTCATCGTAATAGGAATCAGCTGTTTCTTTTACCTGTTCAATCAGGGAAAATGCTTCTTCCCCTTCCGAATCCGTTTCCGTATAAAGTGTGATCCGCGCGTAATCGCCGGAATAAAATTGCTCTGTCATCGACTCTTCTAAATACTCCGGTGGGATCGCCGAGCTGACCATATTCACATAAGAAATAACACTGGAGACATTCGGAAGCTCCTCTAACTGCTGGACGAGGTTTTCCTCTTTTCCCCTGTCCCCTTGTGGCACCAACAGCACCACCGGAACGTTCTTCCCGAACTCTTCCTCAATCGCATTCGCATCCTGTCCTGCCCGTGTATTGTCGGGCTGTTCGCCCGTTCCATATAGGAAAGTCGTGTTACTTTGTGCTAAAAAAGCAGGTACGATCAAAAGCAGTACCAATATCAAGCTTGGTATTCTGAATTTCATGACGTATTTTCCGATATTCCTGAAATCCGGCACGAACTGGCGGTGCTTGGTACGGTCAATCCAGTGATAAAGCATCAACGTCAACGCAGGTAAAAATACCATGACACTGATGAAACTGAGCAGAATCCCTTTTACCAGGTTGAGACCAAGATCCGCCCCGATGCCAAATTCCATGAACGTCAGGGCCATAAAGCCGAAGAATGTCGTCGACGCACTGGCGACAATGGCCGGGAATGACCGCTTCATCGCAAGTCTCATCGCTTTAGCCGGATCTTGCACATCCTTTCGGTAGTCAGCAAAGCTATGCAACAGAAATATCGCATAATCCAGCGATACCGCCAGCTGCAGGATCGGTGCTACCGACTGGGTAATGAACGAAATTTCACCAATAAAAATATTCGTCCCCAGGTTAATGACGATAGAAACCCCGATGGCAATGAGAAAGAACACCGGTTCCATCCATGAATTCGTGGATAACACCAAAATTATAATAATGATTGGAACGAGTAAGGCTGCCGCGTTCAATGACTCACTGCCAGCCATTTGCTGGGAGGTGGCCGTGGTCACCGCTTCGCCGGTAATCGCATTTTCTTCCCCGATCAAATCATAAATCTTATTCGTTACTTCAACTTCATCGCCTTCACGAATATTCAACGAAATCAATGCGCTTTTATTTTTATAATACGTTTCAATGGTATCCTCATTGGCCATTTCGAGAGGCTCTTTCAAATCGACGACGTCATCCAGCCAGGTTACCCCGCTGACCCCATCGATCGCTTCGAGTTCTTGTTTATATTCCAGCGCCTCGGTTACCGAGACGTCCTTTACCATCACGCGCGCATTGGCGATGGGCTCATCAAACTCTTCTTCCATCAAATCCACTGCTTGCATCGATGGAGAATCGTCCGGCAGATAATCCGCCATATTGTAATTGACCGATACGGCAAATTGCGCCACTGCGCTAATCAAGGTAAGAAGTATAAATATAATGACAATGCTTTTTTTATGTTTAATCATTCGTGATGTCCAGTCGATAAGGCTTCATCCTCTCTTGCAAATCCCTTTCACACATTCTAATATTGTATTGACACTGTGTTGGATTTTCAACAAACAGTTTTACAAATTGCGTCAGTTTCCCAACATTCCACTATGTATGTGTTGGATTGTCACAAAAATTTAACAAAAGGAGGGTTTGTGCCGTGAGTGAAAAACTGGACCGTCGTAAGAAATATACACGGAAAGTATTGAAGGAAAGCCTGATTACTCTGCTTGCCCAAAAACCGATTTCCGAAATAACGGTAAAAGAAATCTGCGAGCTTGCCGATATCAACCGCTCGACTTTCTACACCCACTATAACGATCAGTATGACTTGTTGAGTAAAATTGAAGAAGAAATAACCGAGGATATGAACGAATACCTGCATAGCTACAATTACCCCGCTGAAGAAGAGTCCATCCAGATGACTCAGAAAATACTAGAATATGTCATCGAAAACAAATTCATGTTTCAAACTTTGCTGAAAAAAGATGCAGCTCCTACTTTCGAGAAAAGAATGATGGAATTGACCCGCGGGTTCATGATTAATAATTGGATGAGCGACAATCATTTGGGGCAGGAAGAAGTGAACTACTTAAGTACCTTCGTTATCAGTGGAGCGATTCATGTGATCAAAGACTGGATAGCGAATGACATGGATCAGTCTCCGAAGGAAATGGCTTTCATGATCAACAACTTCATTAATTATGGGTTTTCTTATTTGGATTGAGAGCGGAATTGGAATAAAAAAATCCCCGCAAGACACAGGTCTCTATGTCTTGCGAGGGTATGGATGAAGGATTTTGCTCAATATTTTCATTGCATTGATTTTTTTACTGGTAATAAAGCTTTCCACTAATTCATTACTCATTGATTTCGTTAATAGATCAAGCTTTTTGTTATCCAGTTTTTCTAAGTTCCGGCGTAGTGTAAGAGAATCGTGATAGCTTTTGGATAATGGTTTGACGAGCTTCTCATATTCCCCCATCCCCACAATATCGTGGGCCGCATAAATTCCAGTCAGCATTGATTCAAATTGACCGAAACCAAACAATGGTGTAATAGCACCGAAACAGTTTCCTATAAAAAATGTATTTCCTATTCTGGGAGTTTCAATTTTACCAATTCGATAATCCTTAATGGAATATTCGTTAAGAATTTTAAAATCCTGATCCAGTCTCCTGGAACATTCTTCGAAAAACTTTTTCCATAGCTCTTCTTTATCTAAAGACTCATTCTCAGGGTATTGCGGATATACTAACACAAGGGTTGCTTCCGTGTCGGAATGCGGAAGAACATATGCCATTCCTTTAGGAGCAAAATCATTATTGAAAAAAGTATGCACTTCCGTCTGAGTAAAATCCCCTTCAATCACAGCCCCTTTAAAACTGGCTTTATATGCCACGTCGAATGGCTGCAGTTTTTGTGTATCCAACGCGTCTCCTGTAGCGAGAACCACATGGGTATACTCTTTGGAGATATCTTTATAGGAAACATCCTGATTGAAATGGATGGTTCCTTTTAATTGGTGGGCAAGCTGTTTTTCATAGGATTCTAGATGCTTCCCCCGCATATTTGTAAACCCTAAATGTCCATCTATAAAAGAGTGTTCGTTTTCAGAATAAATGTTTACCTTTTGTATATTTGTCGTAGGCTTAAGGTGTATATCATGGTTTTCAGACAAGTACTTGACTGCATCATCATAGGGGGTGTGAAACATGAAAAACATCGCTTCTGCAATGACAAAGCGGTCGCCAACCATCGCTCGCCTTTCAAAAATATCCGCTTGATATCCATGCTTCTCCAAGGTCAGGGCGCATGCGAGTCCTGACAAACCAGCACCCATTAACGCAATTTTCATAAAATCCCCCCTTCCTGGCTTTATTTTCATAGTATAGGGAAATAACACATTTCTACTCATCAAAAAACGACTGCTACATTTGTTATAGGGATTCCAATTTTCATCTAAGTAATCCACTCTAGATAAACGCTAGTCAATCATTTCTTTCCCTGCTTATCTCCTTACTTCTGTAGCTATCATTTTTGAAAACAAAGCACAAAAGCGCAAGTGCCTTGCTCACACCCGACAAGCTTAAGTCAAGCCTCGCCGTGACGTTTTTTGTCACAGAGAGGATTGACTTAAGACCTCGAGGGGGGTAGGCGCTGGAGCTGGATGTAGCCCGCCGCAAAACGTTATCCTCAACCATCAATTTTTATAAATTCCTAGATAATAAAAAAGCCCCTGACCGTTGCAGGATCAACGGCCAGAGGCTTTTAGAACTTAGTGATTCCGATTGGGCTCGAACCAACGACCTCCACCCTGTCAAGGTGGCGCTCTCCCAGCTGAGCTACGGAATCATGGGATAAAGTTGTTTTGAATTGGACAAGTACTAATATAATATGATTTCAGTAATGTGTCAATAACTTATCGACAATTTTTTATCATTTACAGAGAACCTCTGATATGTTGGCGACCGGCACACTTAGGGTTCCAACTGAAAGAGTTTTCAATTACATGACAATCGTCAGAGCTGTCCTACTTTTTTGACAATGATATGATAAAATAGGTGTGTTACATTTATAGATAAGTTGTCGTTTTTTGGAGGTGTTCGCTTTGGGACGTGATGGAACGTTCAAGGATTTTGAAATCAATAGTTCCTATTTAGATGAAACATTGACACTGAAAGTATTTCTGCCGGAGAATTATTCTCCGCTTTATAAGTATCATATCGCGATCATGCAGGATGGTGACGATTATTTTCAAATGGGGCGGGTCGCGACATTAAGCGATAAGCTGCATAAAGACAAACGGATCGCGGATACGATTTTTGTCGGGATCCATTATCAGGATAAATATGACCGCCAGGATAAGTATCATCCGAACGGGGAAAAGCAGGCCGCTTATATCAAGTTTCTTGTTAATGAAGTTGTCCCGCTTCTGGATGAAGAACTGCCGGGTTATCATATGGGCAGCGGCAGAACGTTGATGGGTGATTCGCTCGGTGGAACAGTGGCTTTAATGACGGCACTCAAATATCCGAACACATTCGGGAATGTCATCATGCAGTCCCCTTTCGTGAACGATGAGGTGATGGATAAAGTCCAGAACAGCAAGGACATGTCCTCGCTTGCTATTTATCATACGATCGGAAGCGAAGAGACGGATGTGCCAACGACTGATGGGGACCGCAAAGATTTTGTTACCCCGAACTATGAACTGAGAAAGCTATTGAATAAAAAGCCGCTCACTTACTTTTTCCATGAACTTGACGGTGATCATACATGGAAATATTGGCAGCAGGATATGGAGCGAGCCCTGGTAACAATGTTCCGACCGTAAAGCCTATGTAAGGAAAAGCAATATTTTGGTATAATAATGACAGCCTGAATAACTGACTAATTCACTTTGCATTCAACATGAATAATAACAGTACTATTATTTATAGGAGGGTTTTTCCAATGAAGTATGGTATCGCCATTTTTCCACCAAAAAAAATACAGGATGTCGCAAACTCCTATCGGAAACGTTACGACCCGCATTATGCATTGATTCCACCACACATTACGGTAAAAGAACCATTTGAAGCAGAAGATAATGAAATCAAAGAAATGGTACCTTATTTGAAGGAAATTGCGAAAGAAATGCAGCCATTCGAAATTGAAATCAACAAAGTCAGCTCTTTCACACCAATTACAAATACCATCTATTTGAAGGTAGAGCCTACGGATATCATCATGGGATTGAACGAAAAGCTCTATGCCGAGCATCTCCCTGGTGAGCGGGAACACTCTTATGTTCCGCATATTACGATTGCCCAGAAACTTTCCGATGACGAGTATTCTGATGTTTATGGCACGCTTCGCATGAAAGGGTTCGATTTGAAAGAGACGGTCGACCGCTTCCAGCTGCTTTACCAATTGGATAATGGCTCCTGGACTGTGTACGAAACATTCGTGCTCGGTGAAGGGTGATCCGATGCTGATTGAAACGGTAGAGAACGACCAACAGCTGAAAGATGCCTTCGGTGTCCGCCGCAGGGTCTTCATCGAAGAACAGCAGGTTCCGGAGGACTTAGAGCTCGATGAGCATGATGATTTGGCTGTCCATTTCATCGGCTATGAAAATAACGTGCCGATTGCCGCTGCCCGCCTTCGTTTTGTCGAGGAGAACGGGAAGCTGGAGCGTATTTGTGTGATGAAAGAATTCCGCGGTCGCTCATTCGGCAGGCAGATGATCGAAGCGATGGAAAAACGGATCCAAAAAGAAGGCTTGAAGCAGGCGAAATTGAATGCTCAGACGCATGCGGAAGATTTCTACCGATCCCTCGGTTATGAAACGATTTCCGGTCAGTTCATGGACGCCGGCATTCCTCATGTCACCATGATTAAAACCTTAGACTGATATCCCACCTGGAAGAGAAATATCTTCCAGGTTTTTTGTATAGCTCTTTCTATCTCTGTCTACAATGGTAACAGCAGATAGAAGGATCGTGATGATAATGGACTATTTACGTATTTTATTAGAAGCTTCTTTTGGGTTCGCTGCCCTGTTTGTTTTGGCCAAGGTACTTGGAAAATCTCAGATCACCCAGCTCACCCCGTTTGACTTCATCTCAGCTATTATTCTCGGTGAACTTGTAGGAAACGCACTCTATGATCCCGAGGTCGGGGTATGGCAGATTGCGTTTGCCGTGCTGGTGTGGGGTGTACTGATGTATGTAACAGAAATCTTGACAGAAAAAGTGAAAGCGACACGGGGGTTTCTGGAAGGACAGCCGTCGATTGTCATCCATAAAGGGAAGATCATCCGCGAAGAGTTGAAAAAAAACAAACTTGATATCAACCAGCTCCAGCACTTGCTCCGTTCCAAGGATGTATTTTCACTCCGTGAAGTCGAGTATGCGGTACTTGAAACCGATGGATCGATTTCTGTGTTGAAAAAATCAATGGATCAGACACCGACCCGTGGCGATTTGAACCTCACTCCACAGGCGACACCGCTGCCGATGGCATTCATCAGCGACGGCGAAGTGCTATGGGATAACCTGAAAGAAGCCGGGTTCGATAAACACTGGCTGTATACCCAGCTGCAACAGCAGGAAATCACCGATTACACAAAAGTTTTATATGCCGAATATAAAGAAGGAGAGGATTTGTATGTGTTACCATACTAATCCTCTCCTTTTTCAGTCTGTTTGAACACCCAGCGGTTTCCTTCGATGGCGTAACTAATCGTTTCCTCTTTGACAGCGCCAATCAAATAAGCAGTGACAGCCGTCCTGTACAACAGCCACTGGCCCAGCTGTTTATTTTCCACCCCGAATGAATCACACATCGCAGCGATGAGGTTTTCATGACTGACACCATTTGGATGCTCCCCGATATAATTCTCTAGCCACGTAAGCAGAACGACATGATAATCGATATTTTTCTGTACAGTTGTTTTGAATTCAGTTTCATACATACCATGACCAGGCACAGCACCATCACACGGGATCTCTTTCAGACGCTCCAGACTTTCGATCGTCAAAGCGGCATCCGTAATATACGGGATTTTGTGTTTTTCCAATTGGCCCGCTTCAAAATAGCTGTCTGCCGCATATAACACATCAAATACCTTCACTGCCAGCTGATGATAGCTGTGCCCAGGCAGCAAGTACGTCTCCAAGTCGAATGTTCCGAATGTAAAACTTCCTTCCCATACCTGGTCATCAATCCGGACGGGTGGACCTTCCAGAAACTTATTCCTTAATTCATCGAGCGGGTCATTGCCCCCGAATAAGTAAAGTGGTTCTAGTGACGGATTTTCCAGAATAGCTGTCTCGAATTTGGGAGCAATCGTCCGGACGTCAAAATTGTCCTGAAGATACATCGCTCCCCCATAATGATCGGCATGAGCATGGGTAATGAATAAATGAGTGATAGGCAGCCCGTGCTGCTTCAAACCTTTGATCACTTTTTTGATTGCTGACTTATCGATACCGGCATCGATGATCATGCCGTCATCCCCATTGTGGACATAGCCGATATTGACGGCGCTATGAAAATAGTAGCAGTGACTGTTAATCTGTTTCATTTCCATAAAAAAAGAACGACCCCTTTCAACGAAGCTACTAAATAGTTTCGCTGAAGTGTCGTCCTTTTCCTGTCAGATCGGAATAAACTTTTTCTGAGTAAGCTGCATGGATGTCATCCGGTGCATGCAGTTTCTTCTTTTTATGGAATGCTTTTTTATCAACCTTATCTGTATTTCTCATTTGCAGCTGCCTGTTGTCCAAAGTCACTTTGTGGACATTGGCATATTGGAAAGGTGACTCTTTCTGCTTGACGGTTCGCTCTTGGTAGTCGTCGTACTGATACATCGGTACTGGCAGAATGTAACCCATGAAGCTCCCCTCCTTACAGAATACATACCCTTTATTTAATAGATATATACGTGGAAACGCTCTCTTTTGAGGGGGCTATTCGAAAAATTTTCTTAAACGGTCTGCTTTCGTTTCTGTCCGCTTCTCGAACTCGCCCATTTGCTTTGTTAACAGTTTCTCAAGCGAGACCATCATTTGTTCAAATTCCGCCATCGTTTTTTCCGGCTTTTTCAAGTTGGGTTTTGATGTGATCATATAATCGATTTCATCGATCATCCGTCGCATATGGCGAAAGTTCATGATCTCGCCTTCTTTCCGCATCCGCAACCTTTCCGCTTCCTCGGCCTTGTGCGCTTCACTTGCTTTCGTCTTTCTCTATCCATGATGATCAGTCCTTTTTTCTATAGCTTATTCTGCAAAGTAAAGACAGGTGTAGTTCATCTATCCAGGAAAACGCGGAGAATAGCAGACGCTCCGGCAATTCCAAGCAGCAATATCACCCAGTCAAAATAAGGGATGAATACCCAGCCGGCTAATAGGATGCCGCTCGCCCAAATGCCAGTACACCAATGGCAGCTGAGTAATTCGCCGATAAATGCCTGGATACCAGTTCCTTTCACTTCAATAAATGTTTCCACGTTCCCCTCTTGATCGATCTCTTCTATATAATGATGAAAAGGCGCGCGAAGCCAGTCCGTGATTGTATCGTCTACAAGCAGCCGGGTCAATCGAAAACAAGCAAGTGTCAACAGAACGAGTTCCATCCATGTAATCCCCAATCAGCCAGCCTCCTCCATGATGATGATTTATGTAGCCCCATCCTATGGTATTGGATGGGAGGTTTTTTTAGAACCAGGATGAGCCACCGCAGTGACCTCTGTCTCCACGGCTGTCATCATCAGTGACGATGGGAGCTGCTCTCCATATCATCGTGTCGGCGTCTGCGCCCGAAGAATGGATCTACCCGATCATCATCCCGGCGACGGGAGCTGCTTTCCATGTCATCGTGACGGCGTCTGCGGCCGAAGAATGGATCCACCCGATCATCATCCCGGCGACGGGAGCTGCTTTCCATGTCATCGTGTCGGCGTCTGCGCCCGAAGAATGGGTCCACCCGGTCATCGTCCCGGCGACGGGAGCTGCTTTCCATATCATCGTGACGGCGTCTGCGGCCAAAGAATGGATCTACCCGGTCATCGTCCCGGCGATTATCGCGTCCACGACGGCCATGGTGGTGGCGGTCGTCATCTGACTTGATAATGACTTTATCAGCCTGGATGACTACTTCATCAGCTCTGATATAGTTTTTATTCATGCAGTTATCACACATGCCCTTTCTCTCCTTTTACTTCTATTGTTCGTTATTAGTCTATGAATGCGTGACGAATGTGTATGGGCTTCCCGCCCTGATATTTCTTAGGTGATTCACTAAAATCACGACGAATGCCCACACCATAAGGGCGAGTGTTCATATTCTATTAAAGACAATACGTCAATACCAGACGAAAGGGGAATTATAATGGGCTGTGGAAAAAAACATGACACAGGCAACTGCGTTTGTGACATTCTAAGAGAGATCCTCGACGCTCAAGAAGACGTCGTATCAATGGAATGTGAAACCGGCTGTGAACAATCCATTAATGAATTACTGGGAGAAATGGCTCCGACAGGAAAAGATACGGTTCCGATACTGCTATACTGCAAAGGAAACTGTAAGCCATTCAAAGGCTTCGGAGCTCCAAGAAATGACATCGGTGACGTAATGGGAAGCTTCTACTTCCGTGTCAAAGATGTTGATAAAGATTGCTGCGCAACGCTTGAACTTTTGCGTGACCCAGGCGACAACGATGACAATCCTAAAGATCCAGTCGATCAAAAAACAGGTAACCTTCGCACAACAGGCATCTGCATCAGTGTCGATCTAGACTGCTTCTGCCACGTCACTTGTCTTCCAGCAATCGATGCATTCTCGTAACACCTAAAAAAAGTCGCGTCCAACATGGGCGCGACTTTTTCTGTTTGTACGGTTTAAAAACCGATCAAGTTAATTTCTTTAATTTCTTCAAAATTGATTTCTTTCCGGAACGGGCGCTGGAATGTTTTCATATAGACGATACCATCTTGATAATCGTTGATATATCCACGCAGTTTTTCCTCTTCCGTGTCCACTTCACACTTCATTTTTGGAATCTGGGACGGAAGATTTACAAAATACGTAACCTTTTCTTCTAAAGTCATATCACGGAATCGCTGTCTACGGTCTCTGGCAGATCCTGCCTGGGACTGTTTTTTGGTTTTCTGTTCGGCCTCCGGCTGTTGATGTTCAACCCTCTGCTTCTTGCGGGCAGGTTTTTCTTCCACTTGTTCACGGGACTGCTTCCCCTCGGGTTCTGGTGCGGTTTTTCCTTTTTCTTGTTCCTTGGCTGTTTTTTTACCATGATAAGTCGTCTGCATCGAAGCCTTGCTGGGGGCGAAATCCGGCTGTGCAATATAAAGCATCGGGCGTTGTTCAAGCTTACTCTGCTTGCCCATAGATGTGCTCCCTCCTTAGCCTGTTCTCCGTCTTTTCATATATATGCCCAGATTTAAGGAAATGTGCTATCGAATTAAATTTCAATATCTATTTTATTTGATTTTTTATAAAAGTTGCTCGAAACCTTTTCGTTCCCAAATTAAAAATTATTACACAGAATACAGCTGCCCCTTATCAATAAAAAAAGCTTGAGGCGCGCACACCTCAAGCTCTCTGAACAGTTATTTTTTTAGAATCCGATGATGTTGAAACCGGAATCGACGTGGATGATTTCCCCAGTCACCCCGCGGGATAGATCACTCAATAGGTAGTAAGCTGTATCGCCGACTTCTTCCTGGGAAACAGGACGGCGGAGCGGCGCGCGCTCTTCGATTTCTTTCAGGATCGTATTGAAGCTGCCGACACCTTTTGCAGATACCGTACGGATTGGACCAGCGGAAATGGCATTGACACGGATACCGTGCTTCCCAAGGTCATTAGCCAGGTAGCGCATGCTCGCATCCAGGCTAGCCTTTGCAACACCCATGACATTGTAATTATTAACGACTTTTTCGCCGCCTAAATATGTCATGGTTACGATACCTCCGCCTTCGGTCATAAGCGGGTAAGCTTCTTTCGCTACGGCAGTCAACGAATACGCGCTGATATCGTGCGCCAGTTTGAAACCATCACGTGTGACATTCATGTACTCACCGTTCAGCTCGTCCCGGTTGGCAAACGCGATGCAGTGCGCCAGACCATGGATTGTGCCAACATCATTTTTGATGTCCGCAAATGTCTTTTTGATCGCTTCATCATCAGTTACGTCACATTCATAGAATAAAGCATCCTGCCCTTCCAGCGATTCACCAAGATCTCTGACCGGCTTTTCAAAGCGTTCATTCGCATAGGTAAAAATTAGACGTGCCCCTGCTTCATGAAGGGAGCGGGCAATTCCCCACGCAATGCTTCGTTTGTTCGCTACGCCCATGACGACGTATGTACGGCCTTCTAAAGAAAAATTCATACCATTAACCTCCTTGAGGTGATTTTTTATAAGTATTATGGTTTGTTATTAGTACCTGCTACTATTTTAGCGGAAACCATTTATAAATACAAATAATGACGTGAGTTTAGCTGAAGAAATATATTAGTTACTTATCAGGCTACACCAAGAAAAAGTCTCGGAACTGATTATTCAAGTTAAGGGAGCTTATCTGTAAATGAAATACTAAAATTAAACAAAGCCTATTAGTTACGATTGTTTACGTTTATATCTTCTAGTATTCTTATGATTTCTTCATTTTGTCGTACGGTTTTCCTTAGATGTGACTCGATCGAAAACCCAGAAACCATTAGTACAATCAGTAGTAAAATCTCCATAGCCACATTTCCTTTCTCTTATGTTACACCTGGACTTCTCTCCGGAAAGTTTAATCATTTTTCTTTCATCTTATAAGTATTTTTATGTACCAGTGTATCGTCTTCCCAAATATACCAGCCCCTGATTTTCGCATCATCCCGTTCATTGTAATAATCGACAAGCACATAGTTCTTAAAGAAATCCCCCTGCTGCATTCTTTCGATAAAGTCAATGCTGAAATCCTTATGGCCAACTCTTTCCTCGATATCCTCATAGACAGATGCTTCCAATGCTTTATCTTCGAAATAAAAAATCACTAAGGTACTGATGACGATTCCAAGTATTACCGCCCACATCACTCTATCGATTTTTACCGGTTTCCCCTTAGCCATATACTCCCCCTCCCACAATTGCATGAAAATGGTTGTTTTACAGAAGTCACCCACTATTTGGTAAATTATGATAATAACAGCTTAGCATAACAGTATCTTGCCGTGAATAGCTGACAAGCTAAATCATGCCACTTTTGCAGCTGAACAAAAAATCCACCTGGAACATTTGCCCAGGTGGATTATCTTACGCGCTACGCTTTACTATTTTAACTGCCTCAAATAGTTTAACACCATTCACAATATTCAAGCTGCATCTTCAGTTCCTCCACATACTCCGGCGAGCCGGTTACGATCAAGTGATCGAACATCCGCAGTTCCGTATCCCCGTGCGGCACAATCGAATCCTCACCCCGGAAAATACGAACCATGATGACGTCGCCGGTGAATGGAAATTCACGCAAGCGTATCCGATCATACAAGGGATTGTTCATGTTGATCTGGAACAATGCACTGTCTTGATCCGTCAGTATTTCTACCACGTCCGGCGCTACGATCATCGCTTTCAGCAGCGCTTTGGTGGATAGCATGACGGAGAAGACTTCGACTCCAATATTTTTAAGCTCCTGATCGAGCTCTGGAGATTCGGCACGGGCGATAACCCGTTCCACGCCGTTATTTTTGGCGAACTTGGCGATTTCAGCGTTTTTCACCTGATCGCCGGTGGATGCCACGAGAATGTCGACATCGAAGACGCCTAATTCTTTCATACTCTCCAGATCGTAATCCGTAAGCTCCTGGATATCGAAGCAGGAGCGGCTGATATTTTCATCCACTTTATCAACCTTGGTGTGATACAGGTGAGTTTCATATAAATTTTCATCCAGTTCACGAACGACTGGTAACGTCTGGCGGTTGGAGCCAATGAAAGAAACCGTTTGTCTATGATTTTCTTCCTCAAAACGTCCGTAAATTTTCTTAAACGCGATCGGTGTAATCAGACAAGTCAGAACGGCAACCAAAATCAGCGCCCCTTCCATCTGCTTGTCGATCATGCCTTCCCGCTCTCCGATGGTTGCGGCCGCAATGACCAGCGATAAGGTGGAAGTCAGCAAAAAGCCGGATCCGACCACGGTTTTCCAGTCATACCATTTACGCAAAATCAAAGCTGGAACCATCTTGGATAGGAACAAGGCAATCAATAATAAAGGAATTAACAGAACCACTTGCCGATTGCTGAACAACTCCCATATATCGATTTCAACCCCGACCATAACGAAGAAAATCGGAATCAGGAACCCATAACCGAAGCTATCCATCCGTTTCACGAGCTCAGGGTTAGGAGATAAAAGGGAAACAAGTGTCCCCGCAAGGAAAGCGCCGAGAATGTTTTCTGCGCCGACCGTTTCTGAAATAGCCACGAGCAGAATGATCAATGTAAAAACCGCCCGGGTGTCGATTTGGATCGTCCCTTTGGTCATCGTTTCCATGAAGGATTGATGACGATAATATTTTCCGACGAAGTAAAGCAGGACACCAACTCCAAAGAGAACGAGCAACAGCCACATGTTCCCTTCGCCTTCTCCATAAATAGAAACGAATACAGCAAGTAAAATCATCGTCGCCAAATCCGCAATGACCGCAATCATCAGAATCGTCTGACCGATCGTCGATTTCATCATTTGGGCATCTTTCAAAGTTGGCACCACTACCCCAAGGGAAATGGTAGAAATGATCAATGTCATCAGGAACAGGTTTTCAATAAACCCGAATAAAACGAATAGATAAGACAAACCAAGGGAAAGGACGAAGATAGCTGCAAATACCATCAACGAAATCCAAAGCGGATTCGGTGGCTCGACGCCTTTATTTTCCGGTTGCTTGGCTTTCTTCTTCTTACCGAAAATCGAAAAATCGATTTCCAGACCACTAAGGAACATAAGAAAAATGAACCCTAGCGTCGAGAGGATTTCTATCCAGCTTCCTGATTCATTAACGATATCGAAGCCGCTTTTCCCGATGATCAGACCGACGATGATTTCGGCCACAACCACGGGAATGGCTCTCAACTTGAATCGATGCATAAGAATCGGTGTAAGGAATGCTGCTAAAATTACAATAACTAATGAGGTGACGGAAGCGCCATGCTCCATTCAATCGTCCCCCTTTCTATTTATGTCAATAAGTTCATAAATGCTGTCGCCATCCCGAAATAAATAAGAATCGAGATGATATCATTAATGGTAGTGATAAAAGGACCGGATGCAACAGCCGGATCGATATTAAGACGATCCATTACTAAAGGAACGAGTGAGCCCGCCAATGTAGCTACGACCAGGGTGGCGAAAATCGATAGTCCCACCAGCATCCCGAGGTAAATGTCATGCTGCCAGAAAAAGATGATAATGGTAATCAAAATTCCACAGGAAGCACCGGTAATTAATCCGGTCGTTGCTTCTCTCAGGATAATCTTTCTTTTTCCTTGTTTATCGACTTCCCCTGTCGCCATCCCGCGGACAGCAACAGCAAGTGCCTGTGTTCCGGTATTACCTGCCATCCCGGCAATCAGCGGGATGAATATCGCCAAAATCGGTACGACATCAAGCGTATCCTCGAACCTTCCGATCAAGCTGGCCGTCAAACTGCCTAAAAACAAGAGGATGATCAGCCATGGGAGCCGCTTTTTAGCTGAAGCGAATGCATGGTCATCAGGACTGTCGACATCACTGATACCAGCGAGTTTGGAATAATCCTCACTTGCTTCCTCTTCCATGACATCCAGGACGTCATCGACAGTGATAATTCCAAGGAGATGGTTTTGAAAATCAATGACAGGAAGTGCAAGGAAATCATAGTCACGGAACATGCGTGCGATTTCTTCCTGGTCTTCCCCAACGGCTACAGACACAAGCCGCTCGTTCATCACTTCTGATATCAGCCATTCATCTTCCGCGATGATCAAGTCTCTTAAAGATATGACGCCGACTAAGTGTTTATCTTCATCTATGACGTAGGTGTAATAGATGGTTTCGGCATCCGGTGCTTCCCGGCGGAGATGCAGCATCGCTTCTCTGACGGTCTGGTTCGCTTTGACGACAACGAACTCCGTCGTCATGATACTCCCTGCTGTCTTCTCCTCATAATGCAGCAAGTCTTTGATTTCATCAGAATCGTTATCATCCATAATCGTCAAAAAGCTTGCCACTTTGTTTTTATCTAAAGTATTGAGGATATCGACCGCGTCATCCGTCGACATATCCGCTAGGACCTGAGATGCAAGTCGCGGATCCATCTCGGAGAAAAACGGCTCGACATTTTCATAGTCGATGTGCTCCATCACTTCTGAAATTTCCTCAGGGGATAAATACATATAAACTTTTATGCGAATTTCAGATTCCATATCCGCGAAAATACTAGCTTGATCATATGGATGCATTTCCAGGAATTCGGCACGGAACGTATCAATCTGGTCGTTCAGCAAAGCCTCTTTTACTTTTTCCCACATTCTTTCCCGTTCATCTGTTTCCAAATGTTCCATCAGAAATCCCTCCCCATGTTCAAGCCAGATTCATTTTGACCGTTATATCGTAATGGCATCAACAAGCTTTGTCAATAAAATAATTCTTTAAAAATACATGATAGTAGTTTATCAAATAAATGTGCAAAAATGGAACCGATAAGACCAGGGATGCCATCAAATACTGCCACTTTTACGGGCTTACTTTCTATTGTGACCTATCGTGCAATTCTTATTGAAATTTCACTTCTTACGATTCTAATGAAGCCGGAATGGGAATAATAACAGAAGCAACTTTTACATAAGGCTTTGTTATAACCTTGTTGATTTTGCATAACAGGCCCATTCAACAATAAGGCAGTAAAGTCGAAGACTTGATTTCGACATGTTTGAAGGAGTTTAGGTCGTTGGGGAAGGATTCGCTTTCCTGCGGGGGACCTGGCGAGCTTCCTCGGGCTATCGCCCTGTGGGATCTCGCCTAGACCCTTTTCCCACAGGAGTCTCACCGTTTCCCCGCCACCCTATCCGTTTTTTGTTGAACGAAACCTACGTTGTAAGAAGATATCTTCCACATTCGCTGCATGACAAGGCCCACTGACTCAGGAAACAAGCCTTTTTTGCAGCTGTTACTGCGTTTGAATGATTCTGCCTAACGATGTTTCCGTTTTCCCTACGAACGCAAGGAGGTCCGGGAAATTGCGAGACTCCTATGGGATTAAAGTACATGGTGAGATCCCGCAGGGCTTTAGCCCGAGGAAGCTCACCGTACGCCCATGGAAAGCGAGTGATTTCCCGGACCTCCAGAAATTCTAAAACGTTACGGAAACAGTTTCTCTCGAAACTGAGTCTTCGAGTAAAGGGAGCTTATCTGTAAAATCAGCAGAGAGATTTAACAAAGCCTTACATAAGGAAGGAGGATTTCTATGAAAGTAGATATCATCGGGGACGTACATGGCTGTCTCGACGAAATGAAAGCTTTATTCCGCAAACTGGGCTACGAGGAGGAGGACGGTGTCCCTGTCCATCCAGAAGGCAGAATACCTGTTTTTCTCGGCGACATTACCGACCGGGGACCTGATTCGATCGGCTGCATCCGTTACGTGTATAAAATAGTAGTAGAAAAAAATAAAGGCAGGTATGTCCCGGGAAACCATTGTAATAAGCTGTACCGCTTTTTTCTGGGAAACAAGGTACAAGAAAAACACGGTCTCGAGACAACGACCGCAGAATATCGCGCCCTTTCCCCAAAAGAACAAAAGGAAATACGCCATCACTTCATGAAATTATACGAAGAAGCACCGTTATACTTGGAGCTTCGTGAAGCCAATGCTGTCGTGGCTCATGCCGGCATCAAAGAAAGCTTTATCGGACAGCAAGGGAAAAAGGTTCGTACATTCGTGCTCTATGGAGATATTACCGGAGAGAAACATGAAGATGGAAGGCCGGTGCGCCGTGACTGGGCGCAGGCCTATGAAGGGAGCCGCTGGATCGTCTACGGCCATACACCGGTACGAGAGCCGCGGTTCGTTAATAATACGGTAAACATTGATACCGGATGTGTATTCGGAAACAAATTGACCGCTTTCCGGCTGCCCGAAGAGGAAATTGTCAGCGTTCCTTCTGAACAGCCATTCGTAGAAGAAAAATTTCGACTGGATTAAGCTTTATCCATAGCGGAAACCATATCCCGGGGAAGCTCTTTCTGGCAGACGACTGTTTCCCCGGTCAATGGATGAGTAAAGGCAAGCCTGTGGCAATGCAGTGCTTGCCTTTTCATTAGGTTCAGGGAGCCTCCATAAAGGTCATCGCCGGCAAGGGGATGTCCAAGGTAGCTCATATGAACACGGATCTGGTGGGTCCGCCCTGTGACCAGCTCCACTTCTACCAGCGAATGCTGTTTTAAAAATTCAAGAACCTGATATCGGGTGGTGGCAGGCTGGCCATCTTTACGTACTTCTCGTTCAATGATAGAGCCGTCTTTTCTTCCGATTGGAGCTTCAATGGTTCCCTTCGACTGATCGAGCTTTCCTTCCACCAGAGCCAGATAAGTCTTTTCTATAGGTCCGTCATGTCGAGCCGAGAGCAGGGAGTGACTGTAGGCATGCTTCGCAATCAGCACCAGCCCTGAGGTATCCCTGTCGAGACGGGTGACGACATGGATCGTACTCGGAATCCCGGTCTGCTGGTAATAAGCGATGATGCCATTCGCGAGCGTGACGTCATGGTTCATAGAAGGCATGACTGCAAGCCCTGCCGGTTTATCGACAACCAGGACATCCTCGTCCTCATAAACGATAGCCAGCTCCATCTCGACCGCTTCCAGCCGCTCCGCTGGTTCCGCAGGGGGCAGAGTCACTTCCAGTTCGTCTCCTGTCTCAAGTTTTTTCCGTACCGTAACAGCTGCACCATTTACCTTTAACCCTTGACCCTGTTTGATCTGTTTCAGTAATTGACGAGAAAATGCCCGCACAGAAATCAAATATTCCCGTACGAGCATCCCCTCATGCTGCTTTGCTATTTTCCACGTCCAGCTCCACTGCTTCATTCTTTATCGTCCGCCACGAATGAATCTCTGACCCGTTTCCAAAATGGGAACGGCCGGAACCTGGCAAACCGGACTTTTTCTCTTGCCACTCGGCACTGGATCGATTTTACTTCTTTATACGTATGGGTGTAGTGATCGACCGTGATCATGAAGCTCTTGTCTGAGGTCGGCTTCAGCAGGCAAGTATGGTGGCTTGGCAAAATCAACGGTGAACCGATAGTACGGAAAACGCGGTTATTGATCGAAGCCATTTCCGCAATCTGGATTGATTCCAGCGACGGATGGATGATAGCTCCGCCTAGCGCTTTGTTATAGGCGGTACTGCCTGATGGCGTCGAAATACATAACCCGTCGCCGCGGAACGTTTCAAAATGCTCCCCTTTGATATCAACATCGAGCACCACAGAGCCTTCCGAGGTCTTGATGGTACATTCATTGAGCGCTAAATATTGCCCTTCTTCCCCACCGTTTTTCAAGCGGATGATCAGCTCGAGTAACGGATATTCGACCACCTGGAAAGGCGTGCGCGCGACATCGATGATCAGCTTTTCCACTTCATCGGGAGTCCAGTCGGCATAGAACCCCAAGTGTCCGGTATGTATTCCCATGAAGGCTGTCTTGTCCAATCGATGGTTGTAGTTATGAAAAGCTTCCAAAAACGTCCCGTCACCGCCAACGGATATCACAATCTCCGGCTCTTCATCACAATACTCCATATCAAACTCCGATAAATAATTTTTAATTTTAGAACGGATTTCATTCGAATTTTTATCGCCTCTCGATAAAACGGAAAATTTCATACGCTATGCCTGCTCCTTTCCAGCTGCTGGTCACTATTCTGGTTGATTCCCTTGTTCTTTACGGTTAAACGCTTTCTTCGCGTCCTGGATTTCATTTTTTATTTTGGACATTTCCTCATCCAGCCGGAAGGCAGCCTCTGCAGCTCGCTTCAAGCGTGCCTTGACCTCCCCCGGGATCTGGCCGGAATATTTATAATTCAACGAGTGCTCGTTGGTCGCCCAAAAGTTCATCGCGAGTGTACGAATCTGGATTTCTGCGAGCACTTTTTTCTCGCCATGAATCGTTTCTACCGGGTAGCTGATAATAAGGTGATAAGAGCGGTAGCCGCTATCCTTCTTCTCAGAAACATAATCTTTTTCTTCGATGATTTCGAAATCGTGGCGGTTGTGAAGCATGTTGGCAATGACATAAATATCATCGACGAATTGGCAGACGACTCGCACCCCTGCGATATCCTGGAGTTCCTTCTCAACATCGGCCGGTGTGATACCTCGCCGCTTCATCTTTTCAATAATGCTTGTTCTTGGCTTGACACGACCGGTGACAAACTCAATCGGTGAATGCTCCAATTCATATTCAAACTGGGCACGCATCCCTTTCAGTTTCACTTTCAATTCATCCACCACTTGGGTATAGGGTGCCAAAAACACTTCCCAATCCATCTTGTCCTCCCCACCTTTAACCATACATCTATGTAGTAAATATGTGATATTAAGTACCCATTCATTGTATCATAAATTATGACAGGAGATAATCTTTGCAATCAACAGGCTCCCCCCCTCATAATGATTGCAGAGCGCTGGAGGGATAATATGAACCAGGAAATCGAAATCGAATTTAAAAATATGCTGACAAAAGCTGAATACAACCGTCTCAAGACAGCTTTACCCTTTGAAAAAGCAGAGATTAAAGAGCAGATCAACCACTACTTTGAGACAGAGAATTTTGACTTAAAAGATAATGGTGCCGCACTGAGAATCAGGGAGAAAAACGGCAGCTATACGTTGACCTTGAAGCAGCCGCACCCCGACGGTCTGCTTGAGACCCATGCCAAACTGACAATGGACGAATTTCAAAGCTGGATTAATGGCAGCCCGGTAGAAAAAGAAAATATCATCCAACAGCTTGAGCAGATGGGTGTCGACTATCACGCATTGAGATATTGGGGGAAATTAAAAACGAACCGCCAGGAAATCGACTACCTGGACACCCTCCTGGTCATAGATCATAGTCTTTATCATGATAAGGAAGATTATGAATTGGAACTGGAAGCGACAAACAGGGCGCATGGGGAAAAGATTTTCCACCAGTTATTGACCGATCATGAAATTCCTGAGCGCGATACCGATAATAAGATCAAGCGCTTTTTTCAGGCACGAGCGTGAGTCACATTATTTGAAGGCCATGCCTGGCGTTGCTACAATGAATAACAAGCAGAAAGGGTTCTGATCATGAGTGTACCAGGAACAATTTACGAAGCTATAGGCGGACAGCAAGCGGTATTCAAGCTTGTCGATGCCTTCTATGCAAGAGTTGGCAGCCATCCGGATCTGATACCGATTTTTCCGGATGACCTGACAGAAACCGCCCGGAAACAAAAGCAGTTTTTAACGCAATTTTTCGGTGGACCAGCTTTATATACCGAAGAACATGGACATCCGATGCTGCGCGCCCGGCACCTTCCTTTTCCGATTACACCAACGAGAAGGGATGCCTGGCTGGATTGCATGGCCGCAGCACTCGAAGAAGCGAATATTGAAGAACCATATCGCACGGCGATTTTCGAACGTCTGACCATGACAGCCAATCATATGATGAATACACCAGAGGATGAGAAAGGAGAATCGATGTGAGTTGGAAAGCTACTGGAGCATCCCAGGAACAATCAAGTGCCCAGTTCGGTTTTTTCGATCTTTTGAAACGGCCATTGGAGCTCTACCTATTCGTAGACCCCCTATGCCCGGAGTGTTGGTCCATTGAGCCGATCATCAAAAAGCTCACCATCGAATATGGACGCTTTTTTACTATAAAACCGATCATCAGCGGGAAGATGACTTCCCTTCATAAAAAAAGCGTAGAGAAGCCTTATCATTTGAAAAAAGAATGGGATAAAACAGCCAACCGCACTGGCATGTGCTGTGACGGCGACATTTGGCTCGAGAACCCTGTTTCTTCTCCGCTCATCACATCGCTTGCTATCAAAGCAGCGGAACTACAAGGAAAAAAATCGGGTATGCGGTTCTTGCGTAAAGTACAAGAGTATGTCTTTTTGGATAAGAAAAACATTTCCGATGAAGAAGTATTGGTAGAATGTGCGGAAAAAAGCAATCTTGATGTCGACGAGTTCCGGAAAGACCTTTATTCCGATACTGCACGACGCGCACTGCAATGCGATTTTAAGCTGACAAGGGAAATGGACGTCGAATCGATTCCTGCCCTCGTGTTGTTCAGCCAATCCGAAGAGGATGCAGGATTGAAAATTTCCGGTTCTTATCCTTATGACATTTACGTGAATGTACTGAAAGAGATGCTCCAGAAAGACCCGAAGCCCGCTAGGAAGCCCACTCTGGAAGCGTTCATGCAGCATTATAAATTCGTAGCAACCAAAGAAATCGCCGTCGTTTATGACTGGACCGAACAGCAGGCAAAGCGGGAAATGAAAAAGCTCGTTTTGAAACAAGTCGTCAAAGAAGTACCAGTCAAACATGGGGTGTTCTGGAAATACCAGCCCACTGAGCAACAATCCTAAAAAGCGGCTGTCTCAAAAGGGTCTGACTTACGTGCAGACTTTCATTTTGAGACAGTCGCTTTTTTCTATACTTAACATAGGAGAAAGCATTTATTTTCCAATCAGCTAGTGTTATGATATTTTCCGTAGTCTTATTTGTTTTGTAAAGGAGTGAACATTACTCTGGATATAAAAAAAGCATTACCTATATTATTTGCAATCATGTTTCTAGTGATGGTCGGTTTTGGAATCATCATTCCGGTACTTCCCTTTTACGCAGAAGAAATCGGGGCGACACCGACAGAACTAGGCTTGTTGATGGCTGTCTACTCGTTGATGCAGCTGCTGTTCGCACCCATGTGGGGAAGGTTATCTGACCGGATCGGGCGGAAGCCGGTGATCGCGACGGGCATTGCCGGGCTTGCTATTTCTTTCTTTCTAATGGCGTTGTCTACACAGCTATGGATGTTATTCGCCGCCAGAATTATCGGCGGATTCTTATCTTCAGCTAACATGCCTACCATCATGGCCTATGTCGCTGATATCACAACAGATGAGGATCGCGGGAAAGGCATGGGTATCATAGGAGCGGCTATTGGTCTTGGATTTGTATTCGGACCTGCGATTGGCGGCGTCTTTTCAAAAACAAGCCTGGAAATGCCGTTTTACATAGCTGGATTTTCCTCGCTGCTGACCTTTTTACTAGTTGTGTTCGTTTTGAAAGAATCACTGACCGAGGAAGCAAAAGGCCAGCACACAGGCAAAAGGGCCCCTTTGCGTCAGGCTTTAAACGGCCCAAGCTCGATGTTGTTCTTCCTGCAATTGTTTGTTTCACTGTCGCTTTCCGGACTGGAAGCGACATTCGCATACTTCGCTGCAGAAAAAGCCGGGCTTGGCACAGTAAAGCTGGGCTACATCTTCATGATCATGGGCTTTGCCGGAGCAATTGTACAAGGAGGATTGGTCGGAAGGCTGACGAAAAGGTTTGGTGAACCCTTCGTCATTCAACTCGGAATCGTCGTATCCGTCGTCGGCTTTGCATTAATCCTATTTGTCCGGGATTTTGTAACTGCTGCGATCTTCCTGTCTATTTTCGGAATCGGTAATGGAGTCATACGTCCAAGTGTGTCAGCTTTACTGACAAAGAAAACGAAGTCAGGATATGGTAGCGCCACCGGGCTGTTAGCCTCGTTTGATTCGCTGGGAAGGATTGTTGGTCCTCCACTTGGAGGGTGGCTGTTTTCTATCGCGATTGGCTTACCGTATATTTCCGGGATTATTCTATCGGTGATCGCCTTCACCTTATTCCAGGTGTATTCCAAACGATCCAAACAACTTTCCTCTGTTGCGTGATTCAGAAATGCCCAAAGCCTAAGAGGACAATTGGAGCATGAATAGTTATGATTCGATGCTCATTTTTCCGTGTTATCTCAAGAAAAGCACCAAACCTAAAAACGGTCGATGGTGGATTAGCCAATACCGAATAAACCATTAAATGATAGGCAAACTCTATTACTTAAGAGTTTGCCTTAGTTATTCGGTTTTACTGATATCCTGGCGGAAACAAGTATAAGTTTTAGGGATAACAACTAACCACGTAAAAGCCTCTAATTTTCTATGTCTACATTTTCTTGCTTTCCTGAAGAAGTTTGGATTTTCCCGTTCGTTCCCATTCTTCTACTGTTTCATATGCTCTTTCAGGAGAATACCCTTTCCCTACGAGAACCCCCATGAGAATAAACTCTTGCAGAATGTGGGTGGCATTTATTCCTTTTTCCACGTCTTCTAATCCTTTTTTCACCAAAAAATCCGTGTACTGTACCCATTCATCTGGAGTTCTTCCAGAAACAACTGTCTTTCTACCGCCGTACTCATGTCCTGCTTCCGCTGCCATTGCCTCCCCTTTTGTTCCATGGACAGTCCCGAATGGATGATTGGGAGGAGCATAGATCGAGTAAAGTTTTAATGGAATATCACCTGTATTGGTTAGATTATGCCATGTTCCAGCAGGAATCAAAATTGCAGAATTCTCCCTTACATTTCTTTGAAAGTTTAAATTATCTTTACTCTTTCCCATTCGGACAGTCCCCTGGCCTTGTTCAATACGTAAGAACTGATCTACATCAGGATGTATTTCCAAACCGATGTCTTCACCAGGATTAAGGCTCATTAACGTAACCTGGAAATGACTTCCCGTCCATAAAGCCGTACGAAATGTATCATTTTGCTTCGATGCTTCTTTAATATCCACGACAAATGGTCTTGGCCCATAATCAGCTAAGGTAATTCTTCCATTGCGATTAGAAGAGCGATTAAATTTATTAACAAGCTCGTTATCGTGAGGATAAGGCCAGTAATGTCTTCCATTGTTATACACTGGCATATTTACATAATAAGGAAAATGATATAGGCACGGATAATAAGGAGCATAGGACATTTTTCATCAATCCTTTACACAATTTTATAAACATCCTATGCACCTGTTAAGATAGTGTACGTATTTATAAAGTTCCTTTTCTCCTATTATTACCTGACTACTAAAGAGAAGATTAACCGATTTTTCCGCAAAAAAATAACCAGCATGGGAGCTGGTTATAGGTCCTTTATAAATAAAGGAGGATGGGAGAAAGCGGTCCCTATCAAACTGTTGGGGGGTTAATGGGATTTCTTTCACATCTATAATATAGCAAGCAGAAACCGCTGACGCAATACACTTGTTCAATATTTCACGAGTTTGTCACAAGTGTTCTATCTCTTCTTTACAAGCATAAATTTTTAGTAAGGAGGGTTGGACATGAAAATAGCTGCAGCCATTATTTTCACCGTCCTGGTGTTGGTTGCCTTTTTAATGAATCTATTCGGATTGATGCGTCTCTATCCCTTGTATATCACCTCACCTTTATTATTCCTGGTGATCTTCTTTGCGATTAAAAGCCTGTTTCATCGAAGAAAATTCAAAGGTTTCAAAAGCTATCATTGAATAAGGCTGGTGATAACTATAATCACCAGCCTTTAAACATATAGCTAAATGTGTTACTGCTAAAAATCCACAAAGAAGGGTTGTGATTCTTCCTGGAGGCAAAGTTCAATCCTTTGTCTGAAATTATTCCAAGTCACTTTCTCCAACGCTTCTTCTATCGGAAAGAAACCGACTTCTAATGCTTCTGATGTCGTTGTCAGCTCTCCCCCAACCGGCTTCCCCAGGAATAACGTATTGCAGATGCCACGCTTTACATTTTGAAAAACCCCACAGAATTTGGTCACTTCAATATCCAGCCCGCATTCCTCTTTCGTTTCCCTTACAGCCGCTTCTGTCAGCGATTCACCTATTTCCACCTGCCCGCCTGGCATCTCCCAGCCTCGCTTCGGTCCCTTGATCAACAGCAACTCACCTTCATCATTCACTACGATTGTTGCTGCCGAGACAATATGCTTTGGTGGTTCCATCACCATCTCCCCCTGTGTATGTAGCTTGATTTTACTTCTATTCATAATTATTCCAAACTAATCCATTTATCTCAATACTAAAAAAGAGCTTACCTGTCAGATAAGCTCTCATAAAATAGTCATTTTCAGCGATAAGAAGCTAATTGATACCGATCTATCATGATAGGCGGCTGTTCCATCCACCCGTTATCTATCATAATATTGGCTCCATCTTCTGTATACAATGATACATCCAGTAGACACCTTGCATACAAGGCTCCGATATCTTTTCTCCCGTTAAGGGAAGACCCATTGGCATAATTTCTTATTTTCATCGAGAACATATCGATTTTATGAAAAACCATCAACTTGTCAGAAAACGGAGGGACTGTCGAAGGCGTCACCAGGTGATCTAGCAGACTTGGAGCTGCCATATTATCTTCCTTCAACTTATTAGTAAATTTATCTATATGACTGACATTGATTTTTCTACCCCGATTCAAAAACTTAAGTACTCTCCGATCCCTTGCCCCCTGACAGAATCCCAGAATAAGCGCTTTACTTGTGATATCGTTTTGAAGATTATCGTACAAATGAGCTGCTTCCAGACCATGCACAGGCCGAACCTCTCCGATATAGCCATGCAAAAAGCTTTGCCGGTTTACAAAATCGACACCAGCCGGGCTTGGTGCCGCTGGAGTATTCCCTAAGGCTCCCATAGCAGTCAATAAATCATGTACATTCGTCGTCAATTCAGTCGTCTTTTTCAGACTACCCACAAAAAAGTCACGCGTTTCTTTACTAGTCATGAGAGGGATGGCAGCACTGTATATACTTATCCCAGCCTTTGCGAGATACCTGAGATAATGTAAATAAAACTCATCATAAAATAAACGTGGCGCCTCCAGATTGACGTCCTCTTCCGTAAACCCGACAGGTATGGGAAAATCTGCCTCATTAAATATTCGTTTGATATCTTTCATGAAAGTGTTCGTTAAATCTAAAGCGCGTTCTACAACCTTCTTAATGGCATCATCTTCTACATGGCGAATGAAGTAACTGAGTACGCACTTACCCATCGTATTCCCCTGATATGTTGCCCATAGCTTACCCATTTCTGCTGAAGTAAGCTGTTTGGTGTAACGTTTTTTTTCTTCATCCTTATCCCTTTTCATGACATTTTACCTCCTTCCTCATCATGATTATTATCTGTCTCTTCCATCATCTGATTTTGCTCCCGGTAGGAAGATATAGCTCGCTTTACAGAACGAATCGTCTGTCGCCAAAAAACAATCCATTTTCTACGAATATAATACGACCAGTATTTATATTTATTGTTCCGCATGCTCAACAGCAATAACAATACTATTATGACGATACCTAATGAATATTTCCGCACATCAAGGTCTCCTTTTCCACTATACGTTGCCCATATTATGAGCAATTAGGAAACATTGTATGTACAAATGGTCTCTACAGCGCATAACACCTTGGAAGCATTTCAAAAACTTCCAATTGACACACATGCGGCTACGCTCACCTACAACATTAAAAAAACCTGTCTTATCGCTATTTACTTATGGTGGTACCTTCGTACTTTCTTAAGCTTTAATCCTTTAACAAAGTTAAACTTCCATACAGTATAAAAAAAGCTCAAGATGGACACAGAGTGCTCCACCTTGAACTTTCATTAATGTCTTTCGGCTATTTACTTTAATAGTTCTTCCATTTCATTCAGCTTTTCCTCAAAAACATCCAAAGCTGCCAGGATTGGCTCCTTGGAAGTCATATCGACTCCAGCCTGCTTCAGCACTTCGATCGGATAATCGCTGCTACCTGCTTTCAGGAACTTCTTGTAACGCTCGACTGCCGGTTCTCCTTCTTCAAGAATTTGGGCAGCAAGCGCAGTAGCGGCAGAATAGCCGGTCGCATACTGGTAGACGTAGTAATTGTAATAGAAATGTGGAATCCGTGCCCACTCCAGTCCGATTTCATCATCGATGACAATATCATCACCGAAGTATTTCTTATTCAAATCATAATAAAGTTCAGTCAGCTTATCCGCGGTTAAAGCTTCGCCGTTTTGAGCACGCACATGGATGTCGTGTTCGAACTCGGCAAACATCGTCTGACGGAAAACTGTGCCCCGGAACCCTTCCAGGAAGTGATTCAACAAATATAGCTTTTCTTTTTTATCATCTGTCGCCTTCAACAAATGATCATTCAATAAAGCTTCGTTGCAGGTCGAAGCAACTTCCGCTACGAAGATCGAATAGTTGCCATAACGATAAGGCTGGTTGGCATGGGTATAGTAGCTGTGCATAGAGTGACCAAGCTCATGTGCCAGGGTAAACAGGTTGTTGATATTATCCTGCCAGTTCATCAGGATATAAGGGTTGGTACCATAGTGCCCGGATGAATACGCACCGCTGCGTTTCCCTTTATTTTCATCCACATCGATCCAACGGTTCTCATAACCCTCCTGGATGATGTTGACATACTCTTCTCCAAGCGGCTCCAGACCTTTGACGACCAGGTCCTTCGCTTCATCATAGCTTACTTCCATCTCGACATCTTTGACAAGCGGAGTGTAAAGGTCATACATATGAACCTCATCCAGTTCCAAAACTTTCTTACGAAGCGCGATATAGCGATGCAGCAAAGGCAGTCTGTCATTTACCGCGTCCACAAGGTTGTCATAGACCTTTTCAGGGATATTGTTATTGTCAAGCGCAGCCTCACGCGCAGAACCATAATTCTTTACTTCCGCATAGAAATTGTCTTTTTTGACGTTGCCGCCCAGTGTAGAAGAAAAGGTGTTTTTGAACTTATCAAATGTATCGTACATCGCCTGAAAAGCATTTTTACGGACGTTACGATCCTTTGACTCTAAGAAATTGATATATCGGCCATGGGTAAGATCGATTTCGTTGCCATTTTCATCTTTTACACTCGGGAACGTTAAATCCGCATTGTTCAACATACCAAATGTTTGAGATGGATTGGATGCAATCTCAGAAAATCCTGCAAGTAATGCTTCCTCTTTTTCACTCAGAACATGATCACGTTGACGGGTGATTTCATCAAGGGTGTGCCTGTAAAGCTCAAGTTCTTCTTTTTCTTCTAAGTATTTATCAATTTTCCCTTCTTCTAATGACAAGATTTCCGGTACAATAAAACTCATTGATGAAGATACCTGGGTCAGCAGGTTCTCCGCTTTAGAATTTAGTTCCTGGTAAAAGGAATTCGTCGTATCCTGATCCGCACGCATATGCGCATAAGTATATAACTTCCCAATCCGGTTGGAGATTTCATCCTGCTTCACAAGCATTTGATATAACTGGTCGGCTGACTCACCCAGTTTCCCTTTGAACACTGTTATTTCCGGAATCATTTCTTTAATGGCTTCCAGTTCTTTCTTCCATTCATCATCTGTCGCAAAAATATTTTCAAGCTTCCACGTCCGTTCAACCGGAAGCTCTTCACGCTTTGGTAGTTCCTTACTGGCTGTACTCATTCTACTTCCTCCTTTTACGCATTTCGTCACCCTAAATCATTTCTCTATAAAATAGGAAATACCTCCCTATTTTATGATATTTTCATGGTTTTACCCGCTTTTGTAAAGAATTAAAAACAAATTCATCCTGTTTGATCGCTTCTTCGATAGTAAGAGGGTTTTCTACTTCCTGACGTTTTCGGTATTCCCCTGGTAATACTTCTTCCACCAGGCCCAGAAGGCATAGCAGTTTCAGGTATTCTTTCAAAGGATTAGGCTTCTTGTGGACATGCAAAAGAGGAACGATTATCTGAGCAGGTTTTATCGGGAGCAATCCTCCAATAGGAGTTTTTAAAAAGGTGTCCAGGTAATAGCGGGACTGCCAGATCCATGGTGGTTCGACCATTTGAATTTGGCTCGGTACGGGGAGATAGGTGATTGAAGGCAGTAATGACGGGTGATAGCCTTTGGCATACAGATACTCGCGCCAGCTTTTTTCTTGCGGTGAGCAATGCCCCAAAGGACGAGTTCTTCTTTTTTTAATGAAACTTTTCCAACCCGCGGGCATATCATTAAGGAGGAGATTTTGAGAGCTGAACATCTCGATGAAGGAGATGCCGTTTAAGGAAAAATAATGGAGGTTTGAAAAAGTTTTGTTCGAACCGGTTCCCTGGAGATGAGAGCCAATCATAAGCTTATCGGTGATAGGATCAAAATAATGGATGCGATAATCGAGGAAATGATAGATGAAGTTACGATCAAAGCTTGTCAACTGAATCATGTTCGTTCCTTTTCGTTTCAATCGGTTGCCTCCCAGTATCCAAAAAGGATAGATACCAACTTGCAAGTACTGCTTTGTTCGCATGCTGATTTCTGAATCTGGAATTTTTGCACACTGATACTCGATGGCAATACGCCTCTTCTTTGTATGGAGCAATACGTCAGGACGCTGCTGGATTTCCGGCAAATAAGCTTCGAGCGCCACATCATAACCCTGACTTTTCAGCCACTCCCACAGCCGGACTTTCCCTTTATGATGATAGATCCCTTCACCGCTTCTGCTTGACGGGCAATCACTATTGGGAAAATGAGCGAAATGTGGAACAACCTTGGACCCAGCCCGGATCAACACCGGTGCCTTGCATTGTGGACAGAAATAACTTTCGTGTTTTTTTTGATGTATAAGTTCATGGATATGCTGACCAGCCAATTGAACAAATTGACCTTTGGCATTGATGGCACTAAGCAATCGTTCACCCCCTTGATATAACACATTTATTCGACATCAATCGCCAAAAATCCTGCTTATCTGACTAGCTAGTGCTAATTCTCTTACAACTGTTAAAGCTCTGTTTTTTTCCAATCAACTAAATTAGCGTCGACATGTCCTTTGGATGGCAAAACAAAAAAGCATACCATGGCGGCATGCTTATCAATTATAGAGGAAAGTAACTTTTTATTTGATTGAGTGCGTCTTCTGCAAAAATCGTTTTGCCATATTCCTGCAGGCGATGAATTGTGATATCCGATTCGTTTCCGTACTCTAATATATTACTTAAAATATTTTCCTGTTCGTCATCATTCATATTTTCATCATTGAATTGAATATATAGATAGTAGGCATCTTCAAAATGGTACATGCTTTGCTCGAATTCTTTTACGGATTGAAAACGGTGGCTCAATTGGATTGCATCTTCGAATTCATCAAAGCGGATCGTGAACTGCATAGGCTCAAGATCATTGCTCAAATCAGTATCTTCATCGGTTGTATGCGTATCTGCTTCATTTAGTTTATCATCCAGCATTGATTCTATTTTTTCATCCACGGGCATATCGATGGTTTTACCGTTTTCAGTAGGGAGCTCGAGCTTCTGTCCATCTGAAGAAAGCTGAGCTTTCGTAACAATGACTTCCAGGCCTTTCTCCATCGCTTGAACTTGGATCCATAAGGGACCTTCAGCGTGGAAATTTTCTTTATCATTAACTTCGTCCATCATTTCCCAGAACAGCTGCTCACTTCTGTCACGGTTATACCAAATATCTTCTCGGTCAAACCCGCGTTGTTCAACGTCATGGTAAGAAACATAAAATTTGATTGTGTTTTCATTGATTCTTTCGATTTCCATGCATCTCTCTCCCTTCTATATTCGGATAAGCGGAAGGGACTGCTTCACCCTCGTTGTTATTTTATAGTATACCTTACCCTATATTTCAGGACTTTAATCGCATGATTATACAGGTCAGGTACCTCTTGATTCTATTGTATGATAGCTTTGCCTTTTCTGGAAAACAAAATGCTTCATTTACAGAAAAACAAACGAATATCACGACTTTTATAAAAATCGCATGAGTAATGCTCTCCAAGAACTGCACAGCAATTCTATGGTTAGTTGTCTATTTTAGCTTATTTCTAGTCATTTGTCACTACATATCAGGAGGCTTTTTTATGGAATGGGAATTGATCCAAGCAATCTTAATCATCATAGGAATTGATATTGTACTCGGAGGAGATAACGCTATTGTCATTGCGCTGGCCAGCAGGAATCTGCCGGAAAGACAACGCAATAAAGCAATTTTCATGGGGACAGGCTTAGCTATTGTTGTCCGGGTGTTTTTGACAGCGATTGCCCTGTATCTTCTGCACATTCCCTTCCTTCGTTTGATTGGGGGAATCTTACTTATTTATATCGCAATCAAACTGTTGACTGATGAGGAGGAAGAACCGAATATCAAAGCCAGTGACAGTCTGATCTCGGCCGTTAAGACGATTGTATTCGCAGATATTGTGATGGGCTTTGATAATGTGCTTGCGATCGCCGGAGCCTCCCATGACAACATTTTACTAGTGGCAATGGGGCTGCTTGTATCCGTGCCGATTATCATTTGGGGAAGCAAATTGATATTGAAGCTGATGGAGCGATTCCCTTCCCTCGTTTATATCGGATCAGGCATCCTTGCTTATACAGCAGCTGAAATGATTTTAGAAGAACGACGGCTACGGCCGTTTTTTGAGCAATTCGATTCGCTTCATTATATGATGCCGATTGCTATCATTTTCCTTGTCATTTCATGGGGGTACCGCAACAATAATCCGGCTTCCCAAAATTAGAATAAACAAAAAAGACCGCCCTGTACGCGGTCTTCTTCTATTAGTTTACCAGGCGTTGTGCTTCACGAAGCTGAAAAGTACGAACGCTTCTTGGCAGGAATCGGCGGATTTCATCTTCATTATACCCTACCTGAAGACGCTTTTCATCAATGATAATCGGGCGGCGTAGCAGCCCAGGATTTTCTTGAATGAGATCGAAAAGATCCTTCAGAGGCATTTGTTCGAAATCAACGTCCAATTTTTGAAAAACTTTGGAGCGAGTGGAAATGATTTCTTCCGTTCCATCCTCTGTCATACGTAGAATTTCTTTAATTTCATCCAGAGTCAAAGACTCAGAGAAAATATTGCGTTCTTTGAATGGAATATTATGTTCTTCTAACCATGCTTTAGCTTTACGGCATGATGTACAGCTTGGTGAGGTATATAGAGTTACCATGGGAACTTCACTCCTCAAAATGTATTTATCATACAAGGTTTGCATGTGCTTGCCAGTTTAAAATAACTTTAATTAACAGCCTATGTATACTATATCATAACTGTCAAGTGTTAGCTAGTAGTATTATAGGTTTTTTATACAAAACTTGTACAGATCGAAAGATTTCATTGTGACACTTTTAATATACCCTTTTACACTTCCATTAAACATCTTTTTTTAAACTTTTCTGCTTCATTTATTTTCAGTTAGCTTTATGAATTGAAAAAAGCTGTCCCCTTATAACTTCACAGTTTGAAAGAAGCTTAGCGGTTACTGAAACCGCTGCCTTTCCTGGTCACTGTTTGTGAAGCTTTTAGGAGACAACCCTGTACCTTCCATTATTAAGCTTTTTCTTTTTCTAAGTCTTCCAGGATGTTTGTGTTATCTGCATCTTCGTCATAAGTGAGCACTTCTTCCACAGGCTCGTACGACTTGCCATAAAATTGAGTATCTTTATAGGTGTGGATTTCTTCATACATCTTTTTCATTTGTTCATAAATGTGTTCTTCAGATGCATCTTCAGGGGACCAATAGAGGATTTCCATAGAATTAGGTTCATCAGTAGCTAGAGACTTACGTGTGTAACCGATGGACTGGGCATGCTTGAACCCTTCGCGCTGGTAGAAACGAAGACGTTTCTCTGTATCGGTGTCATCATAATCGACCGGTTCCACTTCGAGAATAATTGGTTTTCCTTTATCTTTCATTTTTTGCATCAGCTTATGTCCTAAGCCCTGCCCTCTTGAGGATGCAGACACATAGACATAATCGATAAAAAGAAAAGAAGGGAATTCAGCATACATCAAAACATGGTGAGGACCCTCATCCTTATAATAAACATCGCCTTTTTCCTTTAACAAAGTTTCCATATGCTCTCGAGATTTCATTTCTTCGATAGGAAAATATTGTTTTAATTTTTCATACCAATTCATAAATCTGCTCCCTTACAAGTTAGTCTTTTCTATTATAACGAATTTCTCAGTAATTGTTAAATGGCTTTTGAAAACACTTACAATTTTACTCTTTCCAGCTTTCTTTTTTTTAACACATCATCTAAAATAAAAGTAACCGGTAAAGGAGGGGAGCATGTGGGTGCATTAATGCTCGATATCACGTTGCTTGGGTTAGGGATCATCGGAGCAACAGCATTTCTCGGAGTTGCCATGAATGGGATAGGCAATAAGCTGTTCAGCCGGGGTAAAAAAGATGAGTTTCTGGACAAGGCACGTTCTTACCAGGATACATGGAGAAACGTCGGAGGAACTCAGAAATAAGCTACATAAAAAAGCATGGAAGGTGAGCCTTCCATGCTTTTTTATTTAAAGTTATTTATTTTAATGGAGTGTAATCGACACCCTGGGTATAACTGTTACCTGGATTCCAAATCAGAAATTCATTGATCCCATTTTCGTTCAGGGCACGGATCTGGGCTTCCACTTCTGCTACCCCATACTGTTTTGCAGGTCCGGAATAGAGCCATGGCGCTTCGAAATCCTGAATCCATGGTCTTGATGTCGGCGGGTTATCCAGCTTAGCCAGCACTTCATTTTCCACCTTGGCATATTCCACCGTCAATTTATAAGGTTCCATATCCGGCTTCTTAATGCCGAAATAAGAGGTCCAGTGGCTTGGATAGATCATCGAAGAAATGACGTCGACATTGGAACTGATTTTAGAGAAATTCTGTCCTATTCCAGGCGCTTCCGGAATAGTAGCGGAATATCCGAATATATCAACGGATACATCAACGGCGTAATAATGTAATTCTTCCCTGGCATAAGCGACAAAGTCTGTTACAGCTTGCACCCGCTTTTGTACCTCATCCATTTCGAGTTTCGCATAGTCACCCTGATTATATTCCAATGTTTTATCCCGGTTTTCAAACCCTTCCGGAAAGCGGACATAATCGAACTGGATTTCCTCAAATCCTAGCTTTGCGGCCATTTTGGCGATTTCTACATTATATTCCCAAACTTCTTTCATAAACGGATTGACGAAGGCTTCTCCCCTGCCGTTTTTCCAGATCTGACCATTCATTTTAAAAGAAAGCTCGGGACGTTTTTCAGCTAAAATCGAATCTTTAAAAACAACCACTCGTGCAATCGGATAAATCCCCTTCTCCTCCAGAACCTCAAGCATTTTTCTCGGCTCTTTGATATACGGCTGCGCAATATCATAATAAGGAGAATCTTCATCTGGCTTAAACGTTATATTACCGTGGTCTTCTTTAATATCGATGACCATCGCGTTTAAATCCGTCGATCCTACAAGCTCCAATAATGATTCGAAACGACTTCCTCCAGCTGAATTACCTGTTACATAAATCCCCCGTACCGCATCAGGATATTCAAACGTCAATCCCGAATCATATACGAACCTTGCTGCCGGCTTATCATTATTCAATAACTCTAATGAAACTTCTCTTTCCTGCAAATTTTTCACTGGTAAAGATTCTGTCTCGTTTGATTCATCTGCATGCAAAGTATGTACCGGAACAAATGCCAACATAAAAAGAATACTTATGATTGTAATACTCTTAAGCTGTCTTAGCTTTTTCCTCATGATTAATCCTACTCCCCCATTTTTTTCTATCTCCTATTATAAAAGAGGATTCCTATAAATTGGTAGGTTATTTAGTAAAATTTTGTAGAAAATCACCAAAATATATCAAATGACCTAATTTTAAGACTTTCTCCGATTTATATATATACAAAAAGGCAAGGTGTCATTCCGCAAATCCGGAAAGAACCTTGTCTTTTTTACAGCCGTATTAAACGGACACATATTCTTTTTTATAGTGTTCGAACTCTTTGGTTGTACATAGCACCCAATGGTCCGGGCCAACCTCACGGAATTCCGGCTCTTCACTAGTATCGTGTTGACTTGGATCATATTCCTCCCGGACACGGTTTCGTTCGTAATCTGGATCCGGTAATGGAATAGCAGATAATAAAGATTTGGTGTACGGGTGCATCGGATTCTTATATAAGTCATCCGCGTCGGCAAGTTCCACAAGCTTACCGAAATACATAACACCAATCCGGTCACTGATATACTTGACCATCGACAAGTCATGGGCAATGAACAAGTAAGTCAAGTCATTCTCTCTTTGCAGTTTTTTCAATAAGTTGACTACCTGCGCCTGGATCGAAACATCAAGTGCCGAAATAGGTTCGTCGGCGATAATGAAACTAGGATCTACGGCCAGAGCACGGGCAATACCGATACGCTGACGCTGTCCACCACTGAATTCGTGGGGATAACGGTTAGCATGTTCTTTGTTTAAACCAACTGTCTCCAGCAGATCATGTACACGCTTCTTGCGCGCTTCTTTTGTTTTGGCCAAGCCATGGATATCCAAGCCCTCTGCAATGATGTCCTCCACCTTCATACGAGGATTCAAGGATGCATAAGGATCCTGGAATATCATTTGCATTTCACGATTGAATTGTTTCAAATCTGCTTTATTCTTTTTATCGTGAACATTGACTCCATTGAAATTGACTTCCCCTTCGGTAGCATCGTACAACCGGATGATTGTCCGGCCTGTCGTCGACTTACCACACCCGGACTCACCAACAAGGCCGAAAGTTTCCCCTTTATAAATATCAAAGGTCAAGCCATCGACTGCTTTTACGACACTGTGACGCCCGGTTTTGAAATGCTGCTTTAAGTTTTTGATTTCGACTAATTTTTCTCGACTCATGAGCGATCACCTTTCGTATTAAGTTCAGCCTCTTGAGCAAATCCTTGCATTCTACGTTGTATGGAAGCAGGAGGCTCAACATCCGGGGCATTCTCGTGCAACAGCCATGTCGCGGCATAATGCGTATCGGATACTTTGAACATTGGTGGTTGTTGCTCAAAGTCAATCTTCATCGCATAATCATTCCGGGCTGCGAACGCGTCACCTTTAGGTGGAGCGATCAAGTCCGGCGGTGTACCAGGAATGGCATATAAATCTTCATCCGCACTGTCCAAAGAAGGCATAGAGCCAAGCAGTCCCCAAGTATATGGATGTTTTGGATTATAGAAGATTTCATCAACGGTTCCGATTTCTACAATTTTACCTGCATACATGACGGCGACACGATCGGCCACATTAGCAACAACACCAAGGTCGTGCGTAATAAAGATAATGGAAGAATCCGTTTTCTTCTGGATATCCTTCATCAACTCTAAAATTTGTGCCTGTATGGTTACGTCAAGTGCAGTAGTCGGCTCATCGGCAATTAAAAGCTTAGGATTACAGGCAAGCGCAATCGCAACGACGACACGCTGACGCTGTCCCCCAGAGAATTGGTGAGGATATTGATCGACACGGTTAGCTGCATCAGGGAGCCCTACCAATTCCATCAATTCCACTGCACGCTTTTTCGCCTGGGAACGGCTCATTTTCTGGTGCTTGATGAGTCCTTCCATAATCTGATTGCCGATTTTCATCGTCGGATTCAATGAAGTCATCGGATCCTGAAAAATCATCGAAATATCCTTGCCTCGAATTTTCTCCATTTGCTTTTCACTTAATTTAGCTAAATCTTTACCTTCGAAAAGGATTTCCCCTTCTTTGATACGGCCTGGCGGCTGAGGGATCAGACGCATTAATGCTTTCGTCGTTACCGACTTGCCTGAACCAGATTCACCGACAATTGCCAGGGTTTCTCCTTTGTGTACATCGAAATTGACACCTCTGACAGCCTGGACTTCTCCTCCGTAGGTGTCAAAGGATACACTTAAGTTGTTTACCTGTAGAAGTTTTTCCATTTGGTATTCCTTCCTCCTATTCACGCATCTTCGGATCAAACGCATCCCGCAGTCCATCAGCCAGTATGTTGAAGGCAACCATAATCATGGAAATGATGATTGCAGGGAAGATCAACACGTGAGGATTGGTCTGCAATGACTTGAATCCGTCATCAATCAATGTTCCCAAGGATGCAATCGGGGTTGGAAGCCCTAACCCGATGAAGCTTAAGAATGCTTCAAAGAAAATAGCGGCTGGAATCGTAAACATCGTATTGATGACGATTAAGCCAGTAACATTCGGTACGAGGTGCTTTTTCAAAATTCTGCTGTCTGGTGCTCCGAGTGTTCTGGAAGCCAGTACGAATTCCTGATTCTTCAGTTTCAACACTTGTCCCCGTATGATCCGTGCCATCGATATCCAGCCGGTAATGGTCAGGGCAATGGTGATCGACAGGATCCCCGGTTCTAATATCAGAATCATCAGGATAACAATGACCAGGTTAGGTATCCCAACTAAGACTTCGATGATCCGTTGCATGATGTTGTCGACACGTCCGCCATAATATGCGGATACTCCACCATAAATGACACCAATTATCATATCAATAGTGGCTGCTAAAAAGGCGATATATAAAGAGATCCGAGTTCCATGCCAAGTACGTGTCCATAAGTCACGTCCAAGACTGTCCGTACCGAACCAATGATTTGCTTCAATACCTTTTGCTTCATATACATCGAGGGAAGCTTCAATTTTTGCTTTTTCGCCATTTCCGCCTTCAGAAATAACGTTATATTCAATGAAATCGGCATTAGCTGCGCCAAGTTTCAATTTTGCGACATTTTTTGCAGCGTCGACAGAATCTCCCTCAATAACGGTCGATTCCATACCATCTACACCCAGCCAGCCGATATTTTCCAGTACCGGAATCTTAGGTGGTGTGTAAGAACGGGATAAATTCTGTTCATAAGAATCGAACTCATTCATGTATGGGCCAAAAGCCGCCATCAATATCAAAACAATTAAAGTGAATACCCCTGCCATCGCACCGAGATTCTTCCTAAGACGGTTGAAGGAGTCCTGCCAGAAAGACAGACTAGGACGAGAAATCTTCTCGCTTTCCGTTCCTCCCCGCTCGACAGGGACAAAAAGATCTTTTGATGGTTTGCTGTTATCCATATTTATTTCTCTCCTTCGGCAAGTCTGATTCTAGGGTCGATGATTCCATATAGAAGGTCGATGACTAAAATGATAAATATAAAAAAGAAAGAGAAGAACAACGTTGTACCCATTATAATTGGGAAATCATTTGTTGTAATCGATGTAACGAACTGTTCACCGATTCCAGGAACTGCGAAAATCTTCTCAATTACCAATGTTCCAGTCATTAATCCTACTGCCAGAGGACCCATTACGGTTACCAAAGGAATCAAAGCGTTACGAACTCCGTGCTTGAAAACGACGCCAAATTTATTGACACCTTTTGCACGTGCGGTTTGGATAAAATCAGAACCAAGTACTTCTAGCATCTCTGTCCGCATGAAACGGGCGGCAATCGCAATCGGGAACATCGCCAGCGCTATGGTAGGCAGAACCGTATGTTGCCACGATCCCCAAAGTGCAACCGGGAACCAGCCTAATTTAAGGGCAATGAAATATTGCAATAGACCTGCGAAAATAAACGATGGAATAGATTTACCTATAACAGCCACGAATGTGGACGAGTAATCCAGGAAGCCATTATGGTAGATAGCCGCTATCAAACCAAGCAGCATTCCGAGGATCGTCCCAATAATCAGAGCCTGGGCCCCTAACTGCATAGAAGGACCGATACGATCCATAATAATGTCTGTAACTTCCCTGTTATCAAACTGGAATGAAATCCCCAAATCCCCTACAGCTAAACCACCCATGTATTTTAAATACTGGATTGGTACCGGGTCATTCAAACCGTACTTTTCAAGAATGATCTCTTTTTGCGCTGCTGATAATTTATCTTCCATGGTCAGTGGTGTACCAGGCAGCATTTTCATTAAGAAAAATGAAAAAGTCGCGATTATAATCAGTGTCAACAACATGTAGAGCAGTCGTTTGGTGATATAACGAGCCATTCTTGCCCACCTCCTATATTTATAAGTGTTTTCTTATTATTATAAATAACTGAATATTGATTATTATCAGTTATATTTGATGGCAGGGAAAAAGAGAGCATATGCCAACAACATGGTCATATACTCTCTCCCCTCCGAGTCAGCTTTATTCAATTATGAAAAGCTATTACTCTTTACCGTCAATATAAGCATACTTGTAAGTGTAGTCAGGTCCCATTGGGTTAGTGATTACACCTTTAACGTAAGGCTTCCAAAGTTTAGCACTGGCACGTTGATATAGAGGAGCAAGAACTGCGTCTTGTTCGATCAACATTTTTTCAGCTTCCAGGAATGCTTCGAAACGCTTAGTTGGCTCAAGAGCAAGCTCATTGTTTGCTTTCTCAATAAGCGCGTCATACTCTTCACTGGAGTAACCAGTTTTGTTGTTTCCGCCATCTGTTACCCACATGTTCAGGTATGTGTTCGGGTCAATGTAGTCAGGGCCCCAACCAGAGTTTTGCAAGTCATATTCCATTTCAGTGTCTAGACGAAGACGTTCTTTAAATGGAACCGGCTTAACATTTACAGTCAAACCTTCAAGCTGCTCCAATTGGTTCTTCAAGTAAGCATCCATCTCTTTAGCAACTTCAGAGTCGCCGCCAAGAAGTTCAAGCTCTACAGAGTCTTTTCCAAGCTCTTCCAAAGCAGTAGCCCAGTGTTCTTGCGCTTTTTCTACGTTAGTTTCAACCAGGTCACCATTGATTTCACGGAAGTCTTCTCCGCTTTCAGGGTGCTTAGCAAAGTTTTGAGGAATGTCACCTACAGCTGGAAGGGATCCGTTAGCAAGGATGACATTAACCAAGTCTTCGCGGTTGATTACAGATTGAATCGCTTTACGCGCATTTACATTACCAAGTACTTCATGTTGCTGGTTCATTTTCAAATAGAAAAGTACTGGTTCTTCTTCTGTCTTTAATTCTTCACTACCAGCTTTTTGCTGAACGAACTCACCGCTCAAACCAGCAGCATCGATTTCACCAGAATCATAAAGGTTTACACGAGTAGAAGTTTCTTTAACAACACTTACATTAATTTCTTCAAGGTTAACATTTTCAGCATCCCAGTAATCTTCGTTCTTAACAAGCTTCCAGCTTTCTTCATGCTTCCATTCAGTCATCTTGAATGGACCGTTAGCAAGAATGTTGTCAGCTTCAAGTGCGAACTGGTCACCTTGTTCTTCAACAAAGTCCTGGTTCAACGGCAGGAATGTACCGAAAGCAGTCAATGATAGGAAATAAGGGATCGGCTTTTCAAGTTCTACTTTCAACGTATAATCATCTTCAGCAGTAACTCCTAGCTCTTCCACTGCCATTTCACCGTTTGAAATAGCTTCAGCGTTTTTGATAACGCCATTCATCATGTATGGGCCATACTCGGAACCAGTGTCCGGGTTAACCGCACGCTGCCAAGCATATACGAAATCGTTTGCTGTAACAGGGTCACCGTTTTCCCAAGTAGCATCTTCACGTAGTTTGAAAGTCCAAGTCAAAGCATCTTCACTTTGCTCATGGCTTTCTGCGATAGCAGGTTCCATTTCAGCATTTTCACCTAGACGATATAGACCGTCCATTGTAGAACCTAACCATTGGAATGCAACTGCGTCAGTTGCCATGGAAGGATCCATTGTAGGAATCTCAGCAGAGTCAGTGATGTTCAATACTTGTTCTCCGCTAGGCTCACCTTCTGAACCTTCGCTTCCTTCATTACCTTCGTTTTCGTTTGTTTCTTCTGTGTTCCCTTCGCCTTCTCCACCGTCGGCGTTATTGTCGCCGCCGCCTGAGCAAGCTACCAGGAACATGCTTAGAACTAATGCTAGTCCAAGCAATAACCAATTTGTCTTTCTCATGAAAGAATGACCTCCCCAAAAATATAATTTTCTAAATATTAGCGCAGATAAATAATCTACAATACGAATTATACAAGTTTTCGAACTATTTTGCATTAATATTTTTTTGATAAAATTGTAAGAACCTTGTCATTATTACATTCTTGTGGCATAAAATAGGATAAATTACCTAGTTTATTTTACAAAGGTCCTATATGATTACGGGGAAATATTACACATTGAATTGTATTTTTACAATCTTTTCACCAATAATTAATTAAATTTTTTTCTTGTTATTATGCTGGTTGATATTTACTTTTTTTCCTCTACTAAAACAGACACATGAAAACATGCTATAATGAAAGAAGTATTTTCTAAGAAAGGATGTGCCTTCTTCCGATGGTATTAAAGAATAAGTGGGTGTTTTTAGGTATTAATTTCTCTGTTGTGACCCTGCTATTTTTTATGCGGGCACCTGTGTACGACTTGTTCCATTATATTAACCAGACCTTCTATGTCGCTTTCTTTTATCTTTTCGGCGGTCTTCTATTGTGGGTGATCCGCGGAGGCTTTTTCGACTCAATAACTTATAGTTTTCGCAGATTCTACCATAGAGTAGCGAAAACAGCAGATTATATGGAAGATTGGAAAAAGAAGCCTCTTCCCTCCCAGACCATCGACGGTAGAGTTTTAAAGTTCTTTCTATTTCAGGGAATGTTCATGAACTTCGGAATGATCGGTATGCTTATTTATTACTATCAGGGGTAATCAACTGATTGTTGCAACACACAGAAAACTTATTTATAATTTTCTTGAATAGCAAAATAGTGAAATGCGTTGAAAAAGTATAGTACCGGACTTCCCTGTTTTTCAGAGAGGCTGTGGTTGGTGAAAACAGCTGACAAAGGTTACCGGGAATTGGGCTTTGGAGCTTCGTTACAGACGACGTACCCCTGCGTTAAAGGTCAAGTGATTCCGCATAGTGCGGAGTAACAAGGGTGGTACCACGGTTCATTCGTCCCTTCTTTATAGAGGGAGAATGGCCTTTTTTTATTGGGGAAAGCTGCAATTTACATTTCTTGAAACAAACGTATCCCAGACACGAATGTTCACAAATAAATTAAATGAGGTGGAAAACATGAAGACAATTTTTTCAGGAATTCAGCCAAGTGGTACATTAACACTCGGTAACTATTTAGGAGCGATGAAACACTTCGTCGAACTTCAGGAAGAGAACCACTGTTACTTCTGTGTGGTCGATGAGCATGCCATCACTGTCCCACAGGACCGTTTAAAGCTGCGTGACAATATTCGTTCACTGGCTGCTTTATACCTTGCTTCTGGCATCGATCCAGAGAAATCTACGCTGTTCATCCAGTCGGAAGTTCCAGCCCACACGCAGCTCGGCTGGATGCTGCAATGTGTCAGCTACATCGGTGAACTGGAGCGGATGACGCAGTTCAAAGACAAATCGCAGGGAAAAGAAGCTGTCTCCTCTGGATTGTTGACCTACCCTCCATTGATGGCTGCCGATATTCTTCTATATAAAACCGACATTGTTCCAGTCGGGGAAGATCAGAAACAGCACCTGGAGCTTACCCGTAATTTAGCAGAACGCTTTAATAATAAATACAACGATATTTTCACAGTACCAGAAGTGAGTATCCCAAAAGTTGGCGCCAGGATTATGTCACTCCAGGATCCTACCAAAAAAATGAGCAAGTCCGATGAAAACCAGAAAGCCTATATTTCAATGCTCGACGCGCCAAAGAAAATCGAGAAAAAGATTAAGAGTGCTGTCACTGATTCGGAAGGCATCGTTAAATATGATAAAGAAAATAAACCGGGAATTTCCAACCTGCTTACCATTTATTCCACTTGTACCGGAGAGACGGTGGAAGCATTAGAAGTGAAATACGAAGGAAAAGGATACGGGGAATTCAAGCAGGACGTTGCGAATGCCGTCATTCAAACACTCTCCCCTATCCAGGAGCGTTATCATGAATTGTTTGAATCTGAAGAGCTGGATGATGTCCTGGATAACGGGGCAGAGCGTGCTAATCAGGCAGCAGAAAAAATGCTTCGCAAAGCAAAAAAAGCGATGGGTCTTGGGCGCGTCAAAAAGAAAAAGAAATAAAAACGGTGTGATTGCTTAACGAACCACACTAAAAAAACCAGAATTGAAGGACTCCTTCAATTCTGGTTTTTTATTCCTGCTTCTGCTTTATGATTTTCTAATTCCCAAATTTTCTCAAAGAATGGCTGCCCCTTGATGATTTTACCGCATAACTCTTCGTGAGCACGGCTCCACCCTGGGGTCGTCCCTTCATAAAGTTTTTGCCAGGCCTGTTCAATCGTATATTCTTTAACCATTGGATAATGGCTCGGCTCCCATTCGGTCAGCCAATAACGTATTTCTTCCGGGTTGTCGGTATGCTGTAATTGATCCAGCGCCATCATCAGCAGCTGTTTCAATTGTCTTTCCTTCCTTGTAAGCCCCAGCATGTATTCAGGAGACAAGGATAGTATGTGATGTTCCTTTTTCGCCAAGGAAGGATCCCAGTCATATTTATTCGGCTTTTGTCCTTCAATCATTTCAAGAGCCAGTCTTTCCTGGCGTGGAATCAGCCTGCTCTTACGGACTGGCAGTGTATAGCCAAGTGTATCGAATGCTAGCACAGAGTGACCATTGGTAACAATAGCGGCATAATCGAGTGACTTACGCTCCTGGTTTTTTCTTAAGTAAGCTCTTCTATGGATGGATTCTAACAAACTGATCGGCAAATCCTGTAAATCATTTTCAATATACTGATACAAATCATCTGTTATATACAGCAGCGGAGCTTGATCCAATAGCTCAATCCCATCTTCTTTCCGCCACTCATGAAATGGAGAAACGTTGTATCCGTTCTCCTCCCCTTCGAACCAGTTCACCCAAACATCATGTAAATATAACATACCCGGTACTCACCTTCCATCCCTTAGTTTCATTTGCCATCAGTATGGCCAAATTTGGAAGTTTTATTCTCCGATTGGAATTATTGACAAGGGGATTGTCCAATTTTTAATGTAGAAAGCAGCATAAGAGTGACACCGATTGGAAATAACCAGCACTCACTGCGCGTCTGGACAAACTGGAGGTACTCAATCCAGGTAAAGCCCGCTGGAAGCAGATTCATATAAGAAATCAAGGATATTCCACCACTGACAGTGAAACCGAACCCTACTAAAAACAAGAACCAATAAAAAATATCCATCCCTCCAGCCTGTCCATTTTTTGTTAAATATATGAGACAAACGCTCTTAACATGACATGAAAACGATATCATCCGTAAAAACTATTTACTATCTATGCTATAAGCGGTAAATTAATAGATAGTGGTTTTTTTAAAATGAGGTGATACTTTGGTGACCACTCGAAAAGAATACAAACAGCAAAACCGAAAGAAGAGAAGGAAAAGAAAAGCTTTCATTGCTGTGCTTCTGCTTTTCTTATTAATAGGAATCGGAATTAGCAGCTATGAATATATGGCAGGTAAACGGGACGCTATGGGCGAGTCTGAAGGAGAGCTTGAGAATAGTGAATTCAAAGATGAATTCCAGGGCGTGGATAATAAAGATGGCAAAACAACCGTGCTGATGCTTGGTGTCGATAAGCGCAGCAATAAAGAAACGATGCGTACTGATACCATTATGATTGCTCAATATGACCCTAAAGAAAATGAAGCAAAACTGGCATCCTTGATGCGGGACACCTACGTGGATATCCCCGGATATGGCTACAATAAGCTGAATGCTGCGTTTGCCTTTGGGGGACCGGAGCTGCTTAGACAAACGATCAAAAAGAACTTTGGTATTGAAACAGAATATTATTCGATCGTCGACTTTGACGGATTTAAACAAATCGTCGATACAGTAGCTCCAAAAGGCATTGAAGTAGATGTAGAGAAAAAAATGTACTATAAAGATAACGCAGGTACCATCAACTTAGAACCAGGCACCCAAAAGCTGAACGGGGAAGAATTATTAGGTTATGCACGCTACCGCGGAGATGCGTCCAGTGACTTTGGTCGTGTCAAACGGCAACAGGAAGTCATCCAATTAATGAAGGATGAACTAGTCTCTGCCAAAGGACTGCTAAAGGTACCCAGATTGATCGGTACGCTGCAGCCCTATATCGATACCAACATCGATTCTGGCAAGATGGTCGGACTCGGCAAAGATTTCATCTTTAATGCTCCTGACAGTATCGACACGTTACGAGTTCCAGTGGAAGGTTCCTACTGGGATGAAAGATACAGTCATGCTGGAGCAGTGCTTGCCCATGATGAACAAAAGAACCGTGAAGCCTTACAAAAGTTTTTCGAACTCGAAGATAAAACAACAGAATAAAATAAAAATGGTGCGATCCTTTAAAGGAATCGCACCATTTTTTATGCACGTATCACTCATATTTTTTGAAAACGAGGCTGGCATTATGCCCGCCGAATCCAAGCGAGTTACTCATGACAGCATCTACTTGCTGTTTACGAGCTTCATTTGGTACATAATCCAGATCACAATCCGGGTCCGGCGTTTCATAATTGATCGTTGGAGGTAAAATACCATCCTCGATCGCTTTCAAGGAAATGATCGCTTCAATCGCTCCGGCTGCACCAAGGAGATGACCAGTCATCGACTTGGTGGATGACATCGCTATTTTACGGGCATGCTCTCCGAATACCTGCTTAGCGGCCATCGTTTCGAATTTGTCGTTCAATTCGGTTGAGGTACCATGAGCATTGATATAAGAAATTGTTTCTGGACTCATACCAGCATCTTCAAGTGCCTGCTTCATCGCACGGACGGCTCCTTCCCCTTCTGGTGCTGGCGCCGTAATGTGATGAGCATCTCCAGTAGAACCATAACCTACGATTTCTCCGTAAATATGGGCACCACGCTTTTGTGCAGATTCCAATGTTTCCATAACCAGGATTCCAGCACCTTCACCCATAACGAAGCCATCGCGGTTTTTATCAAATGGACGGCTCGCTGTCTTCGGATCCTCATTAAAGGATAATGCTTTTGCAGAGGAGAAGCCGGCAAACGACATCTTATTCATCGGTGATTCTGTACCGCCGGTAATCATGATATCCGCATCTCCCCGTTGGATGACTTTGAACGCATCCCCGATCGAGTTCGCACCGGATGCACATGCTGTCACGGTACAAGAGTTCATCGCTTTTGCTCCCAGTGTGATCGATACTTGTCCAGCTGCCATATCCGGAATCATCATCGGGATGAAAAACGGGCTGACTCTCCGGTATCCTTTTTTCTGGAACTTTTCGAACTGTTCTTCATAAGTCCCCATACCTCCGATACCTGAGCCAATCCAGACACCGGTACGATAAGCATTCTCTTCTGTGATTTCAAGATTGGCGTCTTTGACAGCCATCAGGGAAGCTGCTACTGCGTATTGGGTAAACGGGTCCATCTTACGCGCTTCTTTTTTTTCAATGAATTCTGTAGGATCGAAATCCTTCACTTCCGCTGCCACTTTGGCAGGATATTCATCTTTATTAATCTTTGTCATCGTATCAATTCCGGAACGGCCGGAAGTGATGCTGTCCCACATATCTTTGACATTGTTTCCTACAGGGGAAATGGCTCCAAGCCCTGTAATGACAACACGTTTATTTTCCATACCTGCTACCTCCTTCTACTACTTGCCCCAACGCAGGGCGACTGCTCCCCAAGTCAATCCGCCGCCGAAACCGACAAGGACCACCAGGTCATCTTCTTTTATTTTACCTTCTTCTACTGCTTCAGACAAAGCGATCGGGATGGAAGCTGCTGAATTATTTCCATATTTATTCACTTTGATCGCCATTTTTTCTTCCGATATGCCAAGGCGTTCCCGTGCTGCTTCCATGATGCGGATGTTTGCCTGGTGTGGAATTAGATAGTCTACATCTTCTTTATTGAAGCCAGCTTTCTCTACCACATTTACCGAAGCCTCCGGCATACGGCGAACAGCGAATTTGAACACTTCCCGTCCGTTCATATACAGGTGATCTTCTTCGTCCTGGTACAGATGCTCACCACCGGCGCCATCTGCTCCCAGTTCATAAGAAAGAATTCCTTTTCCTTCACTGACAGGGCCGACGACAGCCGCTCCAGCACCGTCACCGAATAAGACAGCCGTATTGCGGTCATCCCAATCGACGATTTTCGATAGTTTTTCCACACCTACGACTAAAATATTTTTATAATCCCCAGACTCAATGAATTGCTTAGCTGTGGATAAACCGTACATGAACCCTGTACAAGCTGCGCTGACATCCATCGCGGCAGCTCCCTTTGCTCCAAGCCGTTCCTGAATCATACAGGAAACCGATGGGAAAGGCGTATCGGGTGTCACGGTAGCTACAAGGATCATATCCAGGTCTTCCGCCTTGACTCCGGCATTTTCAAGTGCACGCTCGGAAGCACGGAAGGCCATATCAGATGAGTCCATATCATCGTCCGCAATCCGACGTTCTTCTATCCCAGTTCTAGTCTTGATCCATTCATCGCTCGTATCAACCATTTTCTCTAAATCTTTATTCGTGAGGACTTTTTCCGGTACAAAGTGGCCAGTACCTAAAATTCCAGCTTTCATATATCCATCCCCTTATGGTAGTGTCTAATACTAATTATTATGACTTGGTCCTAATTTTAATGTATAAGCTTCATTTTAGCAAGTATTCAAAAGTCCTGCGCCCACAAGCGTCAGCCCTCTTTACATAGGATAATGCAGGAGGTGTTAGCTGTGGCCGATAATGAAAAAAGACAGGACCCTTTTGATGCTTTCATGTTTGGTAATCGGAACCCGGACCGGAATCGTCATACAAGCGCTGATGAAAAACAAGAAGAAACACCATCATTTGATTGGATGGAATTGATGAAAAGCATGTCCGATACCTACCACGCCTTCAACCCCTACATCAAAAACCTATCAAAAGCAATCGATAAATTTAAAAGCGGAAGCGACCGGTAAGCAGTCTTTAAAGCAACACCTCCACCAACGGAGGTGTTACTTTTAATTGGAATCATCTGCTTTATCTCTCATACATCCGTCCGTTTTCATGCTTATACGCAAAATCACCTCTTCCCAAGGTCTCAAATATGGTGCGGTTCTCTCTCTTCTTGCTGATTATTCTTATAATCATTTTTCCTCAGAGTATGTAAAAAGCCGCTGCTTATTTTGCTTAAGCAGCGGCTTTCTATTTTATCTCTCTGACGGGAGCTCTCCCGTTTCAATATAATTATCTACCATGTTGTTGACTTGATCCTTGACCTCTTCGGGAACATCAGGACTGAACTTCCCCATAGAAATGGCACCATCCTGAAAATCAAAGGTCAATACCTCTCCTGGAAGCTTTCCTTCCATTAAACGTTCCATCGCTATCAAATATAATTTCTCCACGTGCTGGACTGTACTGGTCAACACGGTTCCTTCGCCGAGAGAAGACTGGTCGGATACATACCCGATAGCATAATGGCCATCATTTTGTACCTGCTGAATCATAGGCGGATTAAAACCATCTCCGGCAGGATAGAAGACATCGGCTCCCTGCTGGGCCATCCGATCATATAACCGCATTGCCTGTTCCGTATTATCCCAGCTTCCTACGAAAGAAAAGTTCACCTTCGCCTCCGGGTTGATATATTTCACCCCTTCGTAGAATCCTTCCACTTCCGGCTGCCATTCATGAGCAGCAATCAATCCGATTTGATCAGAATTCGTCATACTTCCCGCTACTACCCCTCCGAAAAAACCCATGGCATCTGCGCTGAAATTTAGGCTCGTAACATTTTCAGCAGAATAGCCGCCGTTGAAATAGACAAAATGGACTTCCGGATAATCTTCATGTATGTTTTTGAAATATTCTCCATAAATACTGCTGTGGCCGAAGATGACATTGACTCCTTTATCAACAAGCTCATCTACTGCCTTGTTTACATCGGATTGGTCTTTGATGCCTTCCTTAAAATAAACATCGACATCATACTCTTCCTTTATATCCAACAACCCTTTATAACCTTTCTGTCCCCATGCCTGATCATGGATTGTCGTTTCCACCAGCATTCCGACAGATCTAATTTCCCCTTCACTGAAACCGACATTGCAACCAGTCAATATCATCATTGCCAGCAAGTTTATTACGATGATTTTTTTCACTATAAGCACTCCTACAGCTTCACTTATCACTTTGTTATTCTTATTTTAACTATATTTACTATTATAAGTAAATGAATTAGTAGGAAAATTAACCTAATCTTCATAAATTCGGCGGTATTGTCGATAATGTTCCTGTAACTGTTCTTTCAACTCTTCTTTATTTTTTGTTGGTGATAACTGGAGAGAACGTAAATCACTTGCTGAGACTCTCGTTCCTTTTTCCCAAAAATTCTTAAAGAAATATACAATAAAGTCTTCTATATAGATGGAATCCTCCCTATCAACCAGTTCGGAAAACAATAAGGGTTCTGATTTGCTGATATTAATCGCCTGTTCATCCCGCGGCATCCATTCCCCGTACAGTGGCGGAAGTTCAACACTGGTCCCTTCGTTCTTCATGAACCCTTCCACACTTTCACAAACAAACAATTCCCCAAAACGGCTTTTGCCATTTGCAGGTCTGCCAACACTTATAACTGCTTCAATCGTTTCGTTATGACAATGCCGCTCCATTTCTTCTATAGAATGAAAATGTTGAAAACGGCTGTTTCGACCGATAAAAAAATACAGGTTCTCCTGTTTTGTACCCTCAAGCGGATCAATACCAATCACTTCGTGCCCTTCTGTCAGCAAATGCTGCGTTAGATGAAATCCTATCCAATGGAAGCATGCATCGATGATATAAACCATGTTCGCGTCCCCCTTCGCTATTCCATATTTATTCATAAGAAGGGGGGTGTTATTCAATTATTCATCGACTAAAGCGATTTCATATTTATTTTTCTTACGGGGTTTGATAAACTAATGAGAGAATGTTAAATGAGGTGAACAGATATGCGTTTCTTTTGGACTATCTTTTGGGCTTTCTTATTAAGCTTCATGATTACGTATGTTATCAGCAATATGCAAAGCTCCGATTTCAGTTTCGTACAAGTCGTTGTTTTGACCGTACTATTCTCTGGAGCTGCAATTGTTCTTGGTGATGGGTTAATCAAGGACGAGGCTTAGATCCTTTTTAAAACAAATACAAATCAATGGGCTGTCTCCTAATGGTATGAAGTTGACCATTTATGGAGACAGCCTTTTGTATTCATGATATATTAAGGTTTGCGTTTATACGTCCAAATGCGGTCCTGGTTTTTTGTTTCAGGGAAGCGGTCGCCAGCCTTCAAATGGATTTGCTGCGGCTCTGTCACCATGCTTCCTGTCTCGCCGATTTCTACATATACCCCATTATTCGGGGCATGATCGCCTGCTCGAAATTGGTGTCTTTGACCCATTGTGCACACTCCTTTTTATTCTATATAGTTTTATCATGTGCATACGCCTGTCTTTCATACGTGGATAGTCATTCTGTCCTCGTACAAGCATAGGCTAATAATGAATCTTATCTATAAGAACTGTTGAACGTTATTGTGATTTTTTATGAGAAGATTATTCAACAACCGAATTGTGGAGGACTCAGTTTCAAGGTAATTTGGGTCCGTTACAAAGACAGGAAAAGGATGGCTGGGAAACGATTCGCTTTCCTGTGGGGGAGCTGGCGAGCCTCCTCGGTCGTTTCACGACCTGTGGGGTCTCGCCTAGCCCCTTCTCCCACGGGAGATTCCTGTGGGATTCAGTAGAGGGGTCCTTGAATTAAAAAAAGCCCTCCGTTAAGATGCATTTGTACAACCAAATACAAACATCAAAAGGAGGACTTCCCCTTGAATTCTAATAGGAATGATA